>NZ_JBIAYW010000004.1:742032-789708 GCF_042898305.1 Dactylosporangium sp. NPDC000521
GGCGCTCCAACGAAGGCGTGGGCCAACACGGTGCCCGTGGCTCGCAACCTCCTGCTGCGCCCCGACACGCTCACGCCGTCATCTCCACCGGCGCTCCGGCACAGGCCTGAACCAGCCCCACGACCGTGATCCGCGACCCCACCGCGCTTCGGGGCGCTCATGCAGTCGCCGCTGACGCCGGCGCTCCGGCGCAGTCCTGGAGCAGCCCCACAACCGTGGTCCGCGACCCTCCGCCCGCGTCCCGGCGCGCTCACGCCGCCATCCCCGCCGACACTCCGGCACAGGCGTGAACCAACACTGCGCCCGTGATACGCGACCCTCCGCCCGCGCCCCGACACGCCCACACCCTCATCTCCACCGACACTCCGGCGCAGGCCTGGAGCAGCCCCACGACCGTGGTCCGCGACCTTCCGCCCGCGTCCCGGCGCGCTCACGCCGCCATCCCCACCGACACTCCGGCACAGGCGTGAACCAACACTGCGCCTGTGGTGCGTGACCCGATGCGGCGCTTCGGAGTGCTCACGCCGCCATCTTCGCCGGCGCTCCGGTGCAGGTCTGAGCCAACACCGCGCCCGTGGTTCGCGACACTTTGCCGCACTTCAGGGCGTTCACGCCTGTGCCTCCGGCGGCGCTCCGGCGCAGGCCAACACCGCACTCACGGTTCGCGACTCTGTGCCGCGCTCCGGGGTGTTCATGCCGTCGCCGCCGCTGGTGCTCCGGCGCAGGCCTGAGCCGGCCCCGTGCCTGCAGGTCGCGAGCCCGGCGTGCTTCGGGGCTCACGCCGGCACCACCGCGTTGGCCACCAGTGGCAGCCTGGCCCGCACCTCGAAGCCGCCGCCGGGGCACGGGCCGGCGGTGAGGTCGCCGCCGAGCAGCTCGCACCGCTCTCTCATGCCCGTGATCCCGCGCCCGGGCTCCGACCCGGCCCCTTCCGGGCCGGTGTTCGCGACCAGGACCTCGAGGACGTCGGCGCCCCGGCTGAGCGTGACCGTCACCCGCGTCGGGCCGACGTGCCGGATCACGTTGGTGAGGGCCTCCTGCACGATCCTGTACGCGGTGGTGCCGACGGAGCTCGGCACGTCGCCGGCCACGTCCGCGTCGAGGGTCAGGTCGAGGCCCGCGTCGCGGGCGACCACGGCGAGCTCGTGCACCTGCCCCAGCCCCGGGTGCGGCACCCGCCCGCCCTCGTCGTTGCGGAGCACGCCGAGGACGGTCCGCATCTCGTGCAGCGCCTGCGCGCTCGTCTGCTCGATCGTCACGAGCGCCTCGCGGGCCCGGTCGGGGCGCTGGTCCAGCATGTACGCCGTGACCCCCGCCTGCACGTTGATGATGGCGATCGCGTGCGCGACCGTGTCGTGCACCTCCCGGGCGATCCGGAGCCGCTCCGCGTCCACGCGCGACCGCGCCTCCTCCTCGCGGGTCCGCTCGGCCTGCGCCGCCCGCTCCAGGGCCTCCGCCACCGCGACCCGCCGCGACCGGACCGACTCGCCCAGGGCCGCCGCCATGACGGACGCCGCGATCCGGAAGAACACCCACCCGATCGCCGCCCGCGGCTCCACGTCGGCGCCCGCGATCAGCCAGCCGGTGGCCAGCACGCCGATGCCCGCGCCGGCGACCAGCAGCGACCGGCGGCCGTCACCATAGGCGGTCAGCGTGTACAGCGCGACGAACAGCCCGATCCACCCCGGCCCGTCGGTGAACCCGGTGACGAAATACGCCAGGCTGATCAGCGCCGACGTGACGAACACCGCGACCGGCCAGCGCCGCCGCACGGCCAGGATCAGCCCGCTCGCGACCAGCAGTGCGACGCCGAGATGGCCCAGATCGGTCAGCGGGCGCGACCCCACGTCCTGCGGCTTCGCGAAGGTCCCCTGCACCTGCATGACCGCCACGAGGCAGCCGAGCAGGAGGTCCTGCGTCAGCACCCCCGGTCGTCTCATACCCGCAGCTTAGTGGCCCGGTACGACAGAACCGCTACGACGAGGGGCGCGGCCGGCCCGCGCCGGGTACGCAGATCTGCGTACCCGGCGGCCGCCGCCCGCCTGAGGACGCCGGGCGGGTCGCACCGCGACGATCGTCGGCGTGAACCCATCGCCACCGTACGCAGGGCCGCTCGGCAGGCTCGCCGCCCTCGCCTTCCGCCGTCGCGGCACCGTCCTCATCGCCTGGGCGCTGGCGCTCGCCGCCGCCGTCGGACTGTCGGGGGCCTTCGGCGGCGACCTCGCCACCAGCACCTCGGCGCCCGGGTCGGACTCCGAGCGCGCCCAGCTCCTGCTGCGCGAGCACTTCCCCGCCCGGTCCGGGGACACGGTGCGGGTGGTCGTCCGCGCCGGCGACGTCACCGAGGCCGGTGTGCGGGACCTCGTCGGCGCGCTGCTCGGCCGGCTTCGGGACGTGCCGCACGTCGCGGCCGTCGAGGACCCGTACACCAGCGGCGGCGCGATCACGCCGGACCGGCGGCTCCTCGTCGCCCGGGTCGACCTCGACGTCGCCAACCCGAAGGACATGCCGGTCGCCGACACGCGGCGGCTCCTCGCCGCGGCCGGCGCGGCGCGGCACGACGGGGTGACGGTCGCGCTCGGCGGGCGCGTCGTGCAGCTCGCCGAGGCGGAGCGGAGCGGGTCGGAGCTGGTCGGGCTGCTCGCCGCGGCGGTGGTGCTGCTCGTCATGTTCGGCTCGGTGGTGGCGGCCGGGCTGCCCCTGGCGACGGCGATCGCCGGGGTGGCGGTGAGCACCGGGCTCGTCGGGCTCGCCGCCGCCGTCGTGGACGTGCCGGACTTCGCGCCCGTCATCGGCACCGCGCTGGGCATCGCGCTCGGCATCGACTACGCGCTGCTGCTCGTCACCCGCTTCCGCGAGTGGCGGGCCGACGGCCTCGACCCCGAGGCGGCGACCGTGGCGACGCTCGCCACCGCCGGCCGGTCGGTGCTGGTGGCGGGCAGCACCGTCGTGGTGAGCATGCTGGGGCTCTTCGCGGTCGGACTGTCCATCATGGACGGCACCGCGGTCGTCACGATGCTCGCCGCCGTGGTCGTGATGGCCGCCGCCGTCACGCTGTTCCCGGCGCTGCTCGGCTACCTCGGCGCACGGATCAAACCCGCGAGACAATCCAACGCCGGATGGGTTCGCTGGAGCGGGCTCATCCGCCGGCACCGGGTTCCCGCTTCGGTGGCGAGCGTCGCGCTGCTGCTGGCCCTCGCCGCGCCGTTCCTCGGCGTGCGGTTCAACCTGCCGGACGCGGGCAACGACCCCGCGGGCACGTCCAACCGGCAGGCGTACGACATGCTCGCCGAAGGCTTCGGCCCCGGCGCCAACGGTCCGCTGCTGGTGGTCGCGAAGCTGCCGACCGGCGCGGCCGTGGACCGGCTGCGGACCGCGATCGCCGGCACGCCCGGGGTCGCGTCGGTGTCGCCGCCGCTGCAGGACCGGGACAACAGCACGGCGCTGCTCACCGTCGTGCCCACCATGGGCCCGCAGGAGGCCACGGAGCTCGTCGCCGCCCTGCGCGACGACGTCATCCCGGCCGCGGCCGGCGGCGCCGAGGTCTACATCGGCGGCGCGACCGCCGCGGCGACCGACATCAACATGCTGATCGCCGACCGGCTCGCGTACCTCATCGGCGGGGTCGTGGTCGTGTCGATGCTGCTGTTGCTGATGGCGTTCCGCAGCGTGGTCATCGCCGTCACGGCGGCGGTGATGAACCTGCTGTCGGTGGCCGCGGCGTACGGGGTGGCCGCCTACTTCCTCGAAGGCGGCTGGGCCGGCCGGCTCATCGGCATCGACACCCCCACACCGATGGCGGCGTTCGTCCCGGTCATCATGTTCGCGCTGCTGTTCGGCCTGTCCATGGACTACGAGGTGTTCCTGCTCAGCCGGGTCCGCGACGCGTGGCTGCGCACCCGCGACAACGGCCGGGCGGTCGCCGAGGGCCTCGCCGGCACCGGCCGCGTGATCACCGCCGCCGCGGCCGTCATGGTGGTCGTCTTCGCGTCGATCATCCCGAGCGACCAGGTGTTCATCAAGATCTTCGGGGTCGGCATGGTCGCGGCCATCCTCGTGGACGCGACCGTGATCCGGATGCTGCTGGTGCCCGCGGTCATGCACCTGCTCGGCCGGGCGAACTGGTCGCTCCGGAGATCGGGCGCTCCTCGAACGTCTCCCGGATCGCCGCGTCCAGAGGCTTCCCGGTCGCCGGTTGGATGAACAGCTCCGCGAGCAGCACGTCCGCGAGGTGGGCGGGGTTGACCCCCGACTCCTTGCGCCCCAGTGCCTGCAGCGCGCCGCCGAGCTTCAGCGCGGCGCGCACGGCGGCGGCAGGCATCCGGCGGGCCTTGCGGGGCCGCCCGGCCACGGTCGCGATGCGCTCCAGCATCTCGCCCCAGCGGAGGTTCTCGTCGGCGACGGGAATGTCCTCGCCGCTACCCCGTTCGAGGGCGTCGGCGGTGACCTCGGCCACGGCGCGCGCCGAGGTCACGGCCGTCCCGCCGGTGGGAGCGAGCAGCGGCGACCGGGAGCGGGCCCACTTGTCCAGCGCCGGCGCCCAGTTCGGCAGCCGGTCCCCGGCCCGCCCGAACACGAACGGCAGCTCCAGCACGGCGACCGGCAGCCCCGGCCCGGCCGCCTCGCGCGCCTCGCGGGCCTGTTCGACCCTGCAGCGGATGTACGTGTGGCGCTCGGTCAGCCTGAGCTCGGGGTGCAGCCGGTCCCAGTACGTGTAGTACGAGCCCATGACCACGCCGCGGGTCAGGTGTTCCTCCCGGGCCGCCGCGAACAGCCGCACCACCGGCTCGACGATGTCACGCCGGAACTGCGGATGGATCGGCTTGCGCAGTGCGCGTTGTTCGTCGGTACGGGCCGCGTACACCACTCCGTCGTGCCCGGCGAGCAGCTTCCGCAGCTCGTCGGCCGAAGCGACCGCCATGTCGAGCAGGTGGTCGACCCCCGGGTGCGCGCCGCGCGCCACGGTCGTCACCTCGTGCCCCCGCTCGCGGAGCACGTCCACGACGTGCGCCCCGATCAGCCCGCTGCCACCCACCACAAGAATCCGCACGCCGGATCATGCACGCGGCGCCCACCCCCGTGTCAAGGGATCGTTTCGAATGCGTCGATCACGGATGCCGCGGCCGCAGCGGGCGGGTCGACTCCCGCACGTGCAGGGTGCCCGGCGGCAGGGTGGTGTGGCTGACCTCGCCGGTGTGCAGCGTCCGCAGCAGGGCCCGGGCGGTCAGCTCCGCCTGGTGCGCGGGGGTCTGCTCGACGGCGGTGATCGCCGGGACCGTGATCTGGCACAGGTCGGAGTCGTCCCAGGCGATCACCGACACGTCCCCCGGCACGGAGCGGCCCAGGTCGTGCACGACCTTCAGGGCGGCGGCGGCCATGACGTCGTTGTCGAAGACGACCGCGGTCGGCGGGTCGGCGCCGCTCATCAGGTCCAGCATCGCCCGCATGCCGTCCACCGCGCTGTAGTTGGTGTGCAGCACCCGATGGCGGTCCAGTCCGGCCCGGTCCACGGCGTCGGCGAACGCCGCGTCGCGCTGCCGGGTGTGCAGCAGCTCCGCGACGCCGGCGACGCGGGCGAACGAGCGGTGCCCCAGCGCCCGCAGGTAGTCGGCGACGCGCGCGGCGGTGCCGGCGGCGTCGGCGTCGACGCTGCTGATCGTGTCGGGCCCGGTGTGGCCGCCGATGACGGCGGCGGGCAGGCCGAGCTCGACGAGCGCGTCGATGCGCGGGTCCTGCGAGCGGACGTCGGTCACGATGACGCCGTCGACGTGCCGGCCGGCGAACCACCGGCGGTACACGTCCACGGTGTCGTCGACCTCGTCGACCAGGTGCAGCAGCAGGCTCATGCCGTTGCGGTTGAGCTCCGCCTCGACGCCGCTGAGCATCTGTGTCAGGTACGAGTCGACGATCAGCACCCGCGGCGGGCGCACCAGCACGAGGCCGATCGCGTTGGCGCGGGACAGCCCGAGGGAGCGCGCGGCGAGGTTGGGCGCCCAGCCGAGCTCGCGCGCGGCGGCCAGGACCTTCGCCCGGGTCATCTCGGACACGCCCGACCGCCCGTTGAGCGCATACGACACCGCCGCCTCGGAGACGCCCGCACGGGTGGCGACCTGACGGATCGTGACCCGGCGACTGAACCGCATAAGGCAGACCGTAGGGCGATCAATGCGGCATGTCAACGTCATCATTGACACATCAGCGGCGCCAACTCTAGTCTCCGGACTGATTCGGTTAAGTCTACGGAAGGCAGCCGATGATCAGACCCCTTCTCGCCGCGTGCGCCGGACTCGCCCTGATCCTCACCGCGGGCCCGGCCGGTGCCACCACGCGCGGCGACACCGGCTTCGTCACCCGCCACGGCGACGACCTCACCCTCAACGGCAGGGAGTTCCGCTTCGCGGGCTCCAACAACTACTACCTGATGTACCGCTCACCGGCGATGGTCGACGACGTCTTCGCCGACGCGAAGGCCGCCGGATTCACCGTGCTACGGACCTGGGGCTTCCTCGACATCGGCGCCCAGGACGACACGGGATCCGTGCACCACAAGGAGAACGGCGTCTACTTCCAGTACTGGGACGGCACCCGGCCCGCCTACAACGACGGCCCCGACGGCCTGCGGCACCTCGACCAGGTGGTGAAGTCGGCCCGGGACAAGGGCATCCGGCTGGTCATTCCGCTGACCAACAACTGGAGCGCCTTCGGCGGCATGGACCAGTACGTGCGCTGGCGCGGCGGCGCCCACCACGACGACTTCTACACCGACCCAGTGGACCGCTATTTAGTACACTCCCGCCATGACTCGCCGGCGGCTGCCTGACCTGCTCGACATCTACGCTCGCGTCAGTCGCGTTGGCGACGACCGGCAGCGCTCCACCGAGGGACAGGTCGCCGATTCGACCGCCCGCATCCTCGCGCTCGGCGCCCAGGTCGGCGAGGTCCACGTCGACAGCGGCCGTTCCGCCTGGAACCCGCGGGTTCGCCGCCATGGCTGGGACCGGCTCATGTTGCGGCTGGAGGGCGGCGACACTGGCGGAGTGATCGTCTTCGACCTTGCCAGGTTCAGCCGCCGTCCGATCGAGGGCGAGCGGCTCATCACCGCGGCCGAGCGGGGGCTACTCATCCTGGATTCAGAGGATGAGTACGACCTCACCACCGCCAACGGCAAGAAGGCGTTCCGCGATCAGATGAACAGCGCGGCCTACGAGAGCGACCGGCTGTCCACCCGCGTGAAGCGCGGTAAGAGGCTGGCGGCACTGCGTGGCGAGGCGCCTGTGGCCGTGAGGCCGTTCGGGTTCGAAGCGGACGGCATGACGATCCGCGAGGACGAGGCCGCCGTCATACGAGAGCTGACCGCTCGACTGCTTGCCGGCGAGTCTCAGGAATCGATGATCCGGGACCTCGACGAGCGAGGCATCAGGACGTCGAAGGGCCGCACATGGACGCAGGCCGGCCTGAGGCTGGTCCTGGCTCGGCCACGCAACGCTGGCCTGATCGAGCACGTAGGCGAGATCGTG
The DNA here is from genome assembly GCF_042898305.1 of Dactylosporangium sp. NPDC000521. Classification (NCBI taxonomy): domain Bacteria; kingdom Bacillati; phylum Actinomycetota; class Actinomycetes; order Micromonosporales; family Micromonosporaceae; genus Dactylosporangium; species Dactylosporangium sp. NPDC000521. The sequence continues at coordinate 749,550 of NZ_JBIAYW010000004.1, forward strand.
GGCCGGATGGACGGCACGCCGATCGTGCAGGAGGACACGTGGCGGCGGGTCGTCGCGCTGTACGGGTCTCGTCGACGTGGGCGGCCCGCATCAGAGGAGTACCTGTGCTCCGGCCTGCTGTACTGCGGTCGGTGCGGGCACACGCTCACCGGGCGGCCTCGTACCGTGGCGAAGCCGTACCCGGACGGTGCGCCAAGGCGTGAGTACTGGTGCCAGGTGCGCGCCACCCGCGGCGCTGGCTGCGGGCGAATCACGGTGGATCAGCGCGCCGTGGACTCCAGGGTTCGCGCGCTCGTCGTCGACATCCTCGGCGATCCACGGCATGCTGCCGCAGTGGAGGACGCCGCTCGGGCAACCCGCAACGCCAAGGAGCAGTTGCAGACGGAACTTGCTGAGTGCGACCAGCTGATCGAGTACCTGGACGACCGACTCAGCCGGCGCGAGATCAGCCGAGCACGGTACGACCGGATGGTGGCACCGCTGGAAGCTCAGGGCGCCGAGCTGCGCGGGCGGATCGAGGCGCTCGGAACAGAGGCTGCGTCGGGCCGCGGGGCCTTGGAGGATGAGGTGGCAGCGAGTCGTGAGGAGTGGGAGCGGCGCTGGGCCGGTGCGACGCCGGCAGAACGGAGGACGCTGATCCGCCGGGCGCTACGTGGCCGCCGGATCGTGGTTCTGCCGGTCGACTCGAATGCTGCGCGCACGTTCCACGAGGACCGGATCGTCATTGAGTAGCCAGCCGACGCCCTTGTTGCCGACACGCATGGGCCGGATGTGGTTGGTCAGCGCCGGTTGGCTTGACTCTCCTCGTAGAGATCCATCAGTCGGCGGATGATTTCGATGCGGGCCTCTGCCGGCAGATCAAGCCGGGAGGCCCGGTCGATCTCGGCCTGGATGTCGAACTTGGGTGGAAGGCCCGGTTGGGGTTCCGCGGGTTGACCGGCTGAGGCTGGTTCGCCGCCGGCCAGGATGCGCTCAATGCTGCCCGGCAGCCAGGCAAGTGCTGCCTCGATGCTTGCGATGCTGCGTTCAGCAGGTTGTCGCGCGCCCTCTTCGGCGCTTGCCCAGGTGTTGCGCGCAATGCCGGCTCGCAGGGCCGCCTGGCGCTCGCTGAGCCGGAGCTCGACGCGGCGTTCGCGGATCATGCGGGCGAGGCGAGTTCGCGGCTCCTCGTCCATGCGGTCATCATTTCAGCTCAAGTCTGCTCAGGCTAGCTCAACGTGCATTCACTCACATCGAAGTCTTGCGCCATCTGAAGCGACCGCGGCTCAGATTGAGCCAACTTGCGCTTGCTCAATCTGGCTCAACTGACATACAGTCGGCCCATGACCCAAGCCACCACGACGCCCGCGTCACCGGCGGTTGAGGTCGACGGAGCGGCCGTTCGCGAGCTGCGCAAGCAGCTCGGGGACACCATCTCTGCCCTCGCCCCTCGCGTGCCCATGTCTATCGGGTTTTTGAGCCAGATTGAACGCGGCACTCGCACCCGGGTTTCACCCCCCAAGTTCAAGGCGCTCGCCGCTGCCCTGGGCATCGCGGACAACCCCGACGCCATCAAGCGCAGCGCCGCCTGATGACCGACGAACAGCGGATCCTCGATTGGGCGCGACGCGAGGCAGCCAAGCTGCCGCCATTCACGGCGGACGAGGCGCGCGAGGTTGGTCTCATCGCCGCCCGCATCGACGCACGCCGCGCCGAGACGGCACGACAGTCCCAGACCAGCACCACGGCGGCTGCGGCATGACCCGGCTGCTGAAGGCCGGCTTCGTGCTCGTCGCCCTGGCCGCGCCCGTCGCGGCGGCCGCCGACGTGCGGTCGACGCCCGACGAGCGTGCCGGGGTCCTGCTGCTGGCCCTGCTGGTCGCCTGGGCGGCCGGCTCCCTGGTCGCCGGCCAGCGCCGGCGACGCACCTAACCCACCCAACGGATCAGGGACCCAGGGTCAGGCCGGTCGGACGGCCTCGCACGACTCCCGGATCCCCTACCACGGAGGAGATTCTCCGATGACCCACACCGTACCGACCGGCCCGCCCAGGCGCGAACCGGACCTCAGCGGCTTCGACGACTACCTGGCCGCGGCCCGGAAGCTGCGCGCCGTCAACCGCGACGCCCTGGGCGCCGTCCTCGACGGCATCCAGCTCGACGCCGGCGAACGGCACATCGTCAACCTGCTCGCCGAGATGCCCGCCGACACCGTCGCCGCCGCCCTGCAGCTGCTGGAGCGCTGCCGCGCCGGCGCCGGTGCCTACACCACCCGGCTCACCCTCGCCGCCGGCGAGATCGAGCGCGCGTACACCAACGACCTGGCAGCCCGCTGGCAGATCCTCGACGCCAAGGACGAGGCGACCTGGCACGACATCACCGGGCTGGTCGAGTGCGACGACAACGCCTGCTCGGCGGCCAACGAGCCGGGCGGCACCTGCGTCGCCGTCCTGTCGACCGCGTGGGCGGGCGGTGTGGTGCACCTGCACTCCGCCGAGACGGTCCACGTGCGCATCCCGGCGAGTGCCTGGTGACCGCCGCACCGGCCACGGTCGGCTTCTCGCCGTGGGAGCTGTACGCGGACTGCCTGTGCGGCGCCAAGGCTGGCGAGCCGTGCAAGACGGGCAGCACCGGCGCGGCGCGGCTCGTCGTGCACCACAGCCGCCGCCCCGTCGACGACACGACCGGCGCCGGGTTCGTGCCCGTCCTGACCCGCGACGAGCGGCTCCTGCTGGCCCGCGTCCACCGCTGGGCCCGCGAGAAGCTGCACACCAGCCCGTACAGCTCTCGGCCCCGCTGGGAGCCGGAGTGGACCATCGGCGGCCACGGCGGCGCGTGGCGGCGCACCACCACCGAGGCCCACCCCGAGGTCTGCACCGTCTGGTGGGGGCCCGGAAACGGTGACGAGGTCCGCGTCCAGATGCGGGCGAGCCGGTACGGCGAGGAGCTGCTCGACGTGTCGTTCCGGCCGCGCTGTGTTCGCGAGGCCGTGGACGTCCTCGTCGCCCTGGGCGTGCTCCCCCAGCACCTGTCGTCGGCGTACCTCACCGGCTACATCGCCGGTCTGCGGCGGAAGGGCACCGGCGCTGCCGGCGGGCTCACCGCTGGCAGCGGCCAGCTCGGTGGTGCGGCATGACGAGCGGCTACATCATCGCCGGCCTGCTGCTGCTCCTGGTCATCCTCGGCTTCGCCCTGCTCGCCTCGGACGGCGACGTCGCCGAGGCCTACGACCGCATCACCGAGCTGGAGCGCGAGAAGCGGCAACTGGCCCTGGACGAGGCAGCCGCGCGCAAGGACGCCGCGGCCCTGCGGGAGGAGCTCGAGCGGGCGCGTGAGGCGCTGCGGTGGCAGGCGCAAGACGCCAGCGCGGACAAGCCCGTCGAGTACCTGCCCGTCTGGACCACCGGCGCACCGCCCGAGGCCATCGACGAGGAGTTCGACGGCATCATGCGCCAGAACTTCCTCGACGGTGGGGAGGCCAGCTGATGGCTTCGCAGTCGCTCACCACCGTTGTGCTCCTCCTCTGGCTGGCCTGCTGCGCCGTCGTGCTCGTCGCCGCCGTCATGGCGGCACGGCGGCTGCCCAACCTGGACCGCCGGCTCATCTCCAACTGGCAGCTCATCGTCGACCTGGCCACCGCTGCCCGCCGGCGGATTCAGCAGCGGCGCCGACGCGCCGTGGACACCTCCGACCTCACCGCCAGTAGCCACGCACCGCGGCACCTCGCCTCGAGTGATCCGCGGTGGCGCCCAGCGCACCGCGAGACCAGCCCGCGGCACGTCGGGCAGCACACCCAGGCGACGCAGCTCGTGCACCCGCGGTACATCGGGCGCTGCCCGGTCACGACCTCGGCGGCCGCGCAATGAGCCGCGCCGGCACGATCTACCTGCTGCACTTCGAGCGGCCGTACCAGCACGCCCGGCACTACCTCGGCTGGGCCTCCGACCTGGAGGCCCGCCTCGCCGACCACCTCGCCGGCCGCGGCGCCCGGCTCCTCGCCGTCGTCCGGTCCGCGGGCATCACCTGGTACCTCGCCCGCACCTGGGACGGGACTCGCGCCCGCGAGCGCCAGATCAAGCGCCAGGGCGGCCTCAGCCGCAGCTGCCCGCTGTGCGGCGTCCAGCCGGCCCGGGCCGCGGACCGCGCTGCGCTGCGCGTGATGGTCCGCCGCTACCCGACGTTCATGCCGCCGGCGGTCCGCCGCCTGGTCCTGCCCACTGTCACCCTCGCCAGCACCGGAGGTCTCCTGTGACCATCACCATGACGCCCGACGTCGCCAAGATCCTGCGGAACCCGTTCCCGCCCGAGGTCGTCGGCAAACTGCCCCGTGTCTGGTGCAAGTCCTGCCGTGACGCGCCTCGCGGCCAGACCTGCGACAAGCACCGCAAGGTCAAGTGCAACGACTGCCGAAACACCATCACCGAGGCACACCTGCACCTCGACTACGTCGGCCACGCAGAGACGACTGACCGCCTGCTGCAGGCCGACCCCGGGTGGTCCTGGGAGCCGGTTGCGTTCAGCGCCGAGGGCCTGCCGGTCATCGACGCGTTCGGTGGCCTCTGGATCCGGCTCACCGTCGCCGGCGTCACCCGCCTCGGGTACGGCCACGCGGAGGGCAAGAAGGGCCCGGACGCGATCAAGGAGGCGATCGGCGACGCGATCCGGAACGCCGCGATGCGCTTCGGCGTGGCACTGGACCTGTGGGGCGCGACGTTCAAGGAGGACGACGACGCCGCGGCCGAACCGGAGCAGCCGAAGAGCGAGTCGCGCGAGACGAGCGCGGCCGCGGCGGATAAGCCGAAGCCGCCGTCCGCCGCCGACCTGCGCGACTGGGCGCTCAAGCCGGGCCGCACCGCCGACGAGATCCGCGGCGAGCTGCGGCGGCTGTGGGCCGGGCACCCGACGGTGGCGAAGCGGAAGCTACAGAACGAGACCGGCGACCAGGAGGAGCTGGGCACCATGCTGGCCCGGCTCGCCGACGCCGCGCCGGTCGACCCGCCCGAGCCGCCGGCGCCGGACGCCGTGCCGATGGCCACCCACGACCAGCTGACCCGCATGCACATCCTGTGGGGCAAGCTCGGCTACGCGGGCGACCCGAACCGCGCCAACCGGCTGAAGATCACGGCCAACCTCGTCAGGCGCGAGGTCGGCAGCAGCAAGGAGCTGACGGCCTCCGAGGCCACCACGGTCATCAACGCGCTGCAGGATCGCGCCTCTCAGCAGGCGGTTGCGGCGTGAGCGACTCCGACCTGTGGCCGGCGCCCGCCGACCTGCCCCCGCTCCCGCCGGCGGAAGCACCGCCCGTCAGCCGGCTGGACCGCGTGCGGGAGGTCCTCCGCCTGGAGGGCCTCGCCGCCGCGGCCGCCGCCCGCGCCGCCGAGGTCCGCGCCAGCCTGCAGGACGAGGCCCGCGCCGAGTACGCCCGCGAGAAGACCGCACCGTCGTGGCGGATGCCCGACGTGGCCACCGTGTCGCTCTCGATCAGCAAGGACGCGATCGTCGTCTCCGACGCTGACGCGCTCATCGCCTGGGTCAAGGAGCGGCACCCCCACCAGATCCGCACCGTCACCACCGAGCAGATCTGGCCCGGCTTCCAGACCCAGCTGCTCGCCGACTGCGTGCCCACCGGCGAGGGCGACCAGGTCGCCGACCCGAAGACCGGCGAGGTCGTGCCGGGCGTGGCCGCGCGCAAGGGCGGCGTACCGAAGTCCCTGTCGATCACCGCGGCAAAGGGCGTCAAGGACGCGTTTGCTGCCTACGGTGCCGCACTGCTCGACGAGGTCCTCGCCGGCGAGGTGACCGCGTGAGCCACCGGCCGACCGCTGAGCAGGCCGCGATCGTCGACGCCTCCACCACCGGGGAGCACCTGGTGGTGGAGGCCGGCGCCGGCACCGGCAAGACCAGCACCCTCAAGCTCCTGGCCCGCGCGAACCCGCGCCGCCGCGGCGTCTACATGGCCTACAACAAGGCAATCGCCACCGAGGCCGCCCGCGACTTCCCCCGCACCGTGCTGTGCAAGACCTCGCACGGCCTGGCATTCCAGGCGATCGGCCGCCGATACGCTCACCGGCTCAAGGCACCGCGGATGCCCGCCCGAGAGATCGCGAAGCTCCTGCGGATCAACGAGCCGGCGAGGGTCGTCGACGAGCTTGGCCCGCTCGCCCCGCAGCAGCTCGCCCGCATCACCATGCAGACCGTCGAGAAGTTCTGCTACAGCGCGGACCAGCAGATCGAACGGTGGCACGTGCCGAAGCTGGCCGGCCTCGACGGCGTCAACGCGCGGCAGGCCCTCGCGCAGGTCATCCTTCCGCACGCCCGCCGGGCATGGGAGGACATCAGCCGCATCGATGGCGTGCTGCCGTTCAAGCACGACAACTACCTCAAGCTCTGGGCGCTCGGAAACCCGATCCTGCCGGGCGATTACGTGCTTCTCGATGAGGCCCAGGACTCCAATGCCGCGGTGGCCGGCATCGTCGAGCGGCAGAACGCGCAGCGCATCCTTGTCGGCGACCGGTCCCAGGCCATCTACGGCTGGCGCGGCGCGACCGACGCGATGGCGACCTTCCAGGGCCGCCGCCTGCAGCTGTCGCAGAGCTTCCGGTTCGGGCCCGCGGTGGCGGAGGAGGCCAACAAATGGTTGGCCATCCTCGATGCGCCGCTGCGGCTGACCGGTCACCAGCCGATCCGGTCCGAGGTCGTCAGCCTCGCCCTACCGGACGGGCCCGACGCGATCCTCTGCCGCACCAACGCGGAGGCGGTCAAGCAGGCCTCAGCCGCGCTCGACGCCGGCGTCCCAGTCGCTCTGGTCGGTGGCGGTGACGACGTGCGCCGGCTCGCCGAGGCCGCGATCGAGCTGCAGGCCGGCCTCGGCACGGCACACCCCGACCTGATGGCGTTCTCGTCCTGGGCCGAGGTCCAGGACTACGTGGCACAGGACGCCGCCGGCGCCGACCTGGCCGTCGCGGTGAAGCTGATCGACGATCACACCGCTGAGGGCGTGCTGCGGATCCTCGGCTCGCTCGTCGACGAGCACCAGGCGCACCTCGTGCTCTCCACCGCGCACAAGGCCAAGGGCAGGGAGTGGAAGCACGTCCGGATTGCCGACGACTTCCGCGAACCGCGGATCTCCGAGGACCGGCCGGACCCCCAGGTGCCGCGCGAGGACGCGATGCTGGCCTACGTCGCCGTCACCCGCGCCCGACAGGTCCTCGACCGGTCCGGCCTGGCCTGGGTCGACCGCTGGGCGCCGACGGACCGGATCGACCGGCCGAGCGCGGCCGCGCTCCTCGAGGACGACGCCGCGCTTGAGCGCCACCTCCGGCAGATCGCCGCCCGCGAGGTGCCCCGGCCGTCGATCGACCGCCTGATCGAGGCGTCGAGCCTCGGCACGCCGGACGCGGTCGCGCTGCGCGAGCAGGCCCGCCGCGACGTCGCCGGCGAGCTGACCGGCATGCCGGAGGAGCAGGCCGACTGGGACGGCGACGAGGCGTGGCCGGAGCCGGTGCCCGTCGACGAGCCCGTCAACCAGCCCGTCGATGAACCCGTCACGCCGGACGAGGAGGCGCTGCGGATCGCGGCTGTCGACGCCGTCTGGTCCAGGTGACCTCGTGACGCCGCTGCAGGAGCAACCCGTGGAGCCGAGCGCACCTGAGCGCACCAAAGCGCACCAGATCGCACCATGCGCACCGGGTACACCTGCGCCCACCTCGGCATACGTTGACGGCCCGGCCGCCCGGGGCGCGGCGGTGAGCGACCTCAACGACGACCGGTGCACCTGCTCGGACTGCATCGGTGAGGGCTGGGACGACCAGCCGGGGCCGGATGGCGCCGGGCTTGCCGTCACCACCATCACGCCAGCAGGGAGGTACCTCTGATGCCAGCGACACCGACCAGTCGGCATGGCTGCCCGGGGGACTGCGGCGAGACGGTCGCGCAGTCCCAGCTGGCGTGCCGCGCGTGCTGGCCGCTGCTGCCCGCGCCACTGCGGGACCGGATCAACACCGCCTACCGGGCCCGCCGCATCGCACCCTTCGACGCCGAGCGGGTCACCGCCCACCGCCGCGTCCTGGCGGAGGCGCTCGACTGGTACCGCGCGAACCCGCCCGGCAGGAGGCGTTCGTGAGCCAGTTCCCGCGCGCCACACCGCGCCCGGGCCGCCGAACGGTGCGCCCCGGGGCCAAGCAGAGCCGCGTCCAGCGGCACCCGTTCGAGTGGGACGAGTCCATCCCGCTCGACCACCGCAAGCGCAAGACGTGCAGCTCGTGCCGCATGGTCGGCGCTCCTGGCGACGCGCACCACCTGGCCGTCGACGAGCCCGCCCAGGAGTACCCGCAGCAGGACCCGGAGACCCGCCAGCTGGAGCTCCGGCGCCTCGGCGAGCGGGACGACGACTGATGGCCCGCGCCGCTACCGGCATCTGGGTTGGTGCCAGCTACGCCCTCGGCCGCGACGTGCCCGTTGACGGCCCTTACCCGCACATCTGCGGCATCAACCTGACCAGCCGACACACCCGCGAGCGAATCCGGCTCCGGCGCATCGACTGCGCCGCCTGCACGCTCGTCGCCGCCGCCGCCGAAGAGGAGATTCGCACATGACCAGGTACGTCACCACGACCGACCAGATTGCGGACTCGCTCCGCGAACTGGCGGACCGCTTCCAGCGCGCACTGCTGACCTTCCCGGAGTCCAGCGTCAGTCTCGACATCCAGGTGTGCCAGCACGGCGGCCCCGAGGCCGACCGCCGAAGTGCCGTCACCGCCCTGTGCAGCGGCATTCTCGGGCAGGCGTCGGGCAAGAACGGCAGCAGCCTCTTCGGTACGCCTGTCGGCGGCGTCGACGTGGACCACATCAACGTCGACATCTACACGGGCGTCGCGTCGGCACGCGAGCTGGAGCTGGAGGCGGAGAACGAGCGCCTGCGTGCGCAACTCGCCGCGGCCTCCATCCCGGCCTGACGCCATTCCCCGCACTGCCTCGGCGCGGTCTCCACTTCCCCGGTGACCGCGCCGAGCCGCACCCACCACAACATCCACAGTTATCGATCATGAAAGGCGGGGACCGGCCACCATGGCGCGCAGCTACGCCAACATCGTCACCGCCATCTGGGACAACGAGGCCTTCCGACGGCTCAACGCGGTCGACCAGCGCACCTACCTGATGCTCGTGACACAGCCCGACATCAGCGCCGCCGGCGTCCTCGCCATCACCGACCGCCGCTGGGCGCGCTACGCCGCCGACACCACCATCGACGACATCACCGGGTCGCTCGCGCGACTGGCCGACACCCGGTTCCTCGTCATCGACTGGGACGGCGACGAGCTGCTCGTCCGGTCCTTCGTCCGCTGGGACAAGGGGTACACCAACCCCAAGCGGCGCATGGCCATCTTCGCCGCATGCCGAGAGGTCCGGTCGCCCACCGTGCGCCGCGCCCTCGCCGCCGAGCTCCGCCGCCTGGGCCTGCCCTCCGGCGACCTCGAAGACACACCCGATAGCCCATCGGATAGCCCATCCACCCCTCGCGATGACCAGCCCATCGACGCTGGCCTAAACACGCAGGAAGAAGGGCTATCCGATAGCCAATCCGATGCCCAATCGAATGGGGCAGGGAGTGTGGGTACTACAGGTACTACCGGATCCCCCACACACCACACACCACACTCCCCCACCCTCCAGCCGGCCAGCCGGCTGCCGGAGGAGGAGCGAACAGCCGAAGCAGAGACAGCCCTCGCCGACGCCGTCCGCACTATCCGGCCCGAGTGGTCCGCCCGATCCATCCGGCGCGCACTCAGCCACCCCGACGTCCTCGACCGCCCGTGGTCCCTCGTCCAGGCCGCCATGCTCGCCGTCGCCCACGACCGGACCAGCCAGGCACCCGGCCGCCTCCCACACGACGGCCCCTGGTGGACACCACCCCGCCGCCCCGATCCGCCGCGCGTCCTCCCCGCCGGCGACACGGACTGGCGCGACCGCGTGCCCTTCGGCGCCCGCCCTGACCCGGCCGTCGCCGAACGCACCCGCCGCGGCGTCGCCGCAGCAGCCGCCGCCATCGCCCGATCTAGCGAGGCCACATGACCACCCGACGCGAGGCGGCCGCCCACGCATCCGCGGCCGCCGCCATCGCCCGAGCCACCGCCCACGTACCGCCGCCAGACGACGACTGGCCCGAACCCATCCCCGTCGACACCCGCCCACCCAGCACGTACGTGACGCCCGACATCGCACGCCAGATCCGACTCGAAGCCGAGGAGAGCCGCAATGGATGACCAGAACCCCCAAACCCCAGACGACGTCACCGCCGCCGGCACCGGTTCCTCGCGGCGCGCGCAAGACGGCATCCAGCGCCTCGTGAGCCACGTACAGGCGCGGCTGGCGCAGGCCCAGGGTGAGGACCTACCCCAGGAGCTGCTCGACGAGCTGGCCGAGCGTGAGCGGTCGCAGCGTGCCGATGCCGCGTACCGGCTCGCGCACCGCGCCTTCCAGCTCGGCCGTGAGGCGGCAGGTGCGACGCCGTTCGCCGGCGACCTCGATCCGGAGCTGGCGGACGCGCTCGGCGCCTCGACGCCGCTGCCGCGGTCCGAGCTGCTGCCCGAGGTCCGCCGGCTCGTCGCCGAGCGCAGCGTCTCCGTCGGACAGCTCACCGTCGACCTGGTCCCCGGCGGGCTCCGCAGCGTGCCGCAGGACCGCTCCGGCGACGGTGTGCCCGAGGTCGCCCAGGCCGTCGTGTTCGCCCTCCGCGCGTACGACCAGCGCGCCCACGTCAGCGCCCGCCTCTACGCCGGCCCCGACCCCGGGCACCTCGCGCTCGCCGGCGAACTCCGGCTCCGGCCCCACGAGTACAGCGCTCTGCAGGACGCCCTCAACCCGCCGCAGCAGGCGCAGCAGCCGCCCGTCGAGCGCCAGTGCTTCATCGAGGAGCCGCACGCCGGACACCGCTGGTACGCCGACGGCACCCCGCTCACCTGCGGCGGCCAGGTATGAGCGCCGGCGCCGTCCTCGGCTGGATCGTCCTATACCGAGCCGAAGGCCGCTGGTGCCTCGACTTCGACGGCGAGGTCCACCCCACCCGCGAACGCGCAGACGAAGCCCTCGGCCTGGCCGTCGACGGCGGACACCGCGCCGTCCTCGTCGAAGCCAGCTGGGTCCAACCCCCGCCGCGAACCTCCAGTGCCGAGCTCCTCGACCAACTCGCCGACCGGGCGCAGCGCGCCGTGCCATGAGCAACTACCGGCCCCACGAGCGCACCGCAAGCCGGCTCGCCCGCTGGCGCCAGCTCGCCTCCACCGGCATGCCCGTCGACGACATCGCCGCCGAACTCGGCATCGACCGACGAGCCCTCGACCAGATGGTGTGCCGCGCCCGCCGGCGCGGCCACCCAGACGCCATCTACCACCCCACGGCCGTCCTCCCCGGCCAAGGCACCGCCCACATCATCCGCAGCCGCGCCGCACACGTCCGCCGCAGACGCACCCAGGAGCAGCGTTGACCCACCAGCACCACCTCGACGCCCAGTCCGCCCTCTGGTCGCTCCGCGCGGCCAGGGAGGCCCTCGACGTTCACGTCTACGCCGCCCAGCGCGAGCGCGGCATGGCGCTCGTCGAGGCCGCCGACGGCATCGGCTCACAGCGGTTCGGCACCCGCCGCGCCCTCGGCGGCCGACCCGGCGACCCCACCGCCAACGCCGCGGTGAACGGCACCGCGGCCGCGAGCGCCAGCGCCGTCCTCAGCCGCCGCGCCGAGCAGCTCGCCGCCAGCACCACCGCCACCCTGGCGTGGCTCGCCCGGGAGCTGCGCCTCGCCGGCGCCAGCGACCCGCTCGACCGCCTCCAGGCCGCCGCGGCCGCGCTGCCAGTGCACCACGCCGCCCGGCTCGCCCTCTGGATCGCCGAAGCCGACCAGCGCATCCGCCAGTACCTCATGCTGCCCGTCGACGAGCACCTCCAGGCCGAGCAACTCGCCGCCCGCCTCACCACCGCCGACCGGCCGATCACCGCCGACCGCATCTGGGACTGGGCCCGCCGCAGCCGACGCCGCGGCGACAAGCTCCACGGGCTGCTCCCCGCCGTCCACACCCCAGGCCAGCGGACCGGCAACGCCTGGTACCGCGTGCGCGACGCTGAGCGCGTCCTGACGGTCACGGCCAGGGCAAAGGCAAGTGTTGGCGACCAGGCGGCGTGATCATGTACCCTGCTCTCACAGTCTGCCTCTACAGGTGGCCTGTGCCCACAGCCCGGTCGAGCACACTCCCGGGCCCGCGAGTCCGCCACACACCGACGCTCTCCGGCGACACACTGCCGTGCCTCGTCTCGGTTGCTGCCCGTGCAAGTCGGGCCGGGTTCACCAAGCTTCCGGCCCCTGGTGAGGTGAGCACATGGCTGACATGAACGACCTTGCCGCATGGCTCCGCGCACAGCTCGACGTCGACCAGGCGAACGCCGCACCCGACAGCCAAGCCAGGGCCGACGTCGACGCCAAGCGGCGCATCGTCGACCGCTGCGCATCCGAGTGGGGCAACGACCGCGTCGAAGCGCTCGCTGAGGACGTGCTGCGCGAGCTGGCCCTCATGTACTCCGCCCGGCCCGACTACAGGGCCGAGTGGCAGCCACTCCGCGCCTGACCCTTCGACCACGGCACGGCGCCGGACAGGCGGTGACCCATGACGGCTGACCGGCGCCCCGTCACCGACGAAGACCGCGAACGCGTCGTCGAGCTCCACGCCCAAGGCCTCTCCCGCAACGAGATCGCCCGCCAGATCGGCCGCTCCGGCAAAACCGTCAGCAACATCGCCCAAAAGGCCGGCCTCACCTTCGAGCGTGGCCCCGAGGTCGCCGCAGCCACCGAGGCCCGCAAGGTTGACGCCAAGGCGAGACGGGCCGCGCTCGCCCTGGCGCTCCTGGACGACGTCGACCGCTTTCGTGCCCAGCTCTTCGCGCCGGTGATCGCCTTCAACTTCGGTGGCAAGGACAACACCTACGAAGAGCGCGAGATCCCCGAGCCAACACCACGCGACAAGCGCGACCTGATGAACGCGATCGGCATCGCGATCGACCGCTCGGTCAAGCTCGACGAGTACGACTCCGGCGCCAGCCTCGGCCAGGTCGTCTCGCTCCTGGAGACCCTCGGCCGCGGCCTCACTGCCAAGTACGGCACCGGCGACGACGAGCACCCCGTCGAGGACGACGAACCCGGCGACCTCGATGACTGACCTGCTCACCGCTCCACCGCCGCAGCGCGAGGTCCTGCTCAGCGAGAAGCAGGAACGCTCGATCGCCCACGCGACCGCCCGCATCAACCTGTGGACCGGCTCGATCCGGAGCGGCAAGACCATCTCGTCCCTGCTGTGCTGGCTCATCTACGTTGCCAACGCCCCCCGCGGCGGGCAGCTCGTCGTCACCGGCAAGACGTACGGCACCGTCGCCCGAAACGTCTTCGGGCCGCTCATGGACCCGATGGTCACCGGCCCAGCCGCGTCGCTGATCAAGTACACGCGCGGCGCCGAGACCGCCAGCATCCTCGGCCGGCAGATCGAGGTCATCACCGCCAACGACGCCCGCGCCGAAGGCCGGCTCCGCGGCATGACCTGCGCCGGCGCGTACGGCGACGAGCTCAGCTTGCTGCCGGAGGCGTTCTTCGACCAGCTGCTCGGTCGCATGTCCGTGCCCGGCGCCCGCTTCTTCGGCACCAGCAACCCCGACAACCCGAACCACTGGCTCCGCAAGCGGTTCCTGCTCCGGGCCGCGAAGCTCGGCCTGCGGCACTGGCACTTCACCCTCGACGACAACCCCGGCCTCGACCCGGCGTACGTCCGCTCGATCAAACGCGAGTACGTCGGCCTCTGGTACAAGCGGTTCATCGAAGGCCTCTGGGTCCTCGCCGAGGGCGCGATCTTCGACGCGTTCGACGACCGCAAGCACGTGGTCACGAAGCTGCCCGCAATCCGCCGCTGGCTGTCGCTGGGCGTCGACTACGGCACCGCCCACCCGTTCGCCGCGGTCATGCTCGCCCTCGGCGCAGACGGCCGCCTGTACCTGACCAACGAGTGGCGCCACGACAGCATCCAGGCCCGCCGCAGGATGGCCCCAGTCGAGTACAGCCACGCCCTACGCAGCTGGCTCGGCACCCTCGACGCCGGCGAGCCACTCGCTCCCGAATACGTGCTCGTCGACTCGGCCGCCGCCGACTTCCGCGTCCAGCTGGCCAAGGACGGCTTGCCGAACAAGCCGGCGAAGAAGGAGGTCGTCGAGGGTCTGCGCACCATGATGTCGCTGTTCGCGACCGACCGGCTGCGCATCCACTCGTCATGCGTCGGGCTGCTGTCGGAGATCCCCGGCTACAGCTGGGACGACAAGGCGGCCCTGGAAGGCCGCGACGAGCCGATCAAGGCCGGCGACGACAGCATCGACGCTGCCCGGTACGCGATCTACTCCACCCGCTCGATCTGGTGGTCACTGCTACGCCGCAGCCAACTCGACCTCGCAGCCTGACCCGGAAGGAGACCAGGTGCCGCTCCCCGACAAGCCCGACAGCGCCTGGCCGCCGCGCTGGCTCGACCCCGTCCTCGACAAGATCGGCGAGTGGACGGCCTGGTACCGCGGCGACCCGGTCAAGCTCGCCAAGCAGTACGAGCCGAAGGGCAGCCAGCTCAACCGGCCGCGCACGTTCTGGGGTGAGCAGGTCCCGGACGGCCAGCGGCCCGCGAAGCTGCACGTACCCCTCGCCCGGGACATCGCCACGACCAGCAGCCGACTGCTGTACAGCGAGCCGCCGACACTGACCGTCGTCAACGCCCAGGCGCAGAAGCGCCTCGACCAACTCGTCGACGACGGCGTGCACGCCACCCTGCTCGCCGCGGCCGAGGTCACAGCAGGCAAGGGCGGCGGATTCCTGCGCATCGTGTGGGACAGGAGCCTCCTGGATCGGCCGTGGATCGCTCGCGTCGACCCGGCCGCCGGCGTACCCGAGTGGCGGTGGAGCCGGCTTGCCGCCCTCACCGTCTGGCGCGAACTGGGACGCGACAACCGGCGCGTGATCCGTTACCTCGAACGACACGATCCGGGCACCATCCAGCACGCCGTCTACGAGGGCACCGATGACATGATCGGCCGTCGCATCGACCTCGGCGCCTACCCCGACACCGCCTGGCTTGTCGGCGCCGAGGGCGTCACGATCACCGACAACATTGGCGCCATCAGCACTGGCCTCGACGACCGGCTCACCGCCGTCTACACCCCGAACGTAACGCCGGCGCCGTGCTGGGACGACGTGCCCGGGGCGGCCGCGCTCGGCCGGTCCGACCTTGACGGGGTGGAGCCGCTGCTCGACGTGCTGGACGAGACCTGGTCGAACCTGACGCGGGAAATGCGCCTGGCTGTCGCCCGGCTCATGGTGCCAGAGGAATACCTGAGGTCGCTCGGCCCCGGCAAGGGCGCGACGTTCGATGTTGCCCGCGAGTTGATGACGCCGGTCAAGACGATGGCCGACGACGACAAGGGCCTCAACATCGAGCTGATCCAGCCTGAGATCCGCGTCGAACAGCACCTACGGATGGTGGAGGCGGAGACCCGGACGATCGTTCAGTCCGCCGGCTACAGCGCCCAGTCGTTCGGGATGGACGGCGGCGGCAACGCCACCGCCACCGAGGTGACCGCTCGCGAGCGGACGTCGTTCATCGGCCGCGACGCCAAGCTTCTGGGGCAGCGATCACCGGTCGCTGAGATCACCGAGACGCTGCAGATGATCGACGTCAAGATCTTCGGCAGCGGGATCACACCGGAGCTGCCCGACGTCCAGTTCGGCGACAGCGTCTCCCAGGACCCGGAATCGATGGCCCGCACCCTGCAGGCGTACAGCGTGGCCGAGGCGATCTCGACCTGGGAGAAGGTCAAGACCCGGCGCCCGGACTGGGACGACACCCAGATCGGCGTCGAGGTCGACCGGATCCTCAAGGAGACCGGCAAGTCCGTTGAGAACCCCGACACCTTCACCGGCTCGCCGCCGGCGCCGGAGCTGCCCGGCCAGGTCGACGACCCCGCACCACCGGCATAGACCCGGGAGGTCCTCGTGCCCGTCGACCGCACCCTGGCCGAGGACCTCAGCGAGAACATCGTCACGATTTACCAGGACCTGGAGACCCGGCTCGCTGCCGACCTGGCCCGGCGCCTGGCCAGCGGTATGGACTCCCCGACCTGGGCGGAGGACAAGCTCCGCGGGCTCGGCACGCTGCGCCAGTTCGCGCAGAACCTGATTGGCCGCCTCAACGGCGGCTTGGCCGACGAGGTTGCCCAGGCCACGATCCTTGCCCACATCCGCGGCGGCGCCGCGGCGATGGATGACCTGGCCCGGGCACAGTCCACCCACCCGGAGTGGCTGCGGCTTGCCGAGATCAGCAGCCCCAACGACCGGCTCCGCGCGATGATCGAGCGCCGGCAGGCCGGTGCTGCGGCGCAGCTGGCCCAGGCCCGGCGAGCAATCCCCGGCGCCGACGCGATCGCCCGGTTGGCGTTCTCGCTAACCACAGCCCTGCGCGGCACACACCTGAGGATCATGCGGTGGCAGCTCGACAGCTACCGCGAGGTCATCGCCGCAGGCTCCGCCCCTGATGTGCTGGCCGGGCTTGCCACCCGCCGACGTGCGTCACAGATCGCCTGGGAGCGGCTGCTCACGCAGGGCATCACGGGGTTCGTTGACCGCTCAGGCCGCGCCTGGAATCTGGCGTCCTACGTTGAGATGGCCGCGAGATCAACCGTCGCGCAGGCCGCTGTTGAGGGCCACCTCGACCGGCTCAGCGCGGCCGGCCTCGACCTGGTGATCGTGTCCAACGCGCCGCAAGAATGCGCCAGGTGCAGGCCATGGGAAGGCAAGATCCTGGCCCGCAGTGGGCCAGCCGGTCGGCGCACCATCCAGGTCGAGCACGCCACGCGCGACGGCGTCATGGTCAACGTCGAGATCGCCGGCACGGTAGCCGAGGCGATTGCGGCCGGGCTGATGCACCCCAACTGCCGTCACAGCCTCAGCGGCTACATGCCGGGCGTGACGCGGATCCCGACCCATACGGAGGACCCGGAGGGCGACAAGGCGAGGCAGCGGCTGCGCGCGCTCGAACGGCGGGTGCGGTCGGAGAAGCTGAAGGCGGAGACCGCGCTCGACCCCGCGGCTAAGAAGGCACACAACGCGAAGGTCCGCGCCGCCCAGGCCGAGATCCGAGACCACGTGGAGGCGACCGGCCTGATCCGGCAGCCGCACCGTGAGCAGATCGACCTCGGCCACCGGCCGCCGCCCGGCCCGGTCGACACCACCCCGCCGAGCCCTCAGCCCACGCCCACTCCGGCGCCGTCTGCCGTGCGCAAGGCCACGCCGACCAAGGCCGCCCCGCCGCCGCCCGAGGAGACCCGGGCGCCAGCCGCCAAGGCAACGTCGGCGAAGAAGGCCGCTCCGGCCAAGGCCACACCGCCAGCGCCGACGCCGGCGGCACCGGCCGCACCGCAGCCGCCCACCTCAGCGTCCACCGCGCCGCCGATCAGCGGGTCAGCAGCGCTGAACGTCCCGCCAGCCCGGCTCCGCATCCGGATCCAGAACCCGGAAGCGAACGTCCTGCAGCAGCGAGAGATCGGCACGTTGGAGTGGCGCGGCGGGCGACCGGCGGAGTTCTCGCCGGCCGAGGCCGACCGGCTCAGCGAGATCATGTGGGACTACATGCAAGAGGTCGGCGGTGTCGACCCGTTCGACCTCCGCGCCGGCAATACCGATGCCCGGAACCTCATCGACCGGCTGATGCGGAGCTCGATCCTGCCGGAACCGATCCAGGTCTGGCGCGGCATCAACCAACCGCGGCTGCTGTTCGGTGACCGGGTCGACGGCAGCCTTGTCGGTGTCACCGCTTCCGATCCCAGCGTCATGTCCACCAGCACCGCCCGCAGCGTTGCCACCCGCTATGCCACCAGCAGCGACACCGGCACCGGGGGCGTACCTGAGCCGATCGTCATGCGGTTCACCGCACAGCCCGGCGTCGGCGCGGTCTCCCTCGGCGACGACGACCGGGAGATCCTGCTGCAACGCGGCGCGCGGCTGACGGTCACCGCTGACCGACGTGAGCGCGGCATGCGGATTCTGGACGTCCTCGTCCACCTGTAGACCAGCCCGAAGAGGGGATGGGCGGCCGTTGGCCGCAGCCGATCAACAACCCGAGCCTGGAGGCTCAGCATGACCCAGCCCGCCCAGCAGTCGCAGGCTGCGCCGCAAGCTGCGCCGGTCGCCCCGCAGGGGCAGCCCGCCCAGCAGCTGCCCAGCCAGCCGCCCGCTCAGCCGGCCCAGCCCTACACCCAGCAGCAGCCGCAGGCATGGCCCGCCTACGCGCCGCAGGTCCCGCCCCAGCAGCAGCCGGCCGCCCCGCCCGGGTGGCCGCAGCAGTCGGCGCCGGCCCAGCCGCCCGCCCAGCAGGCCGCCCAGCAGCCGCCCGCCCAGCCGTACCAGTTCCCGGCGCTGCCCGCCTACCCGCCGATGCCGCCCGCTGAGGGCGACGACGGCCAGGGCTACGACCTCGCCCGGCTGCCCAGGGCGGCCCGTGAGGAGATCGAGCGCCTGCGCGGACAGGCCCAGCAGCACGTCGTCCAGATGCGCACCGCCGCGATCTCGCAGCAGGCGTACCTGGTTGCCCCGCAGCTCGGCGTCAACCCGCAAGCCCTCACCGGCAGTACCGCGTGGCAGCAGGCAGCCGCCGGTCTGGACCCGGCCGCGCCGGACTACCAGCAGCGGCTCGCCTGGACCATCCAGGCCATCGCCACGGCCAACCCGTGGATGGCCGCCGCGGTTGCCACCCAGCCTGGGCAGCAGCCGACCGCCACCCCAGGCCAGCCCGGCCAGCAGCCCGCGCAGCCGGCCGCTCCGCAGGGTTGGCCGCAGCAACCCCCTGGCCAGCCCACCCCGCCGGCACCCGGCGTGCCGGCAGTGCCGCCCGCACCAGCCCGCAGCGGCGGAGAGTTCACCGGCGCGCCCGGCACCGCCCCGGACAACCCGGCCCCCGGCATGGGGCGCCTCCGCGGCGCCTACGGCGGCTAACCCGGTCACACGGCGCGGGCGCCAGTCACCGCACCATTCCCATAGGAGAGATTCATGGCTGTCACCCTCGCCGAGGCCGCGAAGCTGTCGCTCAACCAGCTCCGCCGCGGCGTCATCGAGATCTTCATGCAGGAGTCCCGCGTCCTCGACCAGCTCAACTTCGTCGACGTGCAGGGCAACGCCTACGCCTACAACGAAGAACTGACCCTCCCCGGTGTCGCGTTCCGTGACGTCAACACGGCATACAGCGAGTCGACCGGCACGATCAACCCGAAGACCGAGCAGCTGCGCATGTTCGGTGGCGACGCCGACGTCGACCGGTTCATCGTCCAGACCCGCGGCAACCTCAACGACCAGCGCGCCACCCAGACCGCGCTCAAGGTCAAGAGCCTGAACTTCGGCTTCCAGGACAACTTCATCAACGGCGACAACAGCGTCAACGCCCTCGCGTTCGACGGGCTGAAGAAGCGGCTTACCGGCGGCCAGGTCATCGCCGCGGGTACCAACGGCATCCCGGTCGTCGGCACCGGCGCTACCGACCAGCACGCCTTCTTCGACGCGATCGACAACCTGATCTCGCTCGTTCCCGGCGGCGCGAACACGCTGTACATGAACAACCTGATCCGCGGCAAGTTCCGCAGCGCGGCGCGGCGTGTCGGTGGCTGGCAGATGCAGCGCGATGACTTCGGCCGGCCCGTCGAGACCTACAACGGGGTCCGGATCGAGGACATCGGCACCAACGCCTCCGGCACGATGATCATCCCGCAGACGGAGACCCAGGGCGCGTCCTCGGTCGCGTCGTCGATCTACGCCGTGCGCTGGTCGGCCGGCGAGGACGACACCGGTGTGCTCGGCCTGTGGAACGGCGGCGTCATGGTCGACGACCTCGGCCAGCTCCAGACCATGCCCGTGTTCCGGACCCGGATCGAGCTGTACTCGAGCATCGCCGTGTTCGGCAAGGGCGCGGCCCGGCTGACCGGCATCCTCAACTCCTGACCGACGTCGGGGCGCCTGCCCAGTGCTGGCGCCCCCAACACCGCCCCACTGACCGATCCCTCGGAGAGGAGCCACGGCCGTGGCCGAGAACGACCCGCAGAACCCTCCAGCCGACCCGAAGCCGCCAGCCCGCAAGGCGCCGGCGCTGAAGGTCAAGCACCTCGACGGCTGCCCGGCCAAGCCGGATCGCGTCGAGCAGTACGACAACGACCGCCACAACGCCGACCACACCGTCACCACGTTCGTGGTGACCCGGTGCCAGGACTGCGGCGCCCACGAGGTCAAGGAGAAGTAGCGCGATGGCGTACGCGACGGTCCAGGAGCTGACCAACGCCATGGCCCCGAAGGCGCCGCCGGCGAACGCGCAGCAGCTCCTGGACCGCGCCAGCCGCGACGTCGACCAGGCGCTGCTCTGCACCGTCTACGACACGGCGCTGCCGGCAAACGTTGCCGCACTCAAGCTGGCCACGCTCGAACAGGTCCAGGCCGGGCTCGACAACGGCGACCGCACCGGCACCGGCGTCACCAGCGGCGGCGGGTTCACCCTCGGCCGGCTGAGTGTCCAAGCTCCGGCCGCAAACGCAACCGGCGCACCACGCAAGGTCGGGCGCCTATGGGCGCCGGCCTGGGACGTGCTGCAACAGGCCGGACTGACCGGCGACGGCCCGTCCCAACCGGGCGGCCAGCGCAGGACGTGGCCGTGACCTGGGCAGAGTTCTGCGCGCTGCACATCCCTGTGCCGGCGACGATCGTCGTCGAGGCGTACGCCGGCTCGGGCGGCCACGGCGAGCTCTACGCCGCGGCGGTCGCCGTCACGCCATGCGTCATCGAGGACACCCGCCGCCGCGTCCGCGTCCAGACGGCGGACGCGGCCGGCGCCGAGCAGGTCTCGTCCACCACCGTGTACGCGCCGCTCAACACCGCAGCGCCGCCGGGCTCCCGGGTCACGCTGCCGTCCGGCCGCGTCGCCCGGGTTCTTGCCGTCTCCGACATCACCGCCGCCGGCCACGACCTGCCGGAGCACGTCGAGCTCAACCTGGAGTGAGGCATGGCACAGTCCGCCCGCATCACCTGGAACGGCGCCGCGATCAGCGAGGCGGTACGGGAAGCGGCAGCAGACGGCGTCACCATCGCCGCTGAGCACCTGCTCGGCGAGGCACGCCCGCTGGTGCCGATCGAGGAGGCCACCCTGGAGCGCTCAGGCGCCGTTGTCGTCGACCGCGACGCGCTCGCGGCCGCCGTCGTCTTCGACACCGAGTACGCCGTCCGCCAGCACGAGGACATGACCTACCGTCACGACCAAGGCAGACAGGCGAAGTACCTCGAGGAACCGCGCGAGCGCGAACGCGACACCATGCTGGAGCTGTTCGCTGCTCGCGTCCGCAGGGCCATGCAGTGATCGGCGACGGCTGGACCTCGCGGCTGCTGACCGGCATGGCCGAACACCTGGCCGCCGCCGGCATCGCTCAGTGGCGGCCGGACGGACCTGCCTACCTCGCGTCGGAGACCGGCATCCTCGTGCGAGCCGTGCCACCGCAGCCCGACCGGGTCATCACCCTCGCTGCCTACCCGATCGCGACCACACGCCGAGGCCTCGCCGACCACGACACCGGCGTGCAGGTCCGCTTACGTGGCGACACCGACCCGCGCGACTGCGACGACCTGGCCGACGCCGTGTTCGAAGAGCTCGACGGCGCCACCAACCTCACGTGGGGCGGCGTCCGCGTGGTCCAGATTGGCCGCGCCTCCTACACCTCCCTGGGCCAGGACGGCAACGGCCGCTGGGAGCGGTCGGAGAACTACTACCTGCAGACGATGCGCCCGACAGCGCACAACCCTGATTGACGCCTGAGGAGGCATCGTGACGTCACCCACCCAAACCGTCACCGCGCTCGCCCGCCGCTGGGCGACCGAGGTCGACGTCAACCCGTCCGGGGTCGCCGACTGGCAGCCGCTGCCCGGCGTCGAGGACTTCAAGCCCAACCGCACCCAGCGCCGGGAGAAGGACGAGTCGTACGACGACGCCGGCGCGATGCGCGAGGCGATCACCGGCAGCTCCTGGAAGAACGAGATCAAGCTGATCCACCGCGCCGGCTTGGACGGCGTCACGTTCAACGCCGTGCAGGAGCACCTGCGGGTGAAGTCGGAGGCCGGCGACGCGATTACCGGCGAGGCGCACGTCCGTTGGTTCGACCGCAGCGGCGTCGGTGAGGCGTGGGAGGGACGCTGCCTCGTCGACTGGGAGCCGGAGGGCGGCGACGGCGGCGCCCGCGACACCGTCAAGGTCACGCTGAACGGCCAGGGGCCGCGGGTCCCGATCACGAACCCGAACGCGTCAGCGCTGCCCGTCGTCTCGGCGCTCTCGCCCGGTACTGGCCCGGCCGTTGGCGGCACCCCGGTCATCGTCAAGGGCCGCAAGCTCACCGGCGCCACCGCGGTCACGTTCGGCGGCACCAACGCCACAAACTTCATCGTCGTCGACGACACCCGCATCGTCGCGACGTCGCCGGCGAAGGCGGCCGGCACGTACGACGTCCTCGTCACCACCCCCGGCGGCGTGTCGGCGAACACCGCCGGCGACAACTTCATCTACACGTAAGAGGCGGCAGAGGCAGCATGGCCAAGTTCGAGGACCTCGACCGGTACTGGGATCCACGGCTGACGCTCACCGTGCGCGGCAAGCAGTACACGCTGCCGCTGCCGTCCGGTGAGCTCGGCCTGTGGTGCCGGCAGTGCGCCGCCGTCGCCGGCGAGGTCAACGCGGCATCCACCGACGACGAGCTGCACGCCGCCGTCGCTGCGGTGGAGGCGATCCCGGACCTGCCCGGCAAGCTCACGTTGCACGAGCGGGTCCTGGGCGACGTGTACCAGCAGCTGCTCGACGACGAGGTCCCGGACCCGTACATCCAGTTCTGTGGGCAGACGGCCTACATCTGGATCATCGGTGGTGAGGGCGCCGCCGAGCGGTACTGGACGTCCGGCGGCCGCCCGGAACTGATGGCCCGGGGGAACCGGGCCACCCGCCGGGCGAGCACCCAGACGACCAGTACGGCTGCGGCCTCCGCGACCCAGTCACCGGGCTCTACGAGTGGTACGAGTTCCCGCCCGAGGTCCAGGCGGAGCGGTCGGGGCGGCGCATCACGTGGGCACAGATCCTGACCCACTGGGCGATCGTCGAGGCCGACCTCGATTCGGAGTACGGCATCGACGTCGACGACCGGGACCTTATGCGCCGCAAGTCCTGGCGGTGGCTGGAGGTCCGCATTCAGGGCCTGCTTGCCGCTGAGACCCGGCTGCAGCGGGCCCTGGCACCTCCGCCTGAGTCGCCGGCGCTGCCTGGTCAGTAGGTCGGGCAGATGTACTGCCGCACGACAGTGAGGATCTTCGTCGACTTCTCGTCGCCGAACCCGTTCGGGTGACTGGGCGATGTGAAGCGGCGGTTCGTGAGCTCGATGAGCTTCGCCTGGTCGTTCGGTGTCTCCCGTACCGAGGTGCACTGGCTGCGGCCGCGGTCGATGATCGTCTTCTCGTCCTTGTTCCCGACGATGTCCGGGTCGATGGCCTTGAGCGCCGCAATGTACGCCTTCCAGGCGTCCGGGCCCGGCGTGGGCGGGATGCCGTTGTCGGCCGCGGCCGCGTCCTGGGTCGTAGCGGTGTTCTCGGCCTTCTTCCGGTCGTTCGTCACGCCGTACACGACGGTCACGACCAGGCACAGGGCCAGGACGGCGAGCACAGAGATCAAGACCGTCAACAGCGTCTTGTTCGACTTCTTGCGGCGCGGCGGAGCGGGTTGCTGCGGCGGGTACATGAGCCCTCTCTCTCCGTACATCGATGACCCCGGGCACGGTACCGGCCCGCCGCAACCCAGCACATCAGCAGAAGGGACAGCAACGTGGCGCTCAATCTCGGCGAGCTGTCCGCGATCATCTCCGCTAACGCCGAACCCTTCGACGAAGGACTCGACGAGGCGCGGACCCGCTTCCAGCGGTTCGGCGACCGGCTCGCGGTTGCCGGTGCTGCGGCCGGCGCGGCCGTCGGCGCTGCGCTCGCCGCCGGCGTCACGAGCGCGCTGGAGCTCGACGCGGCCACCGACAGGCTCAGCGCCCAGCTCGGTGCCACGCCGGCGGAGGCCGAGAAGTACGGCGCCATCGCCGGCAAGCTGTACGCCGACGCGTACGGCGAGAACATGGGCGAGGTCACCAACGCAATCGGCGTCGTGGTCAGCAGCTTCAAGGGCATGCAGACCGCCGGTGAGGACACCATCAAGGCCGTCACAGCCAACGCCCTGGACTTCGCCAACGCCTTCGAGATCGACGTCGCCCGGGCCGCATCCGTTGCCGGCACCGCCGTCAACGACGGCCTGGCCAAGGACGCCAAGGGCGCTCTTGACCTGTTCACCGTGGCGTTGCAGAAGACCCCGGTGGCCTTGCGCGAGAACGTGTTGGACGCAACCGAAGAGTATGGCACCTATTTCAGGAGCTTCGGGTTCAGCGGCCAGGAGGCGATGGGCATCATCGTCGCAGCCGCCGAGAAGGGCCAGTTCGGCATCGACAAGATCGGCGACGCGATCAAGGAATCGCAGCTGCTGATGACCGACATCGGCAACCAGGGCGTGAAGGACGCCTACAAGGCCATCGGCCTCAACGCCGAACAGATGTCGAGGTCGATCCTAAAAGGCGGCGACGCCAGCAAGCAGGCGTTCCAGAAGATCGTTGCCGGACTGCAGAGCATCAAGGACCCCAACGAACAGGCCGCGGCCGCTCTGGCGCTGTTCGGCACCCCGCTGGAGGACATGAACAAGGAGAAGATCCCCGAGTTCCTCGACGCGATCTCGAAGGGCGCGAAGGGCCTGGGTGACGTGTCGGGCGCGATCGACAAGGTCGGCGCTGGCCTGGCCGACAACGCCGCTACCCAGCTGGAAAGCTTCAAGCGCAAGGTGCAGATGGTCTTTGTGGAGAAGTTGGCCGAGGCGGTGCCGTACATCGAGGCGACCTTCGGCTGGCTGTCCCGCAACTCGGAGTGGGTCACCCCGCTTGCCACCGGTCTCGGCATCCTGGCCACGGCCATCGCCCTGGTCGCCGGCGCGATGAAAGTCTGGGCCGTCGTGCAGACGGTGATGAACCTCGCGCTGTGGTCGAGCCCGATTACCTGGATCGTCCTGGCCATCCTGACGCTGGTCGCGATCGTTGTGATCATCGCGACGAAAACGACGTGGTTCCAGGACATCTGGAACGCCACCTGGGGCGGCATCAAGGCCGTTGCCGGCGCGGTCGGAGTGTGGCTGCGCGACGAGCTGTGGGGTGTCTACATCAAGGGCACCTACGAGGGCATCGTCTCCGGGATCATGTGGGTCGTCGGCCTCTTCACGGACCACCTGATGGCGCTGCGGAAGACCGGCGAGAAGTGGTGGTCTTGGTTCGCCGAGCTGCCAGGCAAGATCAAGAGCGCGTTCGTGTCGGTCGGCGAGTTCGTCAGCGCCCCGTTCCGCGCCGGGTTCAACGCCGTCTCGCGCTTCTGGAACGGCACTGTCGGCAAGCTGAGCTGGTCGGTCCCGTCCTGGGTCCCGTTCGTGGGCGGCAACACGATCTCCGCACCGAAGCTGCCCCAGCTGGCCGAGGGCGGCGTCATCCCAGCCACCCCGGGCGGCCGGCTGGTCGTCGCCGGCGAGGGCCGGGAGACGGAGATCGTCTCGCCCGAGAGCAAGTTGGCTGTCCTGCTCGATCAGGCGGTCGCAGCTGGCCGCGGCGACGACGGTGGCCACGCCGAGCAGACCATCAACGTCAACGTGACGCTCGACGGCGAAGTCATCGAGCGTCACACGCTGAAGATCATGAAGCGCAACCCTGCAGCGGTCGCTTCCGCTGCGAAGGCCGGCCAGCGCAGCCGCACGTTTGCCGGCGGCAGCAACGCCAAGTTCTGACGGAGGACCGTTGACCGTCTACATCGGACGACCCGGCGCCATGGTTGCGCTGCGCTCTCCCCGCGCCAACATCCCGGCCAAGGTTGTACGGCCCGCACGCATCCGGGAAACCCTCGGCGGTGGGCGCGCTGTGGACTACGCGCCCGGCGTGCTGCGAACCTGGGAGCTGTCCTGGGGCGCTCTCTCGCACGACGACCAGGCCCTCATCATGGAGTTCTGGGCTGGCCACCGCGGGCCCGGCCCGTACGCATTCCTGGACGGCGCTGAACGCAACCTACTGACGCGCAACCAGTCGGCGACGACGTCGGTCTACAACGACACGTCGGGCTTCAGCACCGCCGGCGCCGGCGAGACCATCGCGAGCTCGTCGACGACGGTCGAGCGGGGGCCCCGCGTACTCGCCTGGTCGTTGCCCGCCAGCGTGACCGGCGGCATCCTCACCCTCAACGGCCCCAACCTGGACTGGCCCGGTATCCCCTGCGTGCCGGGCCAGAGCTATCGACTGCAAGCCCGGGTTCGCGGCTCTGGCCCGGACGGCGTCGTCGACGTCACCGCAAAGCTCCGCTGGCTGAATGCTGCCGGCGCCCAGGTCCAGCTCGACGCCGGTAGTGCCGTGACGACGTCGACGTCCGCGTGGGCGGACTGCGTGAAGGCCTCGACGGTGTGCCCGGCTGGCGGCGTGTACCTGCAGCCGCGGTTCGACGTTGCCGCCGGCACCGTGTCCGCCGCCGCCACCGTGCTGATCGACCGGCTCATGGTGTCGATGCCCACCGCCCTCGACCCTGGCACCACGTGGGTCCCAGGCCTCGGCGTTGCCCGCGTGTCCCTGCCGCAGCTGGACCACGAGCTGCCGCGGATTGACCGCCACAACCTGAAGATCACCGTAACGGAGGTCGCATGAGGGCCGTAACGAGCTCCCTGGCTGCGGCGATCGAGTCTCCTGACCGGACCGTGCACCCGACCGGGTCGATCGACTGGGACGGCGACGGTCACGGCGGGCCCGGCAGCATCGACGACATCACCCCCAAGCTGAGCCGGCTCACCGTCACGCGGGCGCTGACGGGTCAGTTGCCCCAGGACGTCCTCATCGTCGAGGGCGACCAGGCGGCAACCGCGTCCGGGGACCTGGTCGTCGGCAAGACCGACGACGAGCAGCTGCACGCCGTGGCGTACTGGAGCAGGCTGAACCCCAACAGCCCCCTGTACGGCAAGCCCCGAGCATCGCGGGATGCCCGGCTGGACGTGGAGTTCCTGACCGCGGCCGGGTTCGAGTCGGTGCCGCTGCTACGGGGTGTGTCGCGGTCCCTGCCGGTGTCGGTGGCGGACCGGTCCGCGAGCCTCGAGCTGCTCGACACTCGGGACCAGCTCCGCGAGCTCGTGAACCTGCCCGCCTTTGTGGCGGATGACCGCACTGACACGTTCGAAGGCCCTGCCTCGCCGGGGCTGGAGGCGGCATGGGTGGTGTCGTTCGCGCTGTGGCGGTGTGGGCTGACGCTGTCGCCTACGCCGCGGGTCGGCTGCCGGCTGTGGGTGCCGATGCACGGATCGGCGATGCCGATGATCAGCCGGACCGGCGCGACGATGCTCAATGCGAGCACCAGCCCGACCGGCTCTGTGAGCGCCACGGGACGGCGCAAATGCACGTTCGACACCGACGCGCCGTTCTTCATGGCGTCCGCGTTCGAGCCCACGGACACCGCGGCCGCGTTCACCCAAGTTGCCGGCAACCTGACCGACACCGGAGCGGCCGTCTGGGACTCGCTCGGGCGGTCGTCGGGCCGGATCGAGGTGTGGGCCAAGGTGCCGGCGCTTCCGTCGAACGCCGACCGTGCCGTCTACCTGGACCTGTTCGCCGAGGGCAGCGGCGTTCCCGGCTTAACCTCGGACAACAACGTCGAGTTCCGGATCCGGCGGGACGGCACGAGTCAGCTGAAGCTCAGCGGTGGTGGCGCCACCCTGCGGACGATCGTCGGCCCGACCTACACCCACGACGGCCAGTGGCATCTATTCGGGGTGCACTGGGATGACGTCGCCGGCGTGGCCACCTTCCGTCGCGACGGGGTCTCCAACACGGTCGCGTACACGCCGATCAGCTCGACAGCGCCGCCAGTCAGCAACGCCGTGAGGTTCGACTGGCGGATCTTCGTACCGTCCGCTGAGCTGCAGGTCACGTCCGGGCTCGCCGCTGCCGACGCCTGGCAGCCAACGACCTGGACGGCTGGTGCCGACGTTGACCGGCCGCAGAACCGGCGCCTGGTCGGCATCTTCCCGCCGGACGAGCCGCAGGAGGCCTGGGACCTGCTCCAGGACGTGTACGCGGCCGAGCGTGGCCTGGTGTGGATCGACGTCGATGGCCGACCGAAGCTGTGGACGGCAGCGCGCCTCAACACGGCCGACGCTCTGACCTCCGTACGGACACTGACGACCGAACGGCAGCTGCTCGCCCTGGCCTACAGGGACGACCGGGACATGATCCGCAACATCATCCGGTGCCCGTACACGCAGATCAACCTGGTGGCGTCGGCGCCGGTGTGGTCCCTGAACAGCGTCGTCCTCCTGGGTGCTGGGCAGTCCCTCACGCAGACGATCGTGCTCGACGGTCCGATTGTCAGCGTGCCCAAGGTCAGCGGTTGGGGCGGCCCGACGGTGGCGCCTGGCCCGGGCGCCTGGTACTCGATCTCGACTTCGCCGGACGCCTCCCTGAGGGCGACGCTCACGGTCAACAACTCGACGTCGATCACGTTGTTGTTGGAGAACCGCACGCCGGGTGGCCTGTACCTGACGGACCCCACCACCGGCGACCCAGCCGTGACCGTGTCCGCGCGGTACCTGGCGACGTCGAGGACCGAGCCGGTTGAGGTCCGGGACCAGGCGTCGATCGACGAGTTCAACGCAGCTCCGCTGACGGTGCCGGACAACCCATGGATTCAGACGCAGGGGTTCGCGCTGGGTGTCGCATGGGGGCTGCTTGGCCTGCTGCGGCGTGAGCAGGTGGTGTTCGAGGAGCTGGAGATCCCCGGCGACCCGCGGCTGGAGCCACTGGACCGGATCACGATCCAGGACAAGAACGGCCTGGTGCTGTCCACCCCGCTGACCGTCCAGCAGCGCACCGACGTGTTCGAGGGCGGCGGGTACACGTCGCAGCTGGTGGCACGGCCGTCGTGGGACCAGTGGGTGCTCGGTGGCGTCGGTGTCGGCACACCGCTTGGTACGACGATCCTGTGTGGGGGGCCCGAATGAGCTACGTGGCGCCAGATCTGCTCGATGCCACGCCGTATCCGGCGGCGATGTGGCAAGCGGCCCTCGACGAGGTTGAGCGGCTGTCCGCGGCGTCGGCAGCCACCTGGACCGCGTACGGCACGAGCGGCACCATCCTCACCGCGGTGACCGCGAACCCGGCCCTCGGCGCCAGCACGTGGGCGGCGGCTTACCTGCTCAGCGCGGGCCAGGTGCACGTGCGGTTCAACCTCACGGTCGGCGCCGGGTTCACTGCCGGCACGGGCGCTTACCGCATTCTGCTGCCGTTCGCTGCGTCCGCGGCCGCGATCGCGGCCGAGGTCGGCCAGGCCTTTATGGACGACTTCGGCGCCGCTCTGCGGACCGGTTCTGTGATCGCCGCTGACAGCACCCATGTGGAGATCTACCGGGAAAGCAGCACCGCGGCGATCGGCTCGGCCGGGCCCGGCAGTGCGTGGGCGACAGGCGACCGGATCAAGCTCCGCTACAGCTACGAGCCTGCATAGGAGGGCCTAATGGCATCGCAGGGGTATCGCGACTGGATCCGCGCCGGCCGCCCGTACACGCTGATCCGCCCGGCGCGGGCGGTCCAGGCGACGCTGCTCGCCCGCGGGATCACAGTCTGGGACTTCCCGGACGAGAGTCACCAGAAGGCCGAGCTGCCCGAGGATCACACGCCGTATTCGGCGACGGGATGGCCGGGCCCGAACGCGCGGTGGAAGGCCCGCGGGTTGGACATCATGCCGCGTTCGGACTCCAAGGCGCACCGCAAGGAGAACGCCGACATCGCGCGGCAGATGATCCGCGATCGTGACGCCGGCGTGCCGGGCGCGATGTGGATCAAGTACATCAACTGGACCGACGAGGACGGGGTGTGCCGTCAGGAGCGGTGGATGAGCTCCAGCAACCCGCTGCAGCGGACCACCAGGTCTTCGTCGGACCGCGGGCATGTGCACGTGTCGGGCCGATCCGACGCGGACAACGACACCCGAGCCGACGGCTACGACCCGGTCGCGCGGATGCGTGGCCTCACGACAGGAGACGAGATGGCCAACACGTGGACGTTCCAGGACCAGGCGCCGGCGGACCAGTGGCGGATCACGCAGAACGCCGGCGCGTCGTACCTCACCGGGCAGGCGCGCGACACCGTCCTGGCGATTGCCGCGTCCCACTCGGTGACCGCCAGCGCTGGCGTGCAGCAGCTGGTTGCCGCGGCCGCGGCGGACGAGGCGCGTGACCAGGCCGCGCTCGCTGCCATCCAGGCGCTGACCAAGGTGATCGAGGCCGCCGGCGGCAGCGTCGAGATGGCACCGATCCTGGCTGAGATCCGCGCGGTGCGCGAGGAGACGCACGCCGGGGTGGTGCAGCTGCAGCAGCAGCTGACCGAGTCCCAGCAGCGGGAGCAGGCCGCGCTCGACGAGCTCGCCGCGCTCCGCGCCGACAACGAGGGCCTGCGCCAGCGGCTCGCAGCCGCCTACGCACCGGAGGCCTGAGCGTGGACCCGGCGGTCGTCACCGGCCTGATTGCCGCCGGCGCGGGCCTGGTTGCCGGCGGCGGGGTCGCGGTGCCGATCGTGACCCACGTCCTTTCGCGCCGCCAGCGCACCGCCCAGGAGGCGCAGACGGCAGCGCAGACCAAGCAGTTGGAAGCGCAGACGGCATTGCTGAGGCAGGACATCTACCAGCAGCTGACCTCGGACCTGCGCGCCGAGTTGGAGCGGGTGCAGCTGTCGCTCCGCGCGACGTCGCAGGAGGCGGAGCAGCTCCGTACCCGCGTTGTCGACCTCGAGTCTCGGGTTGCCCAGCTGACCCGCGCAGAGGCGCAGGCCTCGCAGGAGCTGGAGCGTGTGCAGCGCGAGCGTGACCAGCTCCGCGCCGAGCTTGCTGCCAGGGATGCCACGATCGCCGAGCTGCGGCAGCAGATCACGGATCTCAGGGTCCAGGCGGCGTTGATTCAGCCGCCGGCTCACTGACCCATCGCACGGGGAAGACGCCGACGCGTGCCTCGTGGACGGGGTCGCCGGCGGTGACGTGGTCTGGCTGCTTCGTGCACCGGACCGGGATGTCGCCGCTTGCGGTCGGGGTCAGCTTCGTGGCGGCGCAGGTGATCTCCATGCGCCGCATCGTACACACGTTCGAACGCCTGACCAGCAGGTTCGGCGTGATTCCACCCTGACGCCCGAGGAGGGCACGTGAAGAAGTTCCTGCAGAAGTACGGCAAGGCGATCGCCGCGGCGATCGCGGCCGGCCTGATGGTGCTCGCCTCGGCCGTCACCGACAACCACGTCGACGCCGACGAGGGGATCAGCATCGCGATCGCCGTAACCACCGCGGTGAGCGTGTGGCTAGTGCCGCAGCTGCCGTCCTCGGCCAGCGCGAAGACGGGCGTGGCCATGGTGCTGGCCGTGCTGCAGGTCGCCGCGGCGGCCGTCGTGGACGGCATGTCGGGCGCCGACTGGGTGAACTTGGCCATCGCCGCGCTGGGCGTCCTGGGCGTGCTGAAGTCGCCGACGCAGTCCGTCGGCGACGACCTGGTGCCGCGCTCCGCGGCCGCGATGAGCCGCGGCGGATACGGCAAGTTCTGACCGGCAAACACCCTCGACACGAACGCGGTCCGGCCGCCCTGCGCGGGGACGGCCGGGCTCTTACGTCTGCCAAGGTGGACAACTTGCGCGCCAGAGTTCTGGCTAGGTAGAGTTCTGGTCATGAGCTCCATGCCACGTATCACCCCGCAGACCGAGGCGGTGATCCGCGTCCTGCTCCAGCACCCCACGAGGGCCCAGTACGGACGCGCCATCGCCGACGAAGCGGGCCTTGCCAGCGGCACGATCCACCCGATCCTTGCCCGCTTGGAGCAGGCCCGCCTGATCGAGAGCCATTGGGAGTCCGACGAGGAGTCCGCCGCCGAGCCGGGGCGCCCGCGCAGGCGGTACTACAGGTTTACGGAGGACGGCGCCGAGCGCGCACGACTGGCACTCGCGGAGGCCTACGCTAGGAGGAAGCGACTGAATGCCACGCTTCTATCGCCCCACGCAAATCCGCAAGGGACTGCCTCGTGAGCACATTGGCCGTCATTACGGCATCCGCGTCCGCCCTCACGAGTGCCGCCGGACTGCTCGCTGCGATTGCCGCATGGAAATCCCGGAAGCATGCACAGGAGATCCAGAGACGCGAGCGCCTGCAGAGGGACGTACTAACCCTCATAGGGAGGATGAATATCAGCCCTGGCGACACGGTAACCGTCAGCAACGAAACATTCACAAATGCTCTAAGAATTCTAGACTCCTTTGTCAAGAAGAATCCTGGCACTCCCTTCGCCTTACGGGTGGTCGTGCGCGTCAGATTGCTTTTCGCTGCCTCAACGGGTGTCCGGTGGCAAATTTCGATCAGCGGCGGAACCACACGACTGCTGTCGCTCCTACTTCCCGAGGCGGGACGGGAGCAGTACCTCACGGGCTGGGAAGAAGAGATCTATGAGGATCGGATCGCAGGGAAGTCGCGGATTCGCCGCGCTGCAACGGTCGTCAGGATCGCCTTGAATGCTCCCCGCCTGGCGCTGACCCTACGACGCACGGATTCCGCGATGGAGTGGCTTCGTTGAGGGCGCGTCAACCACAGCCCTGGGGGGAGGTGATCGCGTGGGCCTTCCAGAAGAAGCAGGAAGGACGGCCCGGTATGCCATTGCGAGTGGCGTCCGAACCGTCCTGCTGTGCCTCCTGTTGCTGTTCGCAGCAGCCGCAGGGGCGGTGTTCCTGTACATCTACGTGGTAATTCTGCCCGACCTCGTCGAGGTCAAAGCCCTTCTAGTCTAGCGCGAGATGCAAGATCTGGAGCGGCCCGGCTGCCCCTCGGGGTGGCCGGGCCGCGTTTCTGCGTTCAGGGGCCGATCAGGTCCAGGCGATCTCACGTCGGGCGTGCCGCCGGATCTGCTCTGCGTGGTAGCGCATCACCGCCGCAGCCTGGTCAATCGCGCCGGCGGCAACCTCGCCGTCGCCGACCTCGTGGTTGATCTGGACGACGGTCTCACCGTCAGCCAGTTCGAGGGAGACGACACCGTCGTCGTCCTGCACTGGCTGGGCAACGAGGTGCTGCGCGGACAGCTCCGCGGTGATCGTCTCGGGCTCACCGCGAAGGTTCGGACCCGCAGGTAGCGGCGCCAGGGTGCGCTGCAGGCGAACGTTGTGCATCCAGATCATGGCGTAGGCGCCCAGCACGCCACCGATGACCAGTCCGATGATGAGATCGCGCATGTGCGCCTCCGGGGCCGGGTCGACGCGGGCGGGCGTGGCTCGCAGCCGCGGTCGCAGTCGCAGGACCACGTCCATGCCCGCCCACGTCGACGTGGGCGGCATGACACCGGCGGCCAGGGCAGCACCGGCGCCATGCCCGATTGAGGGCGTGGCGGCCGGCCTGCGGCACAGAAACGGCCGCCACGCGTCTATGACGCGGCGGCTCACAGGACCTGTCCGACCTGCGGGTACCGCGTCAGAGAGTGACGCTAGGGGCACCCGCAATCATCAATGGGTACAGTTTGTACCCCCTACGTCAGGCGGGCAGTCCGATCCGCAGTCCAAGGTCGCGGGCCGCTGGCGAAGCTGAGCGGTCCGTCATCGAGTCGAGAACGATGCTCCGGGCGTAGGCGTTGAACCGGGCTGTCTCCGGTGCGGC
Source organism: Dactylosporangium sp. NPDC000521 (assembly GCF_042898305.1). Classification (NCBI taxonomy): domain Bacteria; kingdom Bacillati; phylum Actinomycetota; class Actinomycetes; order Micromonosporales; family Micromonosporaceae; genus Dactylosporangium; species Dactylosporangium sp. NPDC000521. The sequence continues at coordinate 783,397 of NZ_JBIAYW010000004.1, forward strand.
TGCGAACGACTGGTCCAGCGTGGCAACAGCGGTCCGCTTGTCGCGCCGAAGGTGGTGTGCGCGGGCGACCTCGATGAGGTGTCGGGCCCGACGCGGCCGCGACGGAATGTCGGCTGCCTCGGTGCGGCGAGCGTGGCGCAGGGCCTCGCCGGGCTGGCGGAGCTCGACGGCGATGGTGACGCCGTGCGCGCCCATGATGACGCGGGAGAACGACGTCCAGGGCTGATAGTGCTTCGGCGGCAGTCGATCGGCGACGCGCTGGGCTTCGTCCCACCGGCGCCATGCCACGCCGGCGTCGCCAGTGCGGGCCGCGGTGAACGCGGCTTCGAACTGGAGGGCACCGTAGAGCGACAGCAGCTCGTCGTCGGCGTTGTCCAGGTGCCGTTCCACGAACGCCAAGCCGTCGAGGTTCACCGCCATTGCCGCGTCCCACTCGCCGGAGTCTCGGTGCGCCTGCGCGTGGGCCCATGTGGCGCCGGCGATCGCGTACGGCGACTCCGCCTCCTGCGCGGCGAGCATGGCTCGCTCTGCCGATCGCCACAGCAGGCCGGCGGCTGGCAGCTGGTAGGCGAGGAACATCTGGGCCAGCACGTGCACCTCGCACAGGAGGGCGAGGGCCTGGCGGCGGAGGTCGCCGTCGTATGCGCGGGCGGCGAGCTGGGCGTCTTGGATGAGGGACGGCAGGAGGCCGGCGAGGACGGTGCGGTGGTCCGGCGATGCGTGCCGGGCTCGCCACGCGACGGCCAGCTGTGCGCGGAGGTTCTCGATGGTGGGCGGCTCGGCGCCGACGGCCGGCCAGCGGTTCATCGCGTCGCGGACGGCGTCGAGGCCACTGTGGCCCGGCCCGGCAAGGACCTCAGCGGGCGGCGCGTCGTGGTCGAGGAAGGCGCCGACCGGCACGCCCACGGCGGCCGCCAGCCGGTTCAGCATCGGCAGCCGGGGTGGTAGCAGGCTGCCGTTCTCGATCTTCTTGACCCATTCGTCACTGCGTCCGACGAGGCCACCGACGACGGCCCGCGTTTTCCCAGCGCGTTGGCGAGCGGCTTTGAGGCGTTGCCCAAAGGGCAGGTCGGGTAGGTGCGCAGGCATGTTCACGGGACCCCCAGGGACAGCTAGGGTGCGGGCCGCCGCCTGTCCGCAGCGGCCCGCCGTGGGTCCAGCGTAGCTGCTGGATCGCACGGGTGGGTGGGCGTCGTCGATGTCTGGCGCGTCGTCCGATCGGACAGTTTCTTTACGATGGCCTGCCGGAATCAACCTTTCGGCCACCTGGCCGCATCGACGTTGATCCGTATGGGCCACTACCTGTTGTAGTGAGGCAAGCATGAGATGTCCTCGCGAGTCCAGATCTCACCACGGATCGTGATCGACGTATCACAGTCGAACGTATGTTCCAATTCGTCGAACGGGCCGATCATTCGTGGCCGAACGTCGGGTGTAGCCCAGCTCACAGGGCGCGAAAGAGTGGCCACTTGCCTGCGGCAGGGCATCGGGGAAGCTGGAGGTACAACCGTGGGAACCAAGATCCACCCGCACCTGGTTGCGGGCGTGGGGATCAGCATCGTGCTCGCCGGCGTTGTCGGCGTTCTGGCCGGCCAGACGCTGGCCCATAGGAACACCATCCGACGAGACGCGTTCGCGGCTGGCTACGCCGCCTACGCCCGCGAGCAGGCCCGCCGCCTGGACTGATCCGCCCGGTGCAGGGCCGGCACCCGCATAGCCGGCCCTGCATCATCCTGCAACTAAATGTTGGACGACTCCGGTGATCCGCGGCTGGTACAAGGACTGGATCAGCCACGTACTGAACCGCACCAACAGCCTCACCGGCGTCAAGTACAAGGACGACCCCACCATCATGGCGTGGGAGCTCGTCAACGAGCCCCGCTGCGTCGGCTCCGGCGTCTACCCGCGCTCTGCGACGTGCACCGACGCGACGGTCACCGCGTGGGCCGCCGACATCAGCGCCCACCTCGACGCCGCCGACCGCAGGCACCTCATCAGCCCCGGCGACGAGGGTTTCCTGTGTACCGACAGGGCGAGCACCGACTTCACGCTCAACTGCGCCGACGGCGTCGACTCGGCGGCCCTCGCCGCCCTGCCGGCGGTCGACTTCATGTCCTTCCACCTGTACCCGGACCACTGGAAGAAGGACCCGTCGTGGGGCAGCGGCTGGATCACCACCCACGCCCGGCTCGCCGACCGGCTGCGCAAGCCCGTGATGCTCGGTGAGTTCGGTCTGCTGGACAAGGCGTCCCGCAACGTCGTCTACAAGCAGTGGACCGACGCCGCCGTCGGCGCGCGCCTCGACGGGTTCCTGTACTGGATCCTCTCCGGCGTGCAGGACGACGGCACCGACTACCCCGACTACGACGGCTTCACCGTCTACTGCCCCAGCCCGGTCTGCACCACCGTCGCCAACGCCGGCGACGAGCTGCGCCACGGCCGGCGTTCCCGCCCGCCGGTCGCCGACCACGACACCGCGCAGACGCTGCGCGACGACCCGGTGACGCTCGCCCCGGCCGCGAACGACGTCGCCTACCGCACCAGGGTCAAGGCCGCCACCATCGACCTGAACCCGTCCGTCGCCGGCCAGCAGACCACGGTGACCGTGCCCGGCGGCTCGTTCGGCCTGGACGCGAAGACCGGCGTCGTCACGTTCACGCCCGCCGCCGGTTTCGTCGGGCGGGTGGCCGCGCCCTACACCGTCCGCGACGAGGCGGGCCGCACCTCCAACGTCGCGGAGCTGCGGGTCACGGTGAAGCACCGCCCCGGCGACGCGCTGGTCCTGGCGTCCTTCGAGTCGGGCACCGAGGGCTGGGCTTCGGCGAGCTGGCAGTCCGGCGCCGGCACGGTGGCGCGGACGACCGAGTTCCACCCCGAGGGCTCCGCCGGCCTGCGGGTCACCACCGCCGACGGCGGCTGGTTCGGCGTCGCCGGCCTGACGGGTGTCGACCTGTCCGGCAAGTCCGTCCTGCGGTACGAGCTGCGCACCACCACGGGCACCTCCTACAGCATCGCCCTGCAGACTGGCGACGCCTACACCTGGTGCCAGTCGACCTGGGGCTACGCCGGCGCGGGCACCACCACGACCGTCGAGGCCGACCTGGCCACCGCCATGTCCTGCGACGCGGCGGCCCTGGCCGACGTGCGGGCCGTCTACGTCTGGCTCGACGGCAACGGCACGCACGACATCGACCACCTCCGCGCCCAGTAGACAGCGTCCGGCAGCAGCATCCAGTGACAGCGGCAGGCCACCGTCAGTTGTGGACGGTGGCCTGCCTCGAGGTCCGCTTCCAGCCGTCGGTGCCCCAGATGATGCGGTCGCCCCACCAGGAGCGGTTGTTGACGTTGAAGTCGTACACCATGTCCAGGTACTCCGCGCCGCCGCCGTTGCCGGACCACGACCAGGCCGGCCAGCCGGTCCCGCGGTAGTCGGCGTGATTGACGATCGCGTCCTCGTCGACCGGGCCGTCGGAGTGCCAGTGGCCGAACTCCCCGACGATGAGCGGCAGCCCCGCGTTCACGTTGAGCCAGTCGTGGCGGAGAGTGGCAGCGCTGGCGGGCGTTGCCATCTCAATGGAGCACTGAACGGATTACGTTGCAACCGATCGCTGATACTCGTGCTCGGCGAGGCCGAGCGCGCCGAGCACGCCGGAGAGGCCGCCCAGGTCCGGCGGGACGATGTAGGTGGACAGGTCTGCGGTGGCGGGGACGGCGGCGAGCGCCTTGCCGAGCCGGTCGGCGGTGGCGGCGCGGACGGCGTCGAGGAGACCTGGGATGTTCAGGACGCCCCCGCCGACGACGATGCGGTGGGGCATCAGCAGGTACAGGATGGACGTCATGAGCTGCGAGAGGTAGTGCGCCTCGAGCGCCACCGTCCGGGAGCGCAGCGGGCCGAGGTCGTGGGCGGGGCGGCCGGCACGGCGGGCGATGGCCGGGCCACTGGCGAGGCCTTCGACGCAGTCGCCGTGGAAGGGGCACGTGCCGGCGAAGTCGTCGTCCGGGTGGCGCTGGACGTGCAGGTGGCCCATCTCGGGGTGCAGGAGGCCGTGCAGCGGCCGGCCGTCGACGACGGCGCCGCCGCCGATGCCCGTGCCGACGGTCACGTAGACGACGGTGCCCTGGCCGCGGCCCGCGCCCCAGCGGTGTTCGCCGTAGGCGGCGCCGTTGACGTCGGTGTCCAGCGCCACCGGGACGCCGAGCCCGCGCCGCAGCGCGCCCACCAGGTCGGTGCCGCCCCAGCCGGGCTTCGGCGTGGTGGTGATCCGGCCCGAGGCGAGGTCGAGCGGGCCGAACGAGGCGACGCCCAGTGCGGCGATGTCGTGGCCGGCGGCGCGCTGGGCACGGAAGTAGGCGATAACCCGGTCGAGGGTCTCGCCCGGCGAGGTCGTCGGGATGGTGGTGCGGTCCACGACCGCGTCGGGGCCGACGCCGACCGCGCACACGACCTTCGTGCCGCCGGCCTCCACCCCGCCGAAGATGACGCTCATTTGCCGGCTCCCGCGGTGAAACCGTTGTAGATGAAGCGCTGCAGGGCGAGAAATGCGATGAGCGTTGGAATGATGACGAGGATGACGCCCGCGGAGATGACCTCCCACTGCGCCCCGAACGGCCCCTTGAAGCGGTAGAGCGACGTGGAGATGACCCCGAGCTCCTGCGACGGCATGTACAGGAAGGGGATGTAGAACTCGTTGTACATGGCGATGCCCTTGATGATGACGACGGTGGCGATCGCGGGCTTCAGCAGCGGCAGGATGATCTTCCAGTAGATGCCGAACGCGGAGGCGCCCTCCATCGCCGCGGCCTCGTCGAGCTCGCGCGGCACGCCGCGCAGGAACTGCTGGAAGATGTAGATGGAGATGATGTCGGTGCCGAGGAAGAGCACGATCGCCGACCAGCGGCTGTCGTAGAGGTCGAGCGCGTCCACGACCTTGAACGTGGCGACCTGCGTGGTCACGCCGGGCACGAGGGTGGCGAGCAGGAAGAGCGCGACGACCAGCCCGCGGAGGCGGAACCGGAAGCGGTCGATGGCGTAGGCGGCCATCGATCCGATGAGGACCGTGCCGGCGAGCGAGACCGCCATGATGATGGACGTGTTCACGAAGCCGCGGAGCATGTGCCCCTTGGTGAAGGCCGTGACGTAGTTGTCGAAGTTGAGCCAGTCGCCCGGCGGGTCGAAGGGGCCGCTGTTGAGGTACTCGGTGTTGGTCTTCAGCGACGCCATGACCAGCACGACGGGCGGCAGCAGCACCACCAGGCACGCACCGGTCAGCGACAGGTACTTCAGCACACGGGCGATCACGAGAGGTCCACCTTCTCGTCGGGTGCGATGCGGCGCTGCAGCCACGTCACCAGCAGGATGATCAGCAGCAGGACGACCGCCATCGCCGAGGCGAGGCCGAGCTTGTAGTACTTGAAGGCCATGTTCACGGTCTGGATGACGAAGGTCTCGCTGTCGTTGGCGCCGCCGGTCATGATGAACGGGATCTCGAACACCGACAGCGAGCCGGAGATCGCGAGGATGAACGACAGGCCGACGATCGGCCGGATGCCCGGCAGGATGATGTGCAGGAACTGGTCCCAGCGGTTCGCGCCGTCCAGCTCGGCCGCCTCGTACAGGTGCGCGGGGATCGACTGGATGGCGCCGAGGAACAGCACGAAGTTGAGGCCCAGGTAGCGCCAGACCGAGGTGCCGGCGAGCGAGTAGTTGACCACCTCGGGGTCGCCGAGCCACTGCTGGGTCGCGCCGCCGAGGCCGACCGCGGACATCGCCGAGTCGAGGGTGCCGCCGGGCTGGAAGAAGAACAGGAAGATCATGCCGATGGCGACGCCGTTGATGAGGTACGGGAAGAACAGCACGCCCTTGAACAGGTTCCGGAAGCGGGTGCTGAAGCTCAGGATCGTGGCGAAATACAACGCGAGCAGGATTTGCACCACGGACGCGCCGATGTAGTACAGGCTGACCTTGAGCACCCCGAAGAGCTCCGGCCGGGTGGCGATCTCGACGTAGTTGTCGAATCCGACGAAGTCCCGGCTGGGGCTCAGCCCGTCCCAGGACGTGACGCTGTAGCCGAACATGTTCACCACCGGGATGTACGTGAACACGATCAGGAACGTCAGCGGCGCAACGAGAAACACGTAGGGAGTCAGCTTCCGGCCCACGTCTCACCTTTCGAGGACAGCGGCGTGGGGCCCCGGGCGGGGCCGCCCCCCCCCGCCCCCCCCCCTTTTTTTTTCCCCGGGGGGTGGCCCCCTAGTTGTGAAGGGGGCGCATATATTCTACATAGTCAACATCATAGCCCCCCCGGGCCCCGC
>NZ_JBIAYW010000005.1:0-16124 GCF_042898305.1 Dactylosporangium sp. NPDC000521
CCCAGAAGAAGCCCTCGACTGCGCCTGCGGCCTCTACCTCAACAGCCCCACCGCCTGGCTCACACCCCCGACGAATTAACGCGGTGCTGCACTAGCGAAGGACGTGCACCCGGGTGGTGGTGCCGGTCTGGCAGGTGTGTCGCTGGACCAGGTCGACCAGGAAGTGGACCATGACGAGGCCGCGCCCGCCACGGCCGCCGGTGGGGCGCAGCCGGCCGGCCATCATGTCGGTGAGGTTGCCGAAGTCGCGGACCTCGCAGACCACCCGCTCCTCGTCGCGCCAGGTGCGCAGCGTGCCGGAGCCGCCGGCGTGCATGATGCTGTTGGTGGCGAGCTCGTTGACCGCGCTCTGCAGGTCGACGATGCGGTCCGGCGGCAGCTCCGCGTCCAGGCCGACCTCGGCGACGGCGCGGCGGACCTTGACCAGGTCGCCGACCTCGAAGCGCAGCGTCGTGGCGCCGAACGGCGGCTCCGGCAGCGGCACGTTGTAGGTCTCGGCGATGCCGTGGGGGTCGTACGCGTCGCTGGCGAACCGCGCACCGGCGTCGATCATCATCGGGTGCGTCGCGTAGGAGTCCTTGACCATGTGCGACTCGAGGTGGCCGGCGTCGTAGAGGCAGAGGATCGACGCCTCGCGCCCCTGGAACGCCACATTGATCATCGCCTCGTGCTGGACGCAGGCCGGGTACTCGTCGTCGGAGCGGCCGGGCCAGACCGGCTCACCGATCACGCGGACCCGCTTGCCCGGGTGCTCGTCCATGAACTTCGACAGCACCCACGGGATGATCCTGCCCGGGTTGCGGCCCGCCTCCTGCATGTCGGTGAACGAGACGACCTCGGCGAACGCGCCGAGCCGCTCGCGGATCAGCCGGATGTTGGCCGAAGGTGCGGCGACAGCGACCGGCTCGCCGAGGGAGACGCCCTCGTAGATGAAGTTCATCGTGCCGTCGAGAAACGTGGCGGCGTCGTGGTACAGCAGCGCCGCATGGACGAACGGTTCGCTGAACCGGTCGCCGGCGATGGCGGCGTTGCGGGCGGTCATGCGATGCGCGGCTCGTCTCGGTCGGGAACAGCCCCGGTCCGTGGATCGACGCCGTTATTCAAGCTTCGATTGCAGACTACGCCAAAGGTGCCCAGCCGACAGCTATCCGTTGGTACCGCTTCCATGGGAGGTCGCCCGGAAACCAAACGAACGTTAAGCTTGCACACGTGTCCCAGAAGGAACAGCGACTCCGTGCCGCGCAGTCCGCCGCCACCGCGGCAGGGCTCGACGCGCTCCTCATCCCACCAAGCGCTGACCTGCAGTATCTCACAGGTTACGACGCGCACGCGCTGGAGCGGCTCACGCTGCTCGTGGTGCCGGCCGAGGGTGAGCCGACCCTGATCGTGCCCCGCCTGGAGCGGCCGGCCGCCGAGGCCGCCGACCCTCACGGGGTGCGGATCGTCGACCACCTGGACGGTTCGGACCCGTATGAGCTGGTGAGCGCCGCCCTCGGCAAACCCGACGCGGTCGGGCTCGGCAACCGGATGTGGGCCGAGCAGGTCCTGGCCCTGCGCGCCGCGCTGCCGTCGGCCGAGCAGCGCCTCGCCGGCGCCGTCCTGGCCGCCCTGCGGGTGCGCAAGTCGCCCGAGGAGGTCGAGGCGCTGCGCCGGGCCGGGCAGGCGATCGACGCCGTCCACGCCCAGATGGGGCAGTGGCTGCGGGCCGGCCGCACCGAGAGCGAGGTCGCCGCCGACATCGCCGCCGCGATCCGCGCCGCCGGGCACGCCACCGTCGAGTTCACGATCGTCGCCGCCGGACCCAACGGCGCCAGCCCGCACCACGGCACCTCCGACCGGGTGATCGCCGCGGGTGAGCCAGTCGTCGTCGACATCGGCGGCCGCATGCCCGACGGCTACTGCTCCGACTCGACCCGCACGTACTGCATCGGCGAGCCGCCCGCCGAGTTCGCCGAGTACTACCAGGTGCTGTTCGAGGCGCAGCGCGCCGCGGTCGCCGCCGTGCGGCCCGGGGTCACCGCCGAGTCCGTGGACGCCGTCGCCCGCGACCTCATCGCGGCCGCCGGCTACGGGGAGGCGTTCCTGCACCGTACGGGCCACGGCATCGGCCTGGACGGGCACGAGGAGCCCTACATCGTGGCCGGCAACGACACGCCGCTCGAGGAAGGCATGGCCTTCTCGATCGAGCCCGGGATCTACCTCTCCGGCCGGCACGGTGCCCGCATCGAGGACATCGTCGTCTGTACCGGCGACGGCGTCGACCGGCTCAACACGATCCCGACCGAGCTGGTGATCCTGTGAGCGGCCAGCGGAGCGGCTCGGGCCGCGAACCGGTATGGCAGGTTGGGTCGCGGCGGCGCCGGAGCGAAGCGGAGGTGACGCTGTGACCGGCCGGGTCGAGAGGATTCTGCCGACGGAGGAGGCGGCCGACCTCATCGGGCTCGTGCGGGAGATCGCCGACGGGGAGCTGGCGCCGCGCGTGGACGACTTCGAGGCCCGCGGCCAGTTCCCCCGCGAGCTGTTCCGCCTGCTCGGCCGGGCCGGGCTGCTCGGGCTGCCGTTCGATGCCGAGTACGGCGGCGGCGGCCAGCCCTACGAGGTGTACCTGCAGGTCCTCGAGGAGATCGCGGCGCGCTGGCTGGCCGTCGCCGAAGGCGTCTCCGTGCACAGCCTCGCCTGCTACCCGACCGCCGCGTACGGCACCGAGACGCAGCGCAAGCGGCACCTGCCCGACATGCTCGGCGGCGAGCTGCTCGGCGCCTACTGCCTGTCGGAGCCGCAGAGCGGATCCGACGCGGCGTCGCTCACCACCCGGGCCGAGCCCGACGGCGACGGGTACACGGTCACCGGCACGAAGGCCTGGATCACCCACGGCGGCAAGGCCGACTTCTACGACGTCTTCTGCCGCACGCCGGAAGGCATCTCCTGCCTGCTGTTCGACGCCGGCACCCCCGGGCTGCTGCCGCAGGCACCCGAGCGGACCATGGGCCTGCGCTCCTCCACGGTCGCGCAGATCGTCCTCGACGGCGCGCACGTGCCCGCCGACCGGCTGCTCGGTGAGGCCGGCGGCGGATTCAAGATCGCGCTGAGCGCCCTGGACGGCGGCCGGCTCGGCATCGCCGCCTGCGCCGTCGGCCTCGCGCAGGCCGCCCTCGACTACGCGGTCGCCTACGCCAAGGACCGCGCGCAGTTCGGCCGCCCGATCATGGAGTTCCAGGGCGTCGGGTTCATGCTCGCCGACATGGCCACCCAGATCGCCGCGGCGCGGGCGCTGTACCTGTCCGCGGCGAGGCTGCGCGACGCCGGCCGCCCGCACAGCGCGGAGGCCGCGAAGGCGAAGCTGTTCTGCACGGACACTGCGATGCGCGTCACCACCGACGCCGTCCAGGTGCTCGGCGGGGCCGGCTACGTGCAGGACCACCCCGTCGAGCGGTACATGCGGGAGGCCAAGGTGCTGCAGATATTCGAGGGGACCAATCAGATCCAACGCCTCGTCATCGCCCGGTCGCTCTGAGGGTCACGCCTGCGCGCCGGGGCGGGCACCAGCTAGGGTTCGTGCCGTGGAAGAGACCGATCGCGCGATCGTCGCGGCCCTGGCCGGCGACGGCCGCCTGTCCTACACCGACCTCGCCGAGAAGGTCGGGCTGTCGGTGTCGGCGGTGCACCAGCGGGTGCGCCGCCTGGAGCAGCGCGGCGTCATCAAGGGTTACACGGCACGGCTCGACCACGACGCGATCGGCCTGCCACTGACGGCGTTCGTCGCGATCCGCCCCATCGACCCGTCGCAGCCCGACGACGCCCCGGACCGGCTGGCGAAGCTGCCGGAGATCGAGTCGTGCTACTCCGTCGCCGGCGAGGACTTCTACATGCTGCTGGTCAGGGTCGAGAGCCCGCTCGCGCTGGAGCGGCTGCTGCAGGAGATCCGCACCGCCGCCAACGTCATCACCCGCACGACGGTCGTGCTGTCCACGCCGTACGAGAACCGGTCGCCGAAGATCTAGCGGCCGGTGCGGGCCCGGCGGATCGCGTCCCCGACGCCGCGCGTGTCGGACAGGTCGGGCAGGACCGCGTGGGCGCCCGCCGCCGCCAGCTCCTCGACCGTGTAACGGCCCGTCGCCACGGCCACCACGCCCGCGCCCGTGGCGAGGGCCGCCTCGACGTCCAGGGGCGTGTCGCCGACGAGGACCGTCCGCCGGCCGTCGAACGAGCGCTCGTAGCGGTGCCGCGCCGCGGCCCTGGCGATGCCGACGAGGTTGGCCCTGACGGTGTGGCTCCAGCCGTACGCGCCCGCGTCGAGATCCAGGTGCTCCACCAGTCCGAACGGGCCGAGCTTCACCTCCGCGATCCGCCGCAGGTTGCCCGTCAGCACCGACTGCACCCCGCTCGCCGACGTGACGGCCGCCAGGGCGCCCGGCAGCGCCCGGCCCCGCACCGGCAGGAGATGTGCCAGCTCGTCGAACGCCGTCTCCGCCGCGACCCGCAGCCCCTCCAGGTGCTCCTCGGACGTCGGTGCGCCGTTGTGCCGCAGCACGTCGTGGGCGATCGCCCGGTCGGTGCGGCCCGCCATGGGTGGCCGGTGGGTCACCGGCCGGCCGTACCGACGAAAGAACGCCAACTCATAGGCCTCACGACCAAGTCCATCGACGTCGACGAGTGTATGGTCAACATCCCAGAGCACCAGAACCTCGTCCACGAGACGCACTGTAGCGAAGCGAGGCAGAATGAGGCGGATGGGCGACATCGTCGTGGTGCGGCACGGACAGACCGAGTGGAGCGCCGCCGGGCGCCACACCTCGAGGACCGATCTCGACCTCACCCCGGCGGGTGAGCAGCGGGCCCGGGCGCTCAGCCGGGCGTTCATGACGGCACCGTTCGTCGCCGTCGTCAGCAGCCCCCGCCGCCGCGCGCTGCGCACGGCGGAGCTCGCCGGCCTCACGGTCACCGAGGTCGACGCCGACATCGCCGAGTGGGACTACGGCACGTACGAGGGGCTGACCACCCCCGAGATCCGGGCCGAGCGGCCGGACTGGGACCTGTGGACCGACGGCTGCCCCGGCGGCGAGTCCCCGGAGCAGGTCACGATCCGGCTCGACCGGTTCCTGGCGCGGGTCCGCCCGATGCTCGTCGTCGGTGACGTCGCAGTCGTCAGCCACGGCCACGCCTCGCGCGCCCTGGCGTCGCGGTGGGTCGGCGAGCCCGTCACGTTCGGCGCGCGCCTCAGTCTCGACACCGCGACCCTGTCGACCCTCGGCCACGAGCACGACCTGCCGTCGATCCGCACCTGGAACGCGACCATTTGAAAGCCCGCCGATAAATAGGGTTGTCGCCGTCGGCGGTGCGCCTTATCGTATTCATCAACACCGGATGAAACACGAAGAGACAGGAGACGGGCCATGAAGCGGCTCCCCAGCGAAGCGACGCGACGGCAGTTGCCGTGCGGTTGCGGGGAAGCCGTGTTCGGAGGCAATCTCCGCGGCTATCTCGGTGAGCGACTTCAGCAGTACCAGGGCAGGTGGAGCGGCTAGCAGCCCGCTGGCACAGCACCCCGCCGCCCTTCCCGCATCCGGGACCGGGCGGCTTTTCTATGCTCGCTCACCGGCCGATGAATGGCGTTCTTTGACAACTCCACAGTGGATGACGCACGTCTATATGAAAGTGCGAATAGCGCCCGTGAGGCTGAGGAAGGTAGACCACTGGACTCTCAATCCGGAAGACCGGGTTCAACCCCCGGACGGGCGACGCAGCTCTGGTGAACTCGGCGGACACGCCGCTTTTCCAAAGCGGAGAAACGGGGTCGGTGCCCGTGAGCTGTTCTGGGTGCCCGGGGATGGGAACGCGAGGGGGACGCTCGCCTCCCGGGGCACCAGCACGTGCGGTTGTAGCTCAGTGGTCAGAGCGTCGCCTTGCCATGGCGAAGGTCCCGGGTTCGAGCCCCGGTTGCCGCTCCGTTGTTCCCCCGGCCGGCGGGCCATCACCCCGCCGGCCCCTTGCAGGCTGGTGTAACCCGGCAACACATCCGGCTCTGAACCGGACATTGGGGGTTCGAATCCTCCGCCTGCAGCGCGCGCCCCGGGTCCGTCCGGGGTGCCACGCCCTGGGTCCGTCCGGGGTGCCACGCCCTCGTGGTCCAAAGGTAGAGGCACGGCGTTGAGGTCGTCGTAGGTGCGCGTTCGAATCGCGTCGAGGGCACGTTTTCACGTCTTCGTAGCTCAGTGGAGAGAGCGCCAGGTTGCGGACCTGGAGGTCGCTGGTTCGAGTCCAGCCGAGGACACGCAGTTTCGCGCGCCGCTAGCTCAATGGGTAGAGCGGCTGGCTCTTAACCAGCGGGTTCGGGGTTCGAGTCCCTGGCGGCGCACTGCGGGGTGGAGGAGTTCGGTCGTCCTCGCCGGTCTCATAAGCCGGAGCTCGCGGGTTCGAATCCCGCTCCCGCATCTCCTGTACAGCACGGCGCGGTGGACGAATTGGGAGAGTCGCCCGGCTTTCACCCGGGACACTGTGCGGGTTCGAGGCCCGTCCGCGCTACCGATCGCCAGCACGTCCGGTCCGGCGTCGCCCAATCGGCAGGGCAAACGGCTGTTAACCGTTCAGGTCCCGGTTCGAGTCCGGGCGCCGGAGCAACATCACAACTCGCGGGTGCGCCGACGTCGGAGAGTCGGGCTTGGCTGTAACCCAGGTGCCATTGGGCTCAGGGGGTTCGAATCCCTCCACCCGCACGCAACGCAACGCCTTCGTAGCTCAGTGGAGAGAGCGCCAGGTTCCGAACCTGGAAGCCGCTGGTTCGAGTCCAGCCGAGGGCACGCAGCAGCACGACCGTATGCCCGAGTCAGGTCAGGGGGCCGCCTGCAAAGCGGTGCACGCCGGTTCGAATCCGGCTTCGGTCTCGAGACGCGTCATCCACTGTGCGAGTGCGAAGATCGTTGCGCCGCGCATGTCGAAACCGCCGGGGTGGTTCCGTTCCCATGGTGACCGCCGCCGGACGGCGCGCGGCGCGACGTGAGGAGCTCGGGATGGCCAGGTACCTGCTGATCGTGGACTACAACGGCGGCGACGTGGACACGCCGATGGAGCAGTGGACGCCGCAGGACATCGCGGCGCACATGGACTACTACGGGGCGCTGCGGCAGGAGCTGCTCGACAGCGGTGAGCTCGTCGACCAGCAGGCGCTGACCGGGCCGGAGCACGCGAAGGTGGTCACGTCCGACGGGGTCGCCGCGCCGGTCGTCACCGACGGGCCGTTCGCCGAGTCGAAGGAGCTGCTCGCCGGGTATCAGCTGGTCGATGTCGACTCGGAGGCCCGCGCGATCGAGATCGCCGCGAAGATCTCCTGCGTGCCGGGGCCGGGCGGGGTGCCGCAGCGGCAGCCGATCACGGTCCGCAGGGTGATGGACGCGGCCGACTTCGAGCTGCTGACGTCCGAGGTCTGAGCCGGTGAAGGACTCCGCCGAGGACCTGCTGCGCGAGCTGGCGCCGCAGGTCCTCGGCGCGCTCGCCCGCCGGTTCGGCGACTTCTCCGCCGCGGAGGACGCCACCCAGGAGGCGCTGCTCGCCGCCGCCACGCACTGGGACGACATCCCCGCCAATCCGCGGGCCTGGCTGATCCAGACCGGTTCGCGGAAGCTGCTCGACCAGCTGCGCGCCGATCAGGCCAGGCGGCGGCGGGAGGTGCTCGCGGTCGAGCCGCCGCCGGTGGTGTACGAGCGGGACGACACCCTGACGGTGCTGTTCCTGTGCTGCCATCCGGCGCTCACCGAGGCGTCGGCGATCGCGCTCACGCTGCGGGCCGTCGGCGGGCTGACGACGGGTGAGATCGCCCGGGCGTTCCTGGTGCCGGAGGCGACCATGGGCCAGCGGATCAGCCGCGCGAAGCAGAAGGTCCGCTCCCTCGACGCGCCGTTCCGGATGCCGGAGCGGCCGGAGTGGGCGTCCAGGCTGCGATCGGTGCTCCACGTCCTCTATCTGATCTTCAACGAGGGGTACACCGGCGGCGGCGGCGAACTCGTCCGCGTCGACCTGTCCGCCGAGGCGATCCGGCTCGCCCGGATGCTGCGCGCGCTGCTGCCCGACGACGGTGAGGTCGCGGGGCTGCTGGCGCTGATGCTGCTCACCGACGCCCGGCGGCCCGCCCGCGTCGACGCCGCCGGTGACCTGGTGCCGCTCGCCGAGCAGGACCGGCGGCGGTGGCTGCGGCCGCTGATCGTGGAGGGCACCGCCGTGCTCGACGCGGCGTTCAGTGCCGGTGCGGTCGGGCCGTTTCAGCTGCAGGCCGCGATCGCCGCCCTGCACGACCGGGCGGCGAGCACGCAGGACACCGACTGGCCGCAGATCCTCGCCCTGTACGGGCTGCTGGAGCGGATGACCGCGAGCCCTGTCGTCGCGCTGAACCGGGCGGTCGCGGCCGCGATGGTGGACGGCCCGGCGGAGGGGCTGCGGCTGCTGGCGGACCTGGACGAGCGCCTGCCCGGCAGTCACCGGCTCGACGCGGTCCGCGGCCACCTGTACGAGCTGGCCGGCGACGCTCCGGCGGCGATCGGGCACTACCGGGCGGCGGCGTCGGCCACCGCGAGCATCCCGGAGCGGCGCTACCTGACGATGCGTGCCGCGCGGCTCAACGCCGGCGGAAATGTCGTACCCGGGTCGTAGCGTGTGCGCATGGCAGACACGAACCAGACGGTGGCGGGTGACGGTGATGTCGGCGAGTTCGTCGAGGGGGTGGCCGACGAGCGGCGGCGCGGGGAGGCGCGGCAGCTCGTGGCGCTGATGGCCGAGGTCACCGGCGCGCCGGCGGTGCTGTGGGGCAGGGCGATCATCGGCTTCGGGTCGCGGCACTACCGCTATGAGTCGGGGCGGGAGGGCGACATCGCGGCGGTGAGCTTCTCGCCGCGCAAGGCGCAGACGGTGCTGTATCTGACCGGCGGGGTGGACGCGTATCAGGACCTGCTGGACCGGTTAGGGCCGCACACGACCGGCAAGGGCTGCCTCTACATCAAGCGCGTCGATGCCGTCGACGACGCCGTCCTGCGCGAGATCGTGGGTCGTTCGTTCCGCATGACCTTGTAACAAGGGGTTCACGAGACATTCATACCCTGATATACGTCGATGCGTGACGTCACCCGTCACGGATGGACCCACTCAGGGAGGGCCAGTGAGAAGAAGCTTCGCGGCGCTGATCGGCGCCGTGCTCGTCGTGCCCGCTGCGGCCACCGCCGCGTTCGCGGGACCCGCCGGCGCCGCCGGACCGGCCGTCGAGGTGTCCGGCGGGTCGGCCGGCTCGGCCGCCGTCGACCGGGCGCTGCGGCTGCACGGCGCCGACGCGAAGGTCGCGTCCGGTGACGCGTTCCGGGTCTACCGCACCGAGGTGGAGGCCGGCGGCGCCGCCCACGTGCGCTACACCCGGACGTATCACGGCCTGCGCGTCTACGGCGGCGACGTCGTCGTGCACACCGACGCCAAGGGCGCCTACGCCGGCACCTCCAACAGCCTCGCCGCGCCGCTGCGGATCAGCGTCACGCCGTCCGTCGCCGCGGTCGCCGCGCAGCGCACCGCCAGGGCCGCGTTCGCCGGCAGCGTGACCGCCACCCGCGCGCCGCAGCTCATGGTCGACGCCTCCAGCGGCACCGGGCGGCTCGCGTGGGAGAGCGTCGTGGAGGGCTGGGCGCCGGACGGGCAGACCCCGTCCGTGCTGCACGTCGTCACCGACGCGACCAGCAACGCGGTCCTCGGCACGTGGGACGAGGTGGAGACCGTCGCCGGCACCGGCAAGACCATCTACTCCGGCAACGTCACCGTCGACACCACGCTCAGCGGCGGCACGTACCGGATGAGCGACCCCTCGCACGGCAACAACACCGCCTGCGACATGAACAACACCACCTCCGGCACGTGCACCGTCTTCACCGACGCCGACAACACGTGGGGCACCAACGCCAACAGCAACCGGCAGTCCGCCGGCGCGGACGCCTACTTCGGCGCTGCGAAGACGTTCGACTACTTCAAGAACGTGCACGGCCGCAACGGCATCTTCGGCAACGGCGCCGGCGTGCCGTCGCGCGTCCACTACGGCAACGCGTATGTCAACGCGTTCTGGAACGGCTCGCAGATGACCTACGGCGACGGCTCCGGCAACGCGCGGCCGCTCGTCTCCCTCGACGTCGCCGGCCACGAGATGAGCCACGGCGTCACCGCCAACATCGTCTCCGGCGGCCTCACCTACTCCGGCGAGTCTGGCGGTCTCAACGAGGCCACCAGCGACATCTTCGGCTCGATGGTCGAGTTCTACGCCAACACCGCCAGCGACCCGGGCGACTACCAGATCGGCGAGAAGATCAACATCCGGGGCAACGGGACGCCGCTGCGGTACATGTACAACCCGTCGCTGGACGGCTCGTCGCACAGCTGCTGGTCCACCTCCACCAAGAACGTCGACGTGCACTACTCGTCGGGCCCGGCGAACCACTTCTTCTTCAACCTCGCCAACGGCACCGGCAGCACCGCCTACGGGACCTCCCCGGTCTGCGGCTCCGCCCCCGCCGTCACCGGCATCGGCCGGTCGAAGGCCGAGCTGATCTGGTTCCGCGCCGTGAACCTGTACTTCACGTCCAACACCTCCTACGTCAACACCGCCAACCCGGGCAACACGGCCCGCGCCTACTCGCTGCGCGCCGCCGCCGACCTGTACGGCAACTGCTCCACCGAGTACAAGGCGGTCAAGGCCGCCTGGACCGCGGTCAACGTCGCCGGCAACGACGCCGCCTGCCCATAGCGGGCAGCGGTTCGGGGCCGACATCGTGGAAAGGCCCGGCCATGCGGATGGCCGGGCCTTGCCGCGCGGGACGGGCCCGTGGTCGCGCCGCCGTCAGGGGAGGGTCGCCGAGGTCGAACCCGATGACGGGCAGCTTCGTCATCGGCCCGCGGCGGCAAGGGCCGCGCCGGAATGCGGACCGGCTGCCAGGACCGCCACGGAATGCGGACCGGCTGCCAGGACCGCGCCGGAATGCGGACCGGCTGCCAGGACCGCCACGGAAAGCGGACCGGCGGGGGCGAGGTGCCCGGCGACGGGACCGGCCGATGCCGGTTCGCGCCGCCGGCGCTTGGCCCTGTTGGGGAGCGGATGGCTCGGCGCATCACGGTGGACACTTCCGGACTCTTGCGGAGGTCGCCGACGTTGGCGCGGGGACTGCCGACGTTCTGTGACCTGCCTGTGAAAGGGTGAGACCGGGACCGTGGCCGGGGGCGTGCTCGTATCGCCGATCGCGTGCAGGCGCGGCCGGCCGGGTGCATCCGGTCACACGAAGAGGGCACCCGATCGTCTGTGTGGCAGAATATCTGCATGACCGACTATGGGCACGAGCTGCGCTTCGGGACGTTCCTGCCGGCCGAGGCGGCGACCGCTGCGGAGACGCTGCGGCTCGCCCGGCTCACGGAGGAGCTCGGCCTGGACCTGGCCAGTGTGCAGGACCATCCGTACCAGGCGCGGTTCCTGGACGCGTGGACGCTGCTGTCCGTCGTCGCGGCGCAGACCAGCACGCTCACCGTCTTCCCGAACGTCGCCAACCTGCCGCTGCGCCCGCCGGCCGTCCTCGCCCGGGCCGCCGCCAGCCTCGACATCCTCACCGGCGGCCGGGTCGAGCTCGGCCTCGGCGCCGGCGCGTTCTGGGACGCGATCGCCGGCATGGGCGGCGAGGTGCTGACCCCCGGTGCGTCGATCGAGGCGCTCGAGGAGGCCGTCCACGTCATCCGGGCGCTGTGGAGCACCGAGCGCAGCGCCCGCGTCGACGGCACCCACTACCGCCTGCGCGGCGCCCACCCCGGCCCGCCGGCCGCCCACCCGATCGGCATCTGGATCGGCGGGGTCAAGCCACGCATGCTGCGCCTCGTCGGCCGGCTCGCCGACGGGTGGCTGCCGAGCGCCCCGTACCTGCCGCCGCCGCAGCTCGCCGAGGCCAACCGCCGCATCGACGACGCCGCGACCGCCGCCGGCCGCTCCCCGCGCGACGTCCGGCGCCTGTACAACGTGGCCCCCGGGCAGGCACCCCTCGCCGGGCACCCGAAGACGTGGGCGGCGCAGCTGGCCGACCTGGCGCTGGGGGAGGGGATGAGCACCTTCGTCCTGATGGTCCAGGCGGGCGGCGACCGCGACCTGCGGACCTTCGCCGAGGAGGTGGTGCCGGAGACGCGCAGCCTCGTCGCCGCGGCCCGTGGTGCCACTGGCACGACAGCGCCGGCCGCCGGGCCGCAGACGGTCTCCGCGCCGTCGGCGGGCTCGGCTTCGGAGACGGACGGGGTGTCGCGAGGGATCACGGTGTGGGACGAGTCGCAGCGGCCGACCGGCCCCACGTCCGACGTCCCGCTCACCGCCGCGCAGCGCGCGTCCGGGCAGCACCTGGTCGACGTGCACGACCACCTCCGCCAGGAGCTGGAGCAGCTGCGGGACCTGGTCGAGCAGGTCGCCGCGGGCGGCACGGACGTCGGCCGGGCCCGGTCGATGATCAACACGATGACGATGCGGCAGAACGCCTGGACCCTCGGCACGTACTGCGAGAGCTACTGCCGGGTCGTCACCACCCACCACACCATCGAGGACGTGAACCTCTTCCCGCGCCTGCGCGCCGCCGACCCGCGTCTCGCCCCGGTCGTCGACCGCCTGGAGGCCGAGCACCACGTGATCGCCGACGTGCTGGAGCAGGTCGACGCCGCCCTCGTCGCCATGGTGTCGCGCTCCGACGGCATCGCCGAGGTCCGCAAGGCCGTCGACCTGCTCGGCGACACGCTGCTGTCGCACCTCGCCTACGAGGAGCGTGAGCTCGTCGACCCCCTCGGCCGCCTCGGCATCTTCTGACGCCGCTCGCGGAAAGGCCTGGCGCCGCTCGCGGAAAGCCTGGCGCCGGCCGCGGGATGTCAAAGGTCGACCCAGGCGTCCAGGCCGCTCGGGGAGATGCAGTGGACGCGGCCGCCCGGGTGCAGGGCCGGGTCGGCGGCGTAGCGGTCGGCGAGCTCCTGCTCCGCCTCCACGGCGCCCGCGTCGGCGGCGACCAGGCGCTCGGCGACCCAGTCGGCGAGCTCCTCGTCGACCTCGCCCCACTCGTCCCAGAGCAGCAGCTCGTCGCGCTGGCGGTGGGCGAGCTCGTGGCGGACCTGGTCGAGCAGGAAGCGGTGGCCGCGGTACGGGCCGACCGGATCCGCGCCGAAGTTGTCGGCGTCGATCTCCTCGCGGCGGTGTGCGATCCACGCCTCGGCCGCGGTGATGAACTCGCGCACGTCGAACGTGTCGATGTCGGTCGTGGCGGGGTCGAGCTGGGCGTCGACGCGGACCCAGCGCTCGCCGTTCCAGTACTCGGCGACCACGTGGTCGTAGTGGAACGCGTCGCCGAAGTAGCCGGCGAACCCGATCCGGCTGCGGGCGGCGACCCCGCGGTGGCGCAGCGCGGCGACGGTGAGCAGGGTGAAGTCGCGGGCGCAGCCGACGACGCGGGTCTTCGGCTCGCGGGGCGCGCCGAGCGGGCGGGTGTGCCGGGACCGGTCCGCGGCGAGCATCCGCGACACCCACCGCGAGTCGACCTCGGCAAGTCGAACGCCGGAGAACGACAGGCCCTGCGCGAAGTAGTGCACGACGACGTTGCGCACGACGCTGACCAGGCCGGGAACGTCCGTCGGCAGATGGTTGAGCAGCGCGGCGTACGGACCCGGGTCACTGAAGGCGGACTGCGACCGGTACCGATCGACCATGCGCCTCAATGTACCGTCAACCGATGCGCATCGACGTTCGCGGGTTGACCTTCGAGGTGCACGCAACGGGTCCCGCGGACGGCACGCCGGTCCTGCTGCTGCACGGGTTTCCGCAGGACAGCCGCGAGTGGGACGGCATCACCGGCGGGCTGCACGACGCCGGCCTGCGCACCTTCGCCCTCGACCAGCGCGGCTACTCTCCCGGCGCCCGGCCGGACGGCAAGCGGGCGTACCGGATGGCCGAGTGCGTCGCCGACGTCCTGGCCGTGCTCGACGCGATCGGGCTGCCCGACGCGCACGTCGTCGGGCACGACTGGGGCGCCGTGGTCGCGTGGCACGTCGCGGCACGGCATCCGGACCGGGTCCGCACGCTGACGGCCGTGTCCGTGCCGCACCCCGTGGCGTACGCGACCTCGGTCAAGCGCGACGTCGCGCAGACGCTCAAGTCGGCGTACATGCTGTTCTTCCGCACGCCGTGGCTGCCGGAGAAGGTGCTGTCGGCCCGCGGCGGCGCGCTGCTGCGCAGGATCGCCGGCGGTCACCCCACCACGGGGCCGGACGACCTGACGGGGGCGCTCAACTGGTACAGGGCGATCTCCGGCCACGACCTCAAGGGACTGGGCCCGGTCACGGTGCCGACGACGTTCGTCTGGAGCGACCGCGACGTGGCGATCTCCGGCCACGCGGCCCGCCGGTGCGCGGCCTTCGTGACCGGAGACTTCCGTTTCGTGACCCTGCGTGGCGTCAGCCACTGGATCCCCGACGAGGCGCCCGGGCCCCTGCTGGAGGCCGTGCTGGAGCGGGTCAGCCGCCGTCCACCGCGGTGAACGGCTTCAGCGGCTGCTTCGCCGCGATGGCCGGCACCGTGACCCGTTCGACGACGTCGAACATGGCCCGGCCGAGCACCGCGTGCGCCTCGACGGCGGGGTGCGTGGCGCCGTAGTTGTCGAGGTCGCCGAGGCCCTCGGCGAACAGCCCGTAGACGAGGGCGGGCGCGCCGTCGGCGCCGAACATGATCCCGGCCTCGTGCCGGGACGCGCCGAGGGTGTTGAAGTCCTGGCCGTACTTGGACGCGACCCGGCTGCGCTCCGCCGAGGACATGTTGCGCCGGATCCCGTCGTGGTAGCCGTTGATCCAGCGCAGGATGCCGAGCAGGAAGTCGCAGGAGGCGGGCTTCAGCAGCGTCCTGGTCGCCAGGCGCCACAGCAGGTCGTGGATCTCGCGGGGCGTGGTGTCGCCGAGGAAGAACCGGTTCGGGTTCGCGACCGGCTCGACCCTGGTGTGGGTGAAGCCCTTCGCGGCGAGGATCTCGTTGATCTCCAGGGCCGGCACGACCCGGCCGCACATGCGCACGGCGGTGTTGTCGGAGACGAGCAGCATCGCGGTGAGGAAGTTGGCGACCGTGATGTCGTCGCCCCACACGGTGTGCAGGAAGTAGATGCCGCTGCCGCCGAGGATGATGTCGGCCCGCAGGTCGAGCTTCTGGTCCAGCCGCAGCTCACCGCGGTCGATCTTGTCCATGACGGCGGTGGCGACGGCGAGCTTCTGCACGCTGTAGCCCTTGGTGACGTGGTCGGCGTCGTCCTGGACGACCGGCTGCGGCACCCCCGCCGCGTCGACCAGGGCGATGTGGGTGTGCCAGGTGCCGCCGGCCTTGGCCTTCTGCCGCTCGTACACGCGGCGGATGCGCTCGGAGGGGGACCCTGTCGCCGTCGCTTCCGCCGAGGCGGGTGAGCCGACGAGCGGGACGGCCGCGGCCCCGGCGCCGAGCGCGATGGCGGCGCGGCGGGTGAGCTTGTTCGTCATGGTTCGGACGCTAACCACGCGCCATGACCGATTCAACATGACAAATCCCATCTGCTGCGCTTTCAACCTTTGAACGTCCTGCGACGTCGTCCTTGTAGCGTTTCATCATGGACATAGCGGCGTCCCTCACCGAGGCACTTGAGGCCGTCACGTTCGCCGACCGGGGCGCCGACGAGGTCACCGGGCTGCTCGTCGAGGCGGTCGTGGCGTGGGCCGAGGGGCGGGGCTGGCGCACCTATCGCCGCGCCGCGAGCGTGATGCCGTTGCCGCCACCGTACGAGCGGCAGCGCTCAGTCCTGGACGTCGCCTGCGCGCGGCCCGACGGCCCGCCGGTGGTGGTCGAGGTCGACCACGGCGACCGGCAGCGGACCCTCGACAAGCTCGCCGCCGAGGCCGCCGCCGGCCGGGTCGCGATCTGGGTGCGGTGGGGCACCGGCCGGCTCGCCGTCCCGGAAGGGGTGCGCCTGGTGGCGCTGCCGGTGACCGCGCGGACCGGCCTGCACGGGCGCGGCAAGCTGTTCTCCCGGGTGCCGGACCTGCCGGCGCCGGAGCACAGCGCGGCCGGCGGCTCGTACACGGCCGAGGCGCTCGCCCCG
>NZ_JBIAYW010000005.1:16224-126108 GCF_042898305.1 Dactylosporangium sp. NPDC000521
GACCTGCCGGCACCTTCGCCCGGTGCGGGCGGCGGGTCGGACCCGGCACCTTCGCCCCGCGCAGTCGGGGAGCTCGCCGCGGACCTGCCGGCACCTTCGCCCGGTGCGGGCGGCGGGTCGGACCCGGCACCTTCGCCCCGCGCAGTCGGGGAGCTCGCCGCGGACCTGCCGGCACCCTCGTCCGGTGCGGGCGGCGGGTCGGACCCGGCACCCTCGCCCGCCGCGGCCGGGCAGTCCGGCGCGGACCTGGCGGCGGCCGGGCGCGGTGCGGCTGGGGAGTCCGGCGCGGACCTGGCGGCGCCGGAGCACGGTGCGGGTGGCGGGTCGGGCACCGCGGAGGAGCGCGAACCGGACCTGCCGGAGCACGGGTCGGGCACCGCGGAGGAGCCGGACCCCGACGTGGCGCTGGTGCTGCGCGCCTACGCCGCGTTCGCGCGGGGCGACATCGACGGCGCGGTGCGGGACCTGGCGCCGGACGTGGACTGGGTCGAGCCGGACGAGTTCCCCGGCGGCGGGCACCACCGCGGGCCGGCGGCGGTCGCGGCGTACCTGCGGAGCTCCTACGACAGCTGGGGCGAGCTGCACTCCGAGCCGGTCGCGCACCGCCGCGGCGACCAGATCGTGATTGTGCACCGGGTGTGGGGCACGCTCCGCGACGGCACGGCGGCGTCGGCGACGGTCGCGGACGTGTTCACCGTCGAGGACGGCAAGGTCGTGCTGATGATGGCTTACGCGGACCCGGCGGACGCGTTCAGGTAGGCGGCGCGGTCCGGGGCCGGGCTGTGGGCGACGCGGCCCTTGCCGCCGGTCTTCGCCGCGTACATGGCGACGTCGGCGTCGTGCATGAGCTCGTCGATCGGGACCTCGCCGTCCCACACCGACACGCCGACGCTGGCCCGCGGGGTGAGGGTGGTGCCGTTGTGCTCGGTCGGGACCTGGAGCGCGGCGAGCAGCCGGCCGGCGACGGCGTGCACGTCCTCGCGGGCGTCGATGCCGTTGAGCAGGACCGCGAACTCGTCGCCGCCGAGCCGGGCCACGGTGTCGCAGGAGCGGACCCCGGCGAGCAGCCGCTCGGCGACGACGGTGAGCAGGTGGTCCCCGGCGGCGTGCCCGTGCGTGTCGTTGACCTGCTTGAAGCCGTCGAGGTCGACGAGCAGCATCGCGACCGGCAGGCCGCGGCGGGCGTTGCCGCGGGCCGCGCCGAGCCGCTCGCGCAGCAGTGCCCGGTTGGCCAGGCCGGTCAGCCCGTCGTGGGAGGCCCGGTGGTGCACCTCCTCGAACACGCCGCGCAGCACGCCGAGCGTCTCGTTGAGCGAGCGCCCCATCTGGCCGACCTCGTCGGCGCGGTCCAGCTCGACCCGGCGGCTGAGGTCACCGCGGGCGACCCTGGCGAGGACGTCGACGACCTCCCGCAGCGGCCTGGAGATGGTGCGGGCGGCGAGCACCGACAGCAGCACGGCGGCCAGCGCGCCGATGGCGAGCAGCAGGCCCATCAGCTGGGCGGTGCGCACACTGTTGGCCCTGGCCCTGCGGGCGCCGTCGTCGACGGCGTCGACGAGCTGGGCGAGGAAGCTGCTGGCCCGGTCCTTGACGGCGCGGGCGATCGCCTCGGAGCGCACCAGCACGACGGACGCGGCCTTGCGCTGGTCGCCGGCGCGGGCCGCGTCGAGCGCCGCGTCGCGGGCGGTGCGCCACATCGTGATGGTCGCGGCGAAGGACCGCAGGCTCTCGTGCTCGACGGCGGACAGTCCGATGCCGGTCAGGGCCCGCACGTCGGTGTCGATGGCCTTGTCGGTGTCGGCGATGACCTGCGCGTAGCTGTCGCGGTAGAAGCCGGGCTCCGACAGGATGTAGGACAGCACGGACTCCTGCTGGGAGCCGACGGCGGAGCGGACCGCGGTCATCCGCGCCAGGGCGACGACGTTGACCATGTACTCGTGGTCCTGCTCGGCGACGAGCCGGCGCAGGTTGAGCAGCCCGACGACGCCGGATGCCGTGAAGATCGCGGTGACGACGAGCGACACACTCATGATCTTCGTGGCGATCCGGCGGTCGGCTGTCCAGCGTCGCACCCGGTCGTACACGCCGCTGTCATCGGCCCGGTGCCGCGGAAGCTAAGCGGGCCAGGTGGCGTCGACCCGGTGCAACGCGGTTGCCGTGGGGGTGCCCTTCACCCAGGCGGTCATCTCGGTCCAGAACGAGCCGGCGCCGACGGTCGCGGGCATCAGGTCGGAGCCGTCGAAGCGGAACGTGACGGCGGGGTCGGCGAGCAGGTCCGCGGACAGCCTCGCCACCGGCGAGGTGAGCAGCGAGCGGTCGAGGCCCTTGTTGGCGCTGACGATGTCGCCGCTGACGGCCCGGCGGTCGGCGAACCCGGGGGTCGCCAGGTAGGCGGCGAGCGCCTGGACCTCCGGGCGGTCGGTGAACGCGCCGGCGAACACCCCGGCGCCGAGGACGGGGCGGCCGGCCCCCGATCCCGCCGCGGGGTCGACCGGCGGCAGGTAGAACGCGAAGATGTCGCCGTCCTCGGTGATCTTCGCGGTCGAGGGCCACCACGTGCTGTAGAACGACGCCTGCCGGTGCATGGCGCACTCCTGCTGCAGGATCGGCAGGCCGCCCTCCTGGAACGCGGTGGTGGCGATGCTGTCGACGCCGCCGTAGCCGCCGTTGACGTAGGCGGGGTTGCGCAGGATACCGCCGACGCGGTCGAGCGCGGCGACGACGGCGGGGTCGTCGAACGGGATCCGGTGCTCGACCCACCGGTCGTAGACGTCGGGTCCGGCGGTGCGCAGCAGCGTGTCCTCGAGCCAGTCGGTGACCGGCCAGCCGGTCGCGGCGCCGGACTCGATGCCGGCGCACCATGGCTTCACGCCGTCGGCGGCGATGCGGTCGCTGAGCGCGAGCATCTCGGTCCACGTCTTCGGCACCGGGTAGCCCTTCGCGGCGAAGTACTTCGGCGAATACCAGACGAAGGACTTCACGTTGGCGTCGACGGGCGCGCCGTACAGGACGCCGTCGACGCTGCCGTAGCGCTTCCAGTCCGCGGAGAACCACCGGTCGACGTTGGCGACGACCTCGGCGCCCGCGGGCTTGAGGGCGCCGGCGCGGACCATGCTCGTCAGCAGGCCCGGCTGCGGGAAGAGCGCCAGGTCGGGCACGTCGCCGGCCTTGACCCGGGTGGGCAGCGCGGTCTCGAAGTCCGCGGAGCCGGTGTAGTCGATGGAGATGCCGGTGCACGCCTGGAACACCTCCCAGGCCTTGGCGAGCTTGTCGGCCTCCACGTCCCGGATCGACGAGGAGACGGTGACGGTGGTGCCGCGGTGGCCCTGGTAGTCCGCGTAGGGCGCACAGCTGGCGGAGGTGCCCGGTCCGTCGCCGCCGTCACCGCCGCAGGCGGCTGCGGCGAGCACGACCGCCAGCGCGGCACCCCTCCGCAGCGTTCGCAAAATGCCCATGAATGCCAGCATATGCGGGAGATTCGGCCAAGCAGGTGCGGTCGCCGTACAGGGTCGGCCGGTCGGCTCCGGAACGGTCAGCCGTTCGGTACGGACAAATACGGTCATTCCACGGTGCAGTCGGGCAATCGTGGCTGTGAATGAACTCACGCCCGCCAACGAGGGGCGGATGCTGCGGTTAGCGTCGCCGACGGCCCTCATGACGGCCGGAAACCACTTCGTCCGATTCGCCCGGTACTTCGGGGCCCGGCCGGCTTCCGCAGCGGCAGGCATCCCCGAGACACGCACGAGAGCACCGGGCCGACCGTGGAGTCACCCTGAACGCACGCCAGCCGCTGCACCGCATCGCAGCCGGCACCGCCGCCCTCGCCCTCACCGCCGTCTGGCTCGGCCCCTCGGCCGCCGCGGCCCAACCAGCGCCATCGAACGAACTGAGCAACGAACTGAGCGTCGACCCGGCCGGCACCCTCGCCGACTCTCTCGCCGACTCTCTCGCTGACCAGGAGCTCCAGCTGGCCGCCTACGAGCGGGCCGACAAGGCCTACCGGACGCTGCGGCTGCAGACCCGCACCGCTCCGAGCGCCCACGACGCCGACACCCGCCCCGCGCCGCCGGCCCCACCCTCGGCCGCGGCCACCAAACCGGCACCGAAGAAGCCGGCACCGAAGAAGCCCGCACCGAAGCAGTCGACCGGCTCGGGATCCGGCTCAGGTTCGGGCGCGTCCACCGTGAAGCCGCCGTCCGGCGCCGCCGGGACCGTGGTGTCCTTCGCCCTCGCGCAGGTCGGCAAGCGCTACGTGTACGCCACCTCCGGACCGAACACGTATGACTGCAGCGGCCTGGTGTCGGCCGCCTACGCCCGGGTCGGGATCAAGCTGCCGCACCAGAGCGAGCAGATCGCGGCCCGCGGGCGGCGCGTGCCGTCCGGGCAGTGGATGCCGGGCGACGTCATCCACACCTCCGGGCACGTCGCGATCTACATCGGCGGCGGCAAGATGGTCGAGGCCGCCAACCCCAGCTCCGGTGTGCGCGTCGCGCCGGTGCGTGGCGGCACCGCGTACCGCTTCCTGTGACGGTTCCGGGCCCTGCCGGTGCGCGTGTACCGGCGGGGCCCGAAACGCTCAACAACCGTCCTGCACCGCCGATGCACCCGGTGTGACCGCTTCTGGACGGCCGGCCCTGCTCGCGCCGGCACTCTGGCTCGCGGACCGGGTCCGCACCAGCACCCGCCTGGCGGTGCTCTGCGTGCTGCTGCTGATCCCCGGGCTGGGGGCCACCTGGGCGTACACCGGCTCCGTCAACCGCCAGATCGACTTCACCAGCGCCGAGGTCGACGGCACCGAGGTGGTCCGCCCGGCGCTGGACGCGATGGCCGACCTCGCCGCCGGCCGGACCCCGGACCTGGGCCCGCTGCGCACCGAGGTCGCCGGCCGCCCGCGCCTGGAGCTGTCGGACGAGCTGAACGCCGTCACCGCGGCGCAGGGGGCGCTGCCGGAGGCCACCGCCATCGCCGCGCTCATCGCCGAGGCCGGCAACACGTCCAACCTCATCCTCGACCCCGACCTCGACACGTCCTACGTCGCGGGCATCCTGGTCGGGCTGCTGCCCGAGGCGATCCTGGCGGCGACCGGCGCGGCGGTCCCGGACACCGCAGCACCACTCAACGACCGCGTCGCGGCCCAGGCGGTCCTGGCCGGCACCCTCAAGGGCACCGCCGGTGAGATCCGCGAGGCGGTGCAGACCGCGACCCGCAGCACCAGCGACGCGTCGCTCGCGCAGCGGCTCACCACGCTTGGCGCCGCCGCCGACGCCGTCGAAGCGCTCGGCACCACACTCACCGGCACCCTGACCACGCCGGGCCCGACCGCGTTCGAGGGCGCCACGGCCGTCGCCGCCGCCGTCGATCCGGCCATCGAGACCCTGAACCGGCTGCTCGGCACGCGGCTCGACCAGCTGCGCCAGGACCGGCTGATCAACCTCACCGTCACCACCGCCGGCCTCGTCATCGCGCTGTGGCTGGCCGCGGCCGTCTGGTGGCGCACCCGCCACGACGTGACCCTCGCCTGCGCCGGCGTCGTCGCCACCGCCGACGGCGACCTCGCCGAGCGGGAGCTGCCCGACGGCCGCGACGAGCTCGGCGACCTCGGCCGGGCCCTGCGCAAGGCCCGCGGCCGCCTCGCCGAGCAGGACGCGGAGCTGCGCCAGGCCCAGCGCGTGCGGGAGGAGCAGCTCCACGCGTCGTTCGAACAGCAGCGGGAGGCGCAGCGGCAACTCCGCGAACGCGCGCAGGGCGTCGTCGACGAGTCCGTCGGCGAGATCTCCCGCGAGCTGCGCGACGTCCGCGCGCAGGTCGACGCCGTCCGCGACGCCGCCCGCACCATCGAGGAGCGCGTCACCGAGGCCGACCACGCCACCGTGTCCGTCGTCGAGCGGGCCCGCCGCGCCGAGCAGGTCGTCGCCGCGCTCGGTGAGAGCCTCCGCCAGGTCGACGGCACCACCCAGCTCATCGCCGGCATCGCGGCGCAGACCCGGCTGCTCGCCCTCAACGCCACCATCGAGGCCGCCCGCGCCGGGGAGGCGGGCCGTGGCTTCACCGTCGTCGCCAACGAGGTGAAGGACCTCGCCGGCACGACGGCCCAGTCGACCGAACAGATCGCCGCCACCCTCACCACGCTGGAGCGCAGCGCCGCCGACATGACGAACACGATCGCCGCGATGGTCACCGGTGTCGGCGGCATCGGCGACGCGACCGGCGTCCTGCGGCACGTCGCCGTCGACCAGCACAGCGTCGTCGAGGTCCTGGACCGGCAGGTCAACGGCACGATGGAGCGCATCGAGCAGATGTCGGCGCTCGCGGAGAAGCTGGAGCGCCGCCACGCCGAGCGCATCGCCGCCACCGGCCCCGTCCGCCTCGGCCTCGACGGCGGGCGCGACGTCGTCGCCGCCCAGCTGCAGGACCTCAGCCACGGCGGCCTGCGCTGCGAGGCCGACGGCACCGTCGACCTGCGCACCGGCGGCACCCTCGACGTCGAGATCCTGCTCGACGGCACGCCCACCCGCCTGCACTGCCAGGTCGTGCACTGCGTCGCCCGCGGCCCGCACACCGAGCTCGGCCTGCAGTTCCTCGCCCCGTCGACGGAGGCGGTCGAACGGATCCGCCGGCACATGAACGCGACCAGCTGAATTCGGGGTACACCACGACATGTCGAAATTCCTGCGCGTCACCGCCATCCTGACCGTCGTGTTGGCGTCTGTACTGGTGTCCGTGCCGGCGTCGGCCTCGCCCGTTTCGCCCGCCGTGCTGGAGCTCCCCGACGGGTTCCAGCCCGAGGGCATCGCCACGGGTCCCGGGCGCTTCGCGTACCTCGGCTCCCGCGCGGATGGCCGCATCTACCGCGCCGACCTCGTCACCGGCAAGGGCACCGTCATCAGCCCCGCCGTCGGCACCCCGTCCCTGGGCCTGAAGACCGACCAGCGCGGGCGCCTCTTCGTCGCCGGTGGCAACGCCGGCAACGCCCGCGTCATCGACGTGCGCACCGGCGCCGTCCTGCGCTCCTACCAGTTCGCGACCGCGCCCACGTTCGTCAACGACGTCGTGCTCACCCCGCGGGCCGCGTACTTCACCGACTCCAACAAGGCCGTCGTCTACAGGCTGCCGCTCGGCCGCGACGGCTCCCTGCCCGCCACCTTCGAGACGCTGCCGCTCACCGGCGACTTCGTCCTCGACCCGAACGGCCTCAACCTCAACGGCATCACGCGGACCCCGGACGGCCGCGCCCTCATCGCCGTGCAGTCCAGCACCGGCTACCTGTTCCGCATCGACCCGGCGACCGGCGTCACCGCCCGCATCGGCGACCTCGCCCTCGTCAACGGCGACGGCCTGCTCACGATCGGCCGCACCCTCTACGTCGTGCAGAACCGGCTCAACCTGCTCACCTCGGTGAAGCTGTCGAAGGACGGCCGCTCCGGCACCGTCATCGCCTCCGTGACCGACCCCCGCTTCGACGTGCCGACGACGGTCGCGAGGTTCGGCAACCGCCTCTACCTGCCGAACGCCCGCTTCACCACGCCGCCGACGCCGACCACCCCGTACACGGTCGTCGCCGTCCGCCTCTGACCTTTGCTGTGCCGCCGCCACTTCGGTGGCGGCGGCACGTCAGTCGTCCTGCCGCTCCTGCTTCTTGCGCTCCTCGTCCTTCTCGCGCTGTGTTGCGAGCTCCAGCGCGAGGACGGCGGCGAGGATCAGGACGTGGTTCTCCGAGTCGGCGATGCGCACCGCGTAGCTGTCGCGGATGCTCAGCCAGCGCTTCGACACCGAGGCGACCTCGCGGCCGTCGCGCTCCACCGTGTACTCGTGGTCGAACAGGTCACCGCTCATCGTCAGGTCGCCGTCGCCCGGCACGTCGATGGTGAACTTCTCGCGGAACGGCGTGAACAGCTTCTTGCGGACCTCAGCGGCGTCCTCACCGGCGATCCTGATCTGGTACGTGGGGCGCAACGCGATCAGCTGCCGGTGGACCGACGCGACCTCGGCGCCGTGGGGGTCCTCGATGACCAGCTTGTCGCGCAGGCTCAGCACCTTGCCGTCGACGTGCAGCACCTTGCGGCCCGAGTCGTCGGTGATGTCGAAGTCGTCACCGATGTCGAAGAACCGTTCCTTGATGACATACATGATCCCGATTCTCCCCCGGTCGGGCGGTTCTTGCCCGGCGGGTTCTGCGCAGATCAGGCGGTTCTTGCCCGGCGGGTTCCGCGCAGATCAGGCGGTTCTCGCCCGGCGGGTTCTGCGCAGATCAGGCGGTCCTTGGCCGGTGGGTTCTGCGCAGATCAGGCGGTCCTTGGCCGGCGGGCGAGTGTCAGCGTGGTGCGCAGGTCGAGGACGGTGCCGCCGAGGCTGTCGAGCGCCCGCTCCAGCGCGGCGAGGAGCGCGTCCTGCTCCTGCGGCGGCCTGGCCCGGAAGGGGCCGAAGGTGCGGACCAGCCGCAGGTACGCCTCCGTGGTCATCGGCAGCCGGCGGTCCAGCCGCACGAGCTCCAGGTCGGTGAACAGGCCCGCCGACGCGATGTCGTCCCGCGCTCAGGCGTCGGGCCGCAGCTGTACGCCGTCGTCGCGCACCGACCGGAACGCGGCGTCGATCGCGGCCTCGTGCGCCGGGTCGGCGTACGCGTACCGGTGACCGAACACGGCGAGGGTCCCGCCGGGCGCGATCGCGTCGAACGCCCGCTGGGCACGCGTCGCCGGGTCGAGCCAGTGCCACGCCATCGCGCACCCGAGCAGCGACACCCCGCTCGGCGGCGGCACCCACCGCTCGAACGGCGCCACCACCACCGTCACCGAGGGATGCCGCGCCCGCAGTACCGCCGCCATCCTCGCGTCCGGCTCGACGCACGTGACCGGCGCCCCCAGCCCGAGCAGCACCGCCGTGCCGTGCCCGGTGCCGGCGCCGATCTCCGCGACCGTCTCCAGTGGACGCTCCACATAGGACGCGATCGCCGCGCCGACCTCCGGCGGGTAGCCCGGCCGTGCGTCGTCGACACCTCTGCGACCTCGCCGAACCGGTTCCCCGTCCCAGTCATGCCGTCAGATTCTGTCAGACCCGGGTGGTACGACTGGGGCATGCGAGAAGAGGTCTCTCAGGGCGGGCACCCAGTGCTCGCCGTAGCGGTGCTGGAGGTCGGGCAGCTGCCAGTCGTCGCCGGTCACCGTGCCGCGGCACAGGGCCGAGCCGCAGCGGCACGGCATGCTGAAGCCGGGCGCCGCGGTGCTCGTCGCGTAGTCGTTGGTGAGCTCCTCCCCGGCGTCGATGTCCCGCCGGGCGGCGAGCGTGTAGGCGTCGACCCACCACAGGTTCGGGTCGCAGCTGTGGTTGCCCTTGCCGTTTGGCCTGCCGGGCGGGAGCACGAGGTGCAGGGTCTCGCTGACCGTGATCGTGTCGATG
Source organism: Dactylosporangium sp. NPDC000521 (assembly GCF_042898305.1). Classification (NCBI taxonomy): domain Bacteria; kingdom Bacillati; phylum Actinomycetota; class Actinomycetes; order Micromonosporales; family Micromonosporaceae; genus Dactylosporangium; species Dactylosporangium sp. NPDC000521. Next base: position 25,618 of record NZ_JBIAYW010000005.1, read on the forward strand.
TATGGGCCGCCGGGCCGCCGGGCCGCTTCGGCGAGCATGTCGCTGAGCTCGGCCCAGGTCACCAGCCGCCCGCCGAGCCGCGACACCGCGGTGCCCGCGGTGATCCTGGTCTGGGCGAAGAGCCCGTCGCCGGCGATCCTCGACCCGCCCACCCCGACGTCGGGGTGCAGCCAGCAGTCGGGTTCGGGAGCGTCGACCATCCTGCGATCCTGCACCATCGCCGTAGGCTGCCGCCGTGCGCTACCTGACCCGGCGGTCCGCGGTCGGCGCCTTGCGGCGCGGCAGCAGGATCGAGCAGTTCCTGGGCGTCGCCGAGGTCAACGGCGCGGCCGCCGTGCGGTGGGTCGCGGTCAGCCCCATGGACGGGGCACACCGGGTGTCGCCGCACACGGTCGAGGACCCTGACGACGACCGCTTCGCCGACCCGGCCAACTTCTTCTCCCTGGACCCGGTCGACGAGGAGTATCCCGGCGAGGGTCGCGAGACCGGCCGCAGCACCGGCGAGGAGCGGGCGATGGCTCTGGCCGAGCTGCTCACGGGCGCAGCCGCGGACCGGTGGGTGAATGTCGCCGTGGCGGGCGAGGAGTATCTCGACCTCGTGCGATCCCGGTGGAGCGCCCCGCCGGCCTCCTGACGCGTCACGACCCACTCCGGCGGCCGCGGTGCGCGGCTCATTGCCGGTGCCGGTTGCCGAGCGCGCCGGGATCGCCTCGTTGACGCAGCCTGCTCCCTGTCCGTTCGCGCCGCTGAGCGTCGGCGGGGCGGTTGTGAGGGTCAGCGTGCGGTTGGGGTGGCGGTGACGTCGCGCCACAGGTGGAGGTGGCCGTTGCCGTCGTCGGCGGGGCGGTTGTGAGGGTCAGCGTGCGGTTGGGGTGGCGGTGATGTCGCGCCACAGGTGGAGGTGGCCGTTGCCGTCGTCGGCGGGGCGGTTGTGAGGGTCAGCGTGCCGCTGGGGTGGCGGTGATGTCGCGCCACAGGTGGAGGTGGCGTTTGCCGTCGTCGGCGGCGAGGGTGGTGCCGTTGGGGTGAGAGGCGAGGGCGTTGACGAGGCGGGTGCCGGTGTCCAGGAAGCCGAGATGGCGGCCGCCGGTCGCGGCGCGCAGCTTTACGATGCCGCTCGCGCAGCCGATGGCGAGGACATCGCGGCCCCAGGCGAGAGGGACCGGACCCGGCGCCGGCCGCCAGGGTTGCGGGAGGCGGTCAGCGTGCCGGTGGCGACGTCCCACAGGCGGACCACGCCGCCGAGGCCGCCGGCGGCGAGGGTCTTGCCGTCGGGGGAGTAGGCGATCGCCATGACCTGGGCGCGGTGGCCGCGCAGGGTGGCGCGGCGGGTGCGCGACGGCACGTCCCACAGCAGCACGGAGCCGTCGAAGCCGGCGCTGGCGAGGGTGCGCCCGTCCGGGGCGAACAGCACCTCCTCCACGAGCTTCGGATAGCCGATGAACCCGAGCAGGAGCACGGCCACCCGGGCGAAGGTGTTGTCCAGCGGCGTCAGCCACCACACCGCGCCGACCGGCAGGATCACCCCGAAAATCACCCCACGCATACGCAGTGATGCTGATAGTCACCAATGGTGTCGTCACGAGCCGGGAAGAGGTATCGGACACATCCCGGACAGCAGACGCCGGACGGTTGCGCGGGTGCGTGAGAATGGCCCGGGCGTGATCACAGGTAGATCACATTCACTGGGTGCCGCCAACCGCGCGGCGGGGGGAATGCGTCGGAGGTTGTGTGAGCCCAACTCTCGGCGGGGTGACGGGGCCCGCCCAGCGGGCGACCCTGCCCACGATCCCGCGTCAACGTGTCCAGCCCGGCGGTGGTCGTACACCGGCGGCGACGACGAGCCGGAGGACCCGGTTCGTCACGGTCGGGGCGGTGGTCGCCGGCCTGGCGGCGCTGCTCCTCGGCTACCTGCGCATGGCGCGGGCCACGCCCACCAACAGTGACGCCGCCGCCAACGCGCTGCAGGCCTGGGACATGCTGCACGGCGACGTCCTGCTGCACGGCTGGACGCTCAGTGATGTGTCGTTCTACAGCACGGAGCTGCTGCAGTACGCGCTGATCGAGCTGTTCTTCGGCCTCGACCAGCGCGTCGTGCACGTGGCGTCGGCGACCACGTACCTGCTGCTGATCGTGTTCGGGGCGCTCGCCGCGAAGGGCGACGCGACCGGGCGCGCGGCGTGGGCGCGGATGGGGGTGGTCGTCGCGACCCTGCTGGTGCCCCAGCCGCACGGCGGGTGGGCGGTCGTGCTGTACGCGCCTGACCACACCGGCACCTCCGTGCCGCTGCTGCTCGCGTGGCTGATCCTGGACCGCAGGTCGGCGACGCCGCTGCGCCGGTGGTGGCCCGTCGGGGCGCTGGTCGTGCTCGCGCTCGCGCAGGTCGCCGACCCTCTGGCCATGTTCGTCGGCGCGGTGCCGCTCATGCTGGTCAGCGCGGCACGGCTGGTCCGCGCCCGCACCTGGCGCGGCACGGACGCGCACCTGCTCGCCGCCGGTGCCGGGTCGATCGTGCTCGCGCACGCGCTGCTCGCCCTGATCTGGTGGGGCGGCGGCTTCTCAGTGCACTCGCCGGTGGCGCGCTTCAGCCCCGCCGCGCAGCTCGGCGACCACGTGGTGACGGCGGTGAACGCGACCGCGCACAACTACGGCGCGTACCTGCCGACACTGGACGGGCCGCTCGCGCTCGCCGCCGGCCTCGTCAACCTGGCGCTGCTGCTCCTCGCCGTGGCCGCACTCGGCGCGACGGTCGTCCGGTTCTTCCGCACCTCCACCAGCGGCGATGGGACCTCCACGGGCGGCAGCGACCGGACCTCAACGGGCGGCAGCGACCGGACCTCCACGGGCGGCGACGGTCGGACCTCCACGGGCGGCGACGGCCGGGTCTCTACCGGCGGCGATGACCGGGTCGCGCAGGTCCTGGCGGCCGCGATCCTGGTCAACCTGACCGCCTTCATCGTCTCCACGCAGGCCGGCGACATCGGCAGCGCCCGGCAGATCGTCGCCGTGCTGCCCTTCGGCGCGGTCCTCGCCGCCAGGGTGTGGGGCGAGCGGCTTCTCGCCGCCGCCCCCGCCACGCGGCGGGTCCTGGCCGCCGCCGGCGTGATCCTCGTCGTCGCGTTCGGGACCCAGGCGGCCGGCGCGAAGCCGCAGCCGCCGGAGGCGCACGAGGTCGCGGAGTACCTCGTCGCGCACGACCTGCGGTACGGGCTCGGCAGCTACTGGGGCGCCAACGTCATCACCGTCGCCAGCAACGGGCGGACGCGGGTCGCGCCGGTCATCGGGCCCGACATTCGCTCGTACCGCTGGGAGTCCGACGCCGACTGGTACGACGCCACCCGGCACGACGCGCGGTTCCTCGTCGTCGACCTGAAGCACGCCCGGTACGGCACGGTCGACGCCGCGGTCGCGCAGTTCGGCGTGCCCGTCGAGCGGCACGACTTCGGCCGGTGGGCGCTGCTCATCTACGACCACAACCTGCTGATCGGGCTGCCGGCGCAGTGTGGGGGCCTGGCCGCGGCCACCCACACGCACTGCCCGCCCCTGGCTCCGAAGATCCCCGGCGCGGGCCTGCTGGACTGATGGCGGAACTCGCTGCACTGACGGCGGTTCCTGCTGGACCGACGGCGGTTCTTGCTGGACTGGATGGCGGTTCTCGTGGGCGGACTGTTGGCGGATCTCGTCGGAGTTGGTGCTCGGTTCTCATGGGCGATCTGATGGCGGATCGCGTTGGAGTCGGTGCCCGGTTCCGGTGGCGCGCCGGCTAACCCACCTTAGCATCACCGAAAAAATTCCTTGTCGGTATCGCACCGACCGTAACGTACCCGTCGTCACTGCGTCAAACGGCGACGCCGGTCGCCGCGTCCGGTGGTGAGCGGCTGCGCGCCGGCGCCGAAAGTTTCGTGGGTATTTCGGTCACGCTTCGGGAGGTGTACGGTCCCCATCACTGTGTTGCCGTTCGAAAGGTTGCGGCATGGTGACGAAACGCCCGACGATGGCGGAGATCGCGCGCGAGGCCAACGTGGCGATCTCCACCGTGTCCAAGGTTCTCAACGGGCACACCGACGTCTCGAACGCGACCCGCAAGCACATCGAGCAGCTCCTCGCCGACCGCGGCTACCAGCGGCCGCACGCGTCGCGCCGGCCCGGTCGCCGCAGTGACCTGGTCGACCTGGTCATCAACGAGCTCGACAGCGTCTGGGGGCTGTCGATCCTGACCGGGGTCGAGGAGGTCGTCGAGGCCGCGGGCCTGGGGCTGGTGGTCTCCGCGGTACACAACCGGGAAAGCCTGACCAGGCGGTGGCTGGAGTCGCTGCTGGCCCGCGGGTCGCAGGGCGCGATCCTGGTGCTGTCGGAGCTCAGCGAGCACCAGCGGGCCGAGCTGGCGCGCCGGAGCATGCCCTTCGTCGTCGTGGACGGGGTCAGCCAGCCGCCGCCGGACGTGGCCTCGATCGGCGCGACCAACTTCGCCGGCGGGTACGCCGCCACCGAGCACCTCGTCGGGCTCGGGCACCGGCGGATCGCCGCGATCGGCGGGCCGGAGCAGCTGCAGTGCACCCGCGCCCGCATCGCCGGCTACCGCGCCGCCCTCGAGTCGGCCGGGATCGCCACCGACCGGCACCTGGTGCGGTACGGAAACTTTCACCACGACGGCGGCTTGCGGGCGATGGCCGGCTTCCTGGCGCTGCCGGACCCGCCGACCGCCGTGTTCGCGGGCAGCGACCAGCAGGCCACCGGGGTGTACGAGGCGCTGCGGCAGGCGGGGCTCGGTGTGCCGCACGACGTGAGCGTGGTCGGGTTCGACGACCTCAACTTCGCCGAGTGGACCGCGCCGCCGCTGACCACGGTCCGTCAGCCGTTGCACGAGATGGGCGTCGCCGCGGCCCGGACCCTGCTGCGCATCATCGCCGGTGAGCGGCTGGAGTCGACCCGGATCGAGCTGGCCACCCGGCTCGTGGTCCGGGAGAGCACCGCGGCGCCGGCGATGGTGCCGCTGTAAGGACCGTCACGCTCGCCATGCGGGACGGGGGAGCCGGCAGGCGCCGCGGACAGCGGAGGATGGCGGAGGATGGCGGGTATGGGCAAGGTCTACGAACGTATCGACGGCCGGCTGCGGACCTTCATCGAGGCGCAGCACATCTTCTTCACCGCCACCGCGCCGCTGTCCGGCGACGGCACCATCAACCTGTCCCCGAAGGGGCTCACCGGCTCGTTCGCCGTCATCGACGAGCTGACCGTCGCCTACCTCGACTTCGCCGGCAGCAATGCCGAGACCGTCGCCCACCTGCGGGAGAACGGGCGGATCACGCTCATGTGGTGCGCCTTCGACGGCCCGCCCAACATCGTGCGCGTGCACGGCCGCGGCGAGCCGGTGTTCCGCGACGACCCGCGCTGGACGGCGCTCATGGCGCACTTCCCCGACATCGACACGACCCAGCACGGCCTGCGCGCGATCATCGTCGTGCACGCCGAGCTGATCCGCGACACGTGCGGTTATGCGGTGCCGTTCATGACGTACGACGCGGACCGCGACCTGCACGGCAAGCGCTTCGCCCGGGAGGACGACGCCTCGCTCGGCGCGTACTTCGAGAGCAAGGAGCACGTGGCGGTCAGCATCGACGGGCTGCCGGGCCTGCCGCTGCCGCTGCCGCCGACACCCGCCTGAGGTAAAGGACGGAACCTGTCCGCAATTGTCGGCAGGATGGACCCTGACAGCTTCCGCGAAAGGGGTCCAGTCATGCCGGGTAACGTGCCGCCGGTCGCCGACGAGCGTTCAGGTCTGCTCGCGTTCCTCGACCAGCAGCGCCAGGGCGTGCGCAACGCCGCCTTCGGGCTCACCGACGAGCAGGCCCGGCTCGCGCCGGCCGCGAGCACCCTGAGCGTCGGCGGGCTCGTCAAGCACCTGGCCCAGATGGAGCGCAACTGGGTCGCGACGATGCTGCAGCGGCCCGCGCCCGCCGTCGACTACGAGGACGGCTTCGTGCTGCGCGCCGACGAGACCCTCGCCGGCGTCCTGGCCGACTACGTGAAGGCCGGTGAGGAGACCGACGCGGCGGTCGCCGGGATCACCGACATGGGGCAACCGGTGCCCGTGCCGAAGGGCGTGCCCTGGTTCCCGGACGACGTGGACGCCTGGTCGGTCCGCTGGGTGCTGCTGCACCTCATCGAGGAGACCGCCCGCCACGCCGGCCACGCGGACCTGGTCCGGGAGGCGGTCGACGGCGCCACCTGCTGGCCGCTGATGGCGGCCGCTGAGGGCTGGCCGGCGACGCCCTGGGTGCAGCCCTGGCAACCGGCCACCGGGACCACGCAGCCCGTCTAGCCTGGGGTTCATGGCTGTCCCCCGACGCGTCCCGGCGGTGTCCGGGGCGGTGGTCGCCGCCGTCACCGCGAGCGGTGTGGCGATGCTGGCCGGTGCGGGTCATGGCGCGCCGGCCGGGCCGCTCGCCGCCCAGGTCGCTCCCGCCTCACCGCCGCCCGGCCCGATCGCGTCCGCGCCCGGGCTACCCGCGGACCCATCGGGCGCCGGGTCCGATCCGTTGTCCCTGTCGCCGCCCGCCGCCGGCCCGATACCAGGAATGCCGTCCGGGCCGTTGGACGGTTCGCCGCCCGGCCCCGGCTCGTCGCCAGGGTCGTTGGACGGGACGGTCGTGCCGTCAGGGTTTGCTTCGGGGCCGTTCGCGGGCGTCGTGACCGGGTCGGCGCCGCCGTCGCCGTCGATGGAGCCGCCGTCGCCGGGGGCGTCGCCGTTCGCGTCCGGTGCCGCCTGGGGCGCCGTGAACTGCGCTGAGATTCGCATCCGCTTCGCCGGCGGCCCGCCGACCGACGCCGGCGGCCCGCTGGTCCCGTTCGGCGCGACGAGCGTGACCCGCTGTGAGACGCCGCTGGCCAGCACGGCCCCCGCGGTCACCGGCCTGACGCCGCCGAAGGTCCTCACCACCGGCGTCGACCGTCTCACCGCGATCCTCGACGCGCTGCCGGCCGTCCCCGCCGACCAGGCCTGCCTGCCGATCACCCTGCCGGTCCAGGTCAGCCTGGTCTTCACGTTCCGTGAGCAGCAGCCGCTCGCGGTCGTGGTCGATCCCACGTGCTCGGCACTGATCGCGGGGGACCGGGCCCGGTCGTACACCACGCTGAACCCGCTCCCCGTCTTCGACGCCCTCTTCGCCGCCCAGCCGGTCGTCAGCCGCGGCGCACGGCGGTGACCGCGCGGTCCGGGCCGAAGGACGGCCCGGCCGCCGAGCGGGTCGTCAGCCGCGCCGCACGGCGGTGACCATGCCGCCCGGGGCGAAGGGCGGCCCGGCCGCCGAGCGGGTTGTCAGTTGTGCCGCACGGCGATGACCGTGCCGCCCGGGGCGAGGACGGTCCGGCCGCCCAGCGGGGCGTCCAGGACGAGCCGGTACTCCACCAGACGCAGGCCGTCGTCGGAGCCGCAGCCGTCGCGCGCAGGCCCAGGCACGACCGACCCGGTGACCGCGGCGCGCAGCCCGACGGCGACCGCGGCCGGCGAGGCCACCGCCTCGGCGGTGAAGGTCACCACGGGACTGCCCGGGCAGGTCCCGCCGGCGGGCGTGAGCAGCGCGACGGTCAGCGTACGGTCGTCGCCGGCGATCGTGGCGGTCGTGCCGGCGTCGGGGTTCTCGCCGGGCCGCCACAGCGCCGCCGGGTCGACGGCGGGCCACGCGATCGTGCCGAGCACACCAGGCCCGGAGAACTGCCACGCGGGCAGGGGCAGCGGCCCCCGGTCGGTGGGGAACGCCGCCGGCGCGTAGCGGACCTGGTCCAGCACGAGCACGGGGTCGGCCGAGCCGGCGAGGGGGCGGACCAGCGCCGCGACGGCCGCGGCGGCGCCGGTGACACGGAGCTCGGCCGGCCCGTCCGGCAGCGCGACCGTCGCGGTCGCCGGCCCGGCGGGCAGGGCGGCGGTCACGCTGAACCGCTTCGCCGCGAAGGCCTGCTTCGCGGCGTTGCCGGTGAACCCCGCACCGGCCGACGCAGGGTCGCCGAGCAGCACGACCGGCCGCGGATGCCGCTCGGCCGGGAAGTCCGACCAGCGGGCGAGCGCGGCCCGGTCGGGCCCGTCCGCGCCGACGACGAAGGGCGGCGGTCCGCCCCGCCGGAACTCCGGTTCCGCGCAGCCGGCGAGCAGGCAGCCGGCGAGCAGGACGATGACCGATGCCACGACGGCGACCGCTGCCCTGCGCACCATGTGCCGCTCCCTCGACGTACGGTGCTGAAACTGTACGTGCGGCCGGGGGCATTGAAAGCGGTCACCCGGTCACGACCGCGGCACTCAGGTGGGATTGCCGACCACCTCGCCGTGAGGCCCGGAGCGTCCGGCGCTCCGGGCCTCACGGGCTGAGGGATGGTCAGCCGAGCTTGAGCCAGAGGGCGCCGAGGGGCGGGATGCGCAGCTCGGCGGAGGCGGGCAGGCCGTTGCACGGCGTGGCGGTGGCCTCGACGGCGCCGAGGTTGCCGACGCCCGAGCCGCCGTAGACGTCGGCGTCGGTGTTGAGGATCTCGGCCCAGCGGCCGGCGAAGGGCAGGCCGACGCGGTAGCCCTCGTGCGGGTGGGCGGCGAAGTTGACGACGACCGCGACCGCCGAGCCGTCGGTGCCCCAGCGCAGGTAGGAGAAGACGTTGCCGCCGGAGTCCTCGTTGTTGATCCAGCGGAAGCCGTCGGGCGTGACGTCCTGGCTCCAGAGGGCCGGGGTGCGCTGGTAGACGGCGTTGAGGTCGCGGACGAGGCGCTGCAGGCCGGCGCGCTGCGGGTCGTGCAGCAGGCCCCAGTCCAGGCCGCGCTCCTCGCTCCACTCCTGCTCGTCGCCGAGCTCGCAGCCCATGAAGAGCAGCTGCTTGCCGGGGAAGGACCACATGTAGGCGAGCAGCGCGCGGGCGGTGGCGAGCTTCTTCCACAGGTCGCCGGGCATCTTGCCGATGAGGGAGCCCTTGCCGTGCACGACCTCGTCGTGGCTGATCGGCAGCAAGTAGTTCTCGCTCCACGCGTACACCGTGGCGAACGTCATCTGGTTGTGGTGGTACTGCCGGTAGATCGGGTCCTTTTCGATGTAGGACAGGGTGTCGTGCATCCAGCCCATGTTCCACTTGAAGCCGAAGCCGAGGCCGCCGGAGTCGGTGGGGCGGGTGACGCCGAGCCACGCCGTGGACTCCTCGGCGATCATCATGATGCCGGGGTGGTGCTTGTAGACGGTCGCGTTCGCCTCCTGCAGGAAGGAGATCGCGTCGAGGTTCTCCCGGCCGCCGTACTGGTTCGGCGCCCACTGGCCGTGCTCGCGGGAGTAGTCGAGGTAGAGCATGGAGGCGACGGCGTCCACGCGCAGCGCGTCGGCGTGGAACTCCTCGCACCAGTAGAGGGCGTTGGCGACGAGGAAGTTGCGGACCTCGGAGCGGCCGAAGTCGAAGATGAGCGTGCCCCAGTCGGGGTGTTCGCCGCGCCGCCAGTCGCCGTGCTCATACAGCGGCGTGCCGTCGAAGCGGGCGAGGGCCCAGGCGTCCTTCGGGAAGTGCGCCGGCACCCAGTCGAGGATGACGCCGATGTTGGCCTGGTGCAGGCGGTCCACGAGGTGGCGGAACTCGTCGGGGTTGCCGAAGCGGGCCGTCGGCGCGTAGTAGCCGGTGACCTGGTAGCCCCACGACCCGCCGAACGGGTGCTCCATGACCGGCAGGAACTCGACGTGGGTGAAGCCGAGGTCGGTGACGTACTCGGTGAGCTGGTCGGCGAGCTCCACATAGGACAGCCCGGGGCGCCACGAGCCGAGGTGGACCTCGTACACGCTGATGGGTGCCTCGTGGTTGCGGCGCTCGGCGCGCTGGGCGAGCCAGTCGGCGTCCTTCCAGTCGTACGTCGAGCGGTAGACCACCGAGGCGGTCGCCGGCGGCACCTCGGTGTGCTGCGCGAGGGGGTCGGCCTTCTCGACCCAGCCGTCGTCGGGGGTCAGCAGCCGGAACTTGTACCGGTTGCCGGCCTGCGCGCCCGGCACGTACAGCTCCCAGACGCCGCTGCCGCCCAGCGACCGCATCGGCCAGCCGTCGTGCGGGCCCCAGCCGGTGAAGTCGCCGACGACCCGGACGCCGCGGGCGTTGGGCGCCCACACCGCGAACGCGACGCCGCCGGGGCGGGTCTGCGCGCCGAGGACCGTCCACAGCCGCTCGTGCCGGCCCTCCTGGATGAGGTGCAGGTCGAGCTCGCCGACGGTCGGCAGGTGCCGGTACGGGTCGTCGGTCAGCACCCCGTCGGCGTCGATGCGGTAGTCGGTGACGTCGCCGGGCAGCTCGGCCTCGAAGACGCCCTCGTCGTGCACCAGCCGCATCGGGTGGCGCTCGTCGTCGACGACGACCGAGACGGTGCCGGCGCCGCGGCGCAGCGCCCGGATGACGGTCGTCACGGCCCCGGAGCCGGCACCGGCGCCACCGACAGGGTGGGCGCCGAGGACGCCGTGCGGGTCGTGCGAGCGGCCGGCGATGAGGTCGTCGAGATTCATAAGCTCCGTCACCTGGGTTCCGTCAGAGAGCCGTTGACCAGCCTCTCGATGGACTGCAGGGGAATCCGCAGCCAGGTCGGCCGGTGCCGCGACTCGTAGGCGGTCTCGTAGACCGCCTTGTCCAGCTCGTAGGCGCACAGCAACGCCTGGTCCTCGCGGGGGTCGTAGCCGGCAGCGGCAGCGTAACCGTCGCAGAATGCGGCGCGGTTACGGTCCACCCACTGCCGGGCCCGCTCGGCGAGGGCCTCGTCGCCCTCTTCGCCGACGAGCAGCTGGTAGGCGGCGTACTCGTAGGAGCGCAGCATCCCGGCCACGTCGCGCAGCGCTGAATCGGGGCGGCGACGGACCTCCACCGGTACACCCGGCTCACCCTCGAAGTCGATCAGCAGCCACGACTCCGGGGTGCGCAGCACCTGGCCGAGGTGCAGGTCGCCGTGGATGCGCTGCACGGTGATCGGTTCGTCACCGGCGTTGCGGAAGATCGCCTGCGCGCCCGGCACGAACTCGGCGAGCTGCGGCACCGCCTGGACCGCGGTGTCGAGCCGGGCCAGCATCGTCTCCGCCGGCGCCGGGGCGGTTTGCGTGCCGAGCTCCACGGCCAGGGTGCGGTGCACGTGCGCGACCGCCTCCCCGAGCCGCCACGACTCGGCGGCGAAGTCGCCGCCGACCTCGTCGGGGTTGAGGTCGTGCTCCGCGAACAGGTCACGGGCGCTGGTCGCGGCCATCGCCCAGCCCTCGGCGGAGTTCTGCGCGTACTCGGTGACCATCGCGAGGGTCACCGGCGTGCCGCCGCCCTCGGTGCTCTCCACCGCGCCGAGCAGCCGCGCCACGTTGGGGCAGCCGGCGCGGGCGAGGACCCGGTTGAGCTCCAGATCCGGGTTGATGCCGGGGGTCACCCGGCGGAACACCTTGAGGATCGCGGCGCTGTCGTACACGACGCTGGTGTTGCTCTGCTCGGCGTCCACGACCCGGGCCGGCGCCTGCACGGGCAGCGCCACGCCGGGCTCCGGCACGAACCGGACCCCTTCGACGGTGGCGCCGGTGTCGATCAGGCCGAGCAGGCGCTGCGCGGACTGCTCGTCGTAGAGCGCGTCGAAGCCGGCGCGGTCGTGCTCGGCGCCGATCAGCGCCGCCGCGTGCAGCTCGGGCACGACGTTCAGGTCCCACCCGACGAACACCTGGTAACGCTCGGTGCCGCCGTCCTCGTAGTGCGCGTCGAGCAGCACGTGGTCGACCTGGTCGGGCAGCGCCGTGACGGCCGCCGGGCGGACATCGGTCAGGGTGCGGTTGCGGCCCGCGTACCACCGCTGGTGCGGCAGCCACTCGGTGAACGGCAGCGTCGTCATGAGATGGGTCTCTCCTCAGTTCTGCTCGGCCGGCGCGACGAGCTGGAACCAGTAGAAGCCGTGGCCCGGCAACGTCAGCAGGTACGGCAGTTGGCCGATGTTCGGGAACTGGACGTGGCCGGTGAGCTCGATCGGGGTGTACCCGGCCCACTGCTGCAGGTTGAGCTCGATCGGCTGGGGGAAGCGCGACAGGTTGTTGACGCACAGGACCACGTCCTCGTCGTGGACGCGCACGAACGCGAGGACCGAGGGGTTGGACCCGCCGAGCTCACGGAACACGCCGACGGCGAAGGCCTCGTGCCGCCGCCGGACCTGCAGCATGGTGCGGGTCCAGTTCAGCACTGACGTCGAGCTCTCCTTCTGGGCCTCGACGTTGATCGACTGGTAGCCGTACACGTGGTCCTGGATCGCCGGGAGGTACAGCCGGCCCGGGTTCGCCTGCGAGAAGCCGGCGTTGCGGTCCGGGGTCCACTGCATCGGGGTGCGCACGCCGTCGCGGTCGCCGAGCCAGATGTTGTCGCCCATGCCGATCTCGTCGCCGTAGTACAGCACCGGCGACCCGGGCAGCGACAGCAGCAGCGCGGTGAACAGCTCGATCTGGTTGCGGTCGTTCTCCAGCAGCGGCGCGAGGCGCCGCCGGATCCCGACGTTGGCGCGCATCCGCGGGTCCTTGGCGTACTCCGCGTACATGTAGTCGCGCTCCTCGTCGGTGACCATCTCCAGGGTCAGCTCGTCGTGGTTGCGCAGGAAGATGCCCCACTGGCAGTTCGCCGGGATCGGCGGGGTGTGCGCGAGGATCTCCGAGATCGGGAAGCGCGACTCGCGCCGGACCGCCATGAAGATGCGCGGCATCAGCGGGAAGTGGAAGGCCATGTGGCACTCGTCGCCGTCGCCGAAGTACTGCACGACGTCGGCCGGCCACTGGTTGGCCTCGGCGAGCAGGACCCGGCCGGGGAACTCGTCGTCGATGACCTTGCGGCAGCGGCGCAGGAACTCGTGCGTCGCCGGCAGGTTCTCGCAGTTGGTGCCCTCGTCCTCGAACAGGTAGGGCACCGCGTCGAGGCGGAAGCCGTCGATGCCCAGCCCGAGCCAGAACCGCAGTACGTCGAGCATCTCCCGCTGGACCTCGGGGTTCTCGTAGTTGAGGTCCGGCTGGTGGTGGAAGAACCGGTGCCAGTAGAACTGCCGGCGCACCGGGTCGAACGTCCAGTTGGACTCCTCGGTGTCCACGAAGATGATCCGCGCGTCGGAGTAGGCGGTGTTGTCGTCGCTCCACACGTAGTAGTCGCCGTAGGGCCCGGTCGGGTCCCGCCGCGACTCCTGGAACCACAGGTGCGAGTCCGAGGTGTGGTTCATGACCAGGTCGGTGATGACCCGGATGCCGCGCTTGTGCGCGGCGTCGAGGAGCTCGACGAAGTCCTCGACGGTGCCGAAGTCCGGCAGCACCTTGTAGAAGTCGCGGATGTCGTAGCCGCCGTCGCGCAATGGCGAGTCGTAGAACGGCGGCAGCCAGAGACAGTCGACGCCGAGCCACTGCAGGTAGTCCAGCTGGCCGATCAGGCCCTGCAGATCACCGGACCCGTCGGCGTTCGAGTCGGCGAACGCGCGGACGAGCACCTCGTAGAACACCGCGCGCTGATACCAGGTCTCGTCCGCCGGCAGGATCCTCGCGTTGCCGAAGTCACTGGCTGAGGGATGTTCGACCGTGCCGTCCGCGACGACGTGGGTGCCCTCGACCGGATCCGTCATGCTGCCACCTACCTTGTGCTGTCACCGGTGACGATGCACCGTGAACACGTGTGCGGGCTCGTACAGGGGGTCGAGCCGCACCGCGTTGTGTTGTCCCCAGTCGAAGGTCGCACCGGTGAGCTCGTCGCGCACCGTGAACCGCTCGTGCCAGTCGAAACCGAGCGCGGGCATGTCCAGGGTGGTGTTACCCCACTGGACGTTGTGCGAATCCAACGAGACCACGATGAGCACGGCGTTTTCGCTGTCAGGGTCTCGTTTCGAGAAACAAAGCAATTGTTCGTTGTCGATACCGTGGAAAACGGTGTTACGCAGCCAGTGCAGCGCGGGGTTTTCGCGGCGCACGTGGTTGAGCCGCTTCAGGTACGGCGCCAGGGACTCCCCGGCGGCCTCGGCGGCGGCCCAGTCGCGGGGGCGCAGCTGGAACTTCTCGTTGTCCAGGTACTCCTCGGAGCCCGGACGGTGCAGGTGCTCGTAGAGCTCGAAGCCCGAGTACATCCCCCACGAGGGGCTCAGCATGCTGGCCAGGACCGCCCGGATCTTGAACATCGGCGGCCCGCCGTGCTGCAGGTGCTCGGGCAGGATGTCCGGCGTGTTGGGCCAGAAGTTGGGCCGCATGTAGTCGGCGGCCGCGATCAGCTCCTGGACGTACTCGCGCAGCTCCCACGCCTGCACGCGCCAGGTGAAGTACGTGTAGGACTGGGTGAACCCGATCTTGCCCAGGCCGTGCATCATCGCGGGCCGCGTGAACGCCTCCGCCAGGAACAGCACGTCGGGGTCGACCGTCTTGACCTCGTTGATGAGCCAGTGCCAGAACCCGACCGGCTTGGTGTGCGGGTTGTCGACCCGGAAGATCTTGATGCCCTGCTCGACCCAGTGCAGCACGACGCGCAGGATCTCGTCGCGGATGCCCTGCGGGTCGTTGTCGAAGTTCAGCGGGTAGATGTCCTGGTACTTCTTCGGCGGGTTCTCCGCGTAGGCGATCGAGCCGTCGGCGCGGGTGGTGAACCACTCGGGGTGCTCGGTGACCCACGGGTGGTCCGGCGCGCACTGCAGCGCCAGGTCCATCGCGATCTCGACCCCGGCGTCGCCGGCGGCGGCGATGAACGCCCGGAAGTCCTCCAGGGTCCCCAGGTCCGGGTGGATCGCGTCGTGCCCGCCCTCCTCGGCGCCGATCGCCCACGGCGAGCCGACGTCCTGCGGCCCGGCGACCAGGGTGTTGTTCGGCCCCTTACGGTTGATCCGGCCGATCGGGTGGATCGGCGGCAGGTACACCACGTCGAACCCGAGCTCGGCGACCTCGGCCAGGCGCGGGATCGCGGTCTGGAACGTGCCGTGCTTGACCGGCTTGCCGTGCTCGTCGACGACCGCGCCCTGGGAGCGGGGGAAGAACTCGTACCACGCGGAGAACAGCGCCCGCTTCCGGTCGCACCACAGGGGCAGCTCCCTGGAGCGGGTCACCTGCTGGCGCAGCGGATGGCGCCACAGCACGTCGGTGAGGCCCAGCGCCGGGGACACCCTGGCGAACAGCGGGATCGTCGTGTCGGCGAGGGCCTGCGCGGCGCCGGTGACCCGGCCGCGCTCCGCCGCCGGGACGCCGGTCGCCGCCTGATTGAGCAGCGCCGCGCCCTCGGCCAGGTCGTTGCTGAGGTCCTGCAGGCCCTGCCCGGCGCCGATCTTCTTCGTGACCGCGTCGTGCCAGGTCAGGTACGGGTCGGAGAACGCCTCGACCGCGAACGTCCACGCGCCGACCGCGTCGGGGCGCACCGCGCCGAACCACGTGTCGGTGCCGGCCGGGCCCGGGCCCATGCGGGTGAACGGGCCCTCCTTGCCGTCGGGGCCGATGAGGACCACGTTGCAGCCCATCATCGAGTGGCCCTCGCGGTAGGAGACGGCCGTGACCGGCACCAGCTCGCCGACGACGGCCTTCGCCGGGAACCGGCCACCCTCGACCTGCGGGGTGATCTGCTCGATGGGGAAACGGTCGCCGGTCACGACGCTCGGACCGGTGGCGGCCTGCCAGGTGCCCGCCGGAGCGTCGGGCACCACCACGGGGTCCTCGGAGGCGAGCGCGGTCTCGGTGTCGGTCCTGGCGATGGCAGGTGCTTCGGGTGTCGGGGTACCCATGATCCTCACCGTATCGAATCCGCGTCGCGTTGGCAGCGTTAGCGTCGTCTTCCTACGGCATGATGCGTTGACCCTTGCCGATGACCACGATCCCGCCCTCGGAGACCGTGTAGCGGGTCCGGTCCTTCTCCAGGTCGACGCCGATCTCGGCGCCTTCCGGCACGATGACGTTCTTGTCGATGATGGCGTTGCGGATCACGGAGTGCCGCCCGATGTCGACGCCCTCCATCAGCACCGAGCCCTCCACGTGCGCCCACGAGTGGACCTTCACGTTGGGCGACACCACCGAGTTCTCCACCAGGGCGCCGGAGATCACCGCGCCGGGGGAGATCATCGATCCGACCGCCCGGCCGACCCGCTCGCCCCAGCCGTGCACGAACTTCGCCGGCGGCCACGGGCTGTTGCCCGTGAAGATCGGCCACTCGAAGTTGTACAGATTGAAGATGGGCTGCACCGCGATGAGGTCCATGTTGGCCTCGTAGAACGAGTCCAGGGTCCCGACGTCGCGCCAGTAGCCGCGGTCGCGCTCCGAGCTGCCCGGCACGACGTTGTTGCTGAAGTCGTAGACGGCCGCCTCATGCTTGTCGACGAAGTACGGGATGATGTTGCCGCCCATGTCGTGCTTGCTCGACGGGTCCTGCGCGTCGCGGGTGACGGCGTCGATCAGCGCCCCGGTGGTGAAGATGTAGTTGCCCATCGACGCGAAGATCTCGTCCGGCGAGTCCGGCAGGCCCCTGGCGTCGCGGGGCTTCTCGCGGAACGCGGAGATCCGCCGCCCGTCGTCGGCGACCTCGATCACGCCGAACTGGTCGGCGGTGGACAGCGGCTGCCGGATCCCGGCGACCGTCACCGACGCGCCCGACTCGATGTGCTGGCGCATCATCTGCTCCGGGTCCATCCGGTAGATGTGGTCCGCGCCGAACACGATCACGTAGTCGGGACGCTCGTCGTTGATGAGGTTCAGGCTCTGGTAGATCGCGTCCGCGGACCCGGCGAACCAGCGCGGTCCGAGCCGCTGCTGCGCCGGCACCGGCGTCACGTAGTTGCCGAGCAGCGTCGACATCCGCCAGGTCTTCGTCACATGGCGGTCCAGCGAGTGCGACTTGTACTGGGTCAGCACGACCATCTTCAGATAGCCGCCGTTGGCCAGGTTCGACAGGACGAAGTCGATCAGCCGGTAGATGCCGCCGAACGGCACCGCGGGCTTCGCCCGGTCAGCGGTCAAGGGCATCAAACGCTTGCCCTCGCCGCCGGCGAGGACGATGGCGAGGACTTTTTTGGCGGCCATGGTCGAGACGCTAAACGTGTCCGGCGTGTTGCGCCAGGCGAACCCAATTAGTCTTTCCAACGTGCGCGTAGACCTACTGACTCGAGAGTACCCCCCGGACGTTTACGGTGGAGCCGGCGTCCATCTGGAGTACCTGGCGCGAGAGCTGCGCCGCCTCCCCCTGGACGTGCGCGTGCACTGCTTCGGCGCGCCCCGCTCGGAAGCGGGCGTGGTCGGCTACCAGGACCCGTCCGGGCTGCGGGGGGCCAACGCCGCCCTGCGGACCATGGGCGTGGACCTGGAGATGGCCGCCGGCGCCGCCGGCACCGACCTGGTGCACAGCCACACCTGGTACGCCAACTTCGCCGGGCACACCGCCAAGCTGCTGCACGGCGTCCCGCACGTGATCACCAGCCACAGCCTCGAGCCGCTGCGCCCGTGGAAGGCCGACCAGCTCGGCGGCGGCTACGCGCTCTCGTCCTGGTGTGAGCGGACCGCGGTCGAGGCGGCCGACGCCGTGATCGCCGTGTCCGCCGGGATGAAGGCCGACGTGCTCAAGGCATACCCGCGGGTCGATCCCGACCGGGTCCACGTCATCTACAACGGTATCGACACCGAGCAGTACGCGCCGGACCCCGGCCTGGACGTCGTGACCCGGCTCGGCATCGACCCGCAGCGCCCCAGCGTCGTGTACGTCGGCCGCATCACCCGGCAGAAGGGCCTGCCCTACCTGCTGCGGGCGGCCCGGCGGCTCCCCGCCGACGTGCAGCTGGTGCTGCTCGCCGGCGCCCCCGACACGCCGGAGATCGCGGCGGAGGTGACCGCGCTCGCCGACGAGCTGCGCGCCACCCGCTCCGGTGTCGTCTGGGTGCAGGAGATGCTGCCGAAGCGGGAGGTCATCCAGGTCCTCACCCACGCCACCCTGTTCGTCTGCCCGTCGATCTACGAGCCGATGGGGATCGTCAACCTCGAGGCGATGGCCTGCCAGACCGCGGTCGTCGCGACCGCCACCGGCGGCATCCCCGAGGTCGTCGCGGACCGCGAGACCGGCCTGCTCGTGCCGATCGAGCAGGTCACCGACGGGTCCGGCACGCCGCTGGACGAGGACCGCTTCGTCGCGGACCTCGCCGACGCGATGAACGAGCTGCTGGAGGAGCCGGCCCGGGCCGCCGAGTTCGGCCGTGCCGGGCGGCAGCGTGCCCTGGACCACTTCTCCTGGTCGGCGATCGCCCAGCAGACCCTGGACGTCTACCGGTCCGTGTCGTAGCCCGCCACGTGGTGCTGGACCGCCCACGCGAGGCGGTCCAGCCAGCTGTCCGGATCGTGGACCGGGTGGCTGGACCAGTCGACGGTCATCGCGCGGACCGCGGCCGGGTCGAGGGCGGGCAGCAGCCGGCGCAGCCGCGGGGAGAGCGTGACGCCGTCGAGCTCGCCGAGCAGGACGGCGTCGTAGACGTCCTTGCCGCCGGCGGCGCCCTCGCGCTGCTGGTCGTCGGCGAGCCACCGCAGCTTCCACAGCAGCGACAGGGCCCGGCTCGCCGTCCACGCCGTCGTCGGCGGGCCGCCCGCGCCGCGCGGCACCGCGGTCAGCACCGGCGGCTCGGGCAGGGTCTCGTCGTAGGCGAAGTCCAGCTGGACGCTGCCGGTCAGGTCGCCGTGCGTCCACGGGACGTGGACGCGGGCGCCGCCGGCGGCACCGCGCTCGAACCGGTAGTCCGCGTACTCGAAGTCGTGGTCCGGCGTGGCGTTGTCGGTGTCGAGGACCGCGCCGCCGGGGGTCCGCCGGTGCAGCGCCAGCAGCTCCAGGACCCGCAGGTGCGGCTGATCCTCGGGATCGGTCTCCTCGGCGTGCATCCAGCGCAGCCCGTCCGGCGGCAGCAGCGCCCGCACCCCGCCGGTGTCCTCGTCCTGGAAGTCCCACGGCTGGGCGCGCCCGGCGCCCTGGGTCGCCTCCGGCCAGTACTGCACCGGGTCGATCCGGTCCACGTACGGGTGCGGGTGCAGGGTGTCCAGGCCGTTGACGGCGAGCGGGCGGGCCACCCAGTCGAGGTCACCCGGCGGGCGGGCGCGGGCACCGACCCACGCCGGCATGGTCATGCTGCCCCGCAGGACGAGCGAGTCGCCGACCGGGTCGGCGGCGACGAGGGCCAGGACGTGGTCGAGGACGTCCCGGTGCGCGGTCAGCGGATCCATCCGGCGTCCAGCCCCGGGTTGTCGTCGACCAGCACGTACTCCTCCTCGACCTCGACCGCTTCCAGGCCTCGCGTCGTGAGCGCCGCGAGCAGCCCGTCCAGGCGCGCACGGGCACCCGGCCGGCCGACGTCGCGGCAGCGCTGCGTCACGAACCGCTCGTGGCTGCCGTCGTCGCGGGTACGCCTGGCGTTGCGGGACAGGTGCGCCTGGTGCGCCTCCGCGACGGCCCGGGCGTCGGCGATCTGCTCCCCGGTGAGCAGCAGCTTCACGTGGTGCTCGAAGTAGCGCCCGCCGGTCGGGGCGTCCTGGACCGGCACCTCCGGATTCCACGGCGCGGCCTCGATCTTGACCCGCCGTACCGTGAACCCGTCCTCGCGGAGCGCCCGGTCGAGGGCCGTCGCCGCGCTCCGGGCCGCCGCCGGCTCGCCGCGGGTGATGCCGGTCAGCATCGGCTGGTCGGTGCAGGCGCCCCGGTCGAGCTGGATCCTCGTGTACTTGAGGCCGGCGGCCGACGCCCACGCATCGAGGCGCGGGTCGACGTCGACGGTCACGTGGATCTCGTAGTCACCCACCCACGTGGTCCCTGACGAGCTGGGCGATCGCGTCGGCCTGCTCCACGTTGGCCAGGTGGGCGGCGCCCGGCAGCACCACCAGGCGGCTGCCGGTGATCCCCGCGTGGATGCGCTCGCCGTGCTCCGGTGGCGTCGCCGGGTCGTCGGCGCCGGCGATGACCAGCGTCGGCGCGGTGATCCGGGGCAGGTCGTCGCGCAGGTCCATGGCGCCGATCGCCTCGCAGCAGCCGGCATACCCCTCCGCCGGGCACGCCGCGATCATCGCCCGGTAGGGCGCGACCTTCGCCGGCAGCGCCGCCCGGAACCTCGGCGTGAACCAGCGGCCGAGGACCGCGTCGGCGATGCTGCCCATGCCGGCGGTGCGGACCTGCTCCGCGCGGACCGCCCAGCCGTCCGCCGGCGGCAGGTGCGCGGCCGTGCAGATCAGCACCAGCCGCTCGATCCGCTCGGGGGCGTTGGCGGCGAGCCACATGCCGACCATCCCGCCCAGCGACAGCCCGCAGTAGGAGGCCTTGGCGATGCCGAGCCGGTCGAGCAGGGCCAGGACGTCACGGCCCAGGTCCTCGATCCGGTACGGCCCCGGCGGCGCGGGCGAGGCGCCGTGCCCGCGGTGGTCGAAGCGCACCACCCGCAGGTCCGCGAGGGCGGGCAGCTGGGGGCGCCACATGTCGAGGTTGCTGCCGAGCGAGCCGCCGAGCAGCAGGACCGGCGCGCCGGGAGGTCCACTGGTGCGCTGGAACAGCGTCGTTGCCGTCACCGCGTGGTTGTACCACGCCACCCACCCGGCAGCCCCGCGCCGAGGGCCTGGCGTGTGAACAATGCCGCTGCGAACACGGCCACCATCCATGTCCACAGCGGGGCGAACCCGGCGTTCCCGGCCCGGTGCGGCCTGGGCCCGCGGCAGGTCCCGGGCGGGAACGCGACGAACCGGGCACCCCACCCCAGCCCTCAAGGACACGGGCACGGCCGCCGGGACCTGCCGGCGGGGCACCAGCGCCCGGGCGGGCGGGGTCATGATCGTCCCGCCCGCGAGGGTGAGCCGGGTGCCACGGGGCTGGCCCCGCAAAGTGTCAGGTGCCCGGCCCGTACGCGGCGACCGCCGCCATCACGGCCCGCGCGGCGGGCCTCGCCCTCACCGGGCGGCCTTGCGGCGTGTCGCCTTCACCGGGCGGCCGGCGGGCTTCGCCCTCACCGGGCGGCCTTGTGGCGTGTCCCCTTCAGCGGGCGGCCGGCGGGCTTCGCCTTCAGCGCGCGGCCTGGCGGAGTGTCACCTTCAGCGGGCGGCCTTGCGGAGTTTCGCCTGCAGGGCGCGGCGGGCGACGGGGCCGAGGCCGTCGACGACCTCGACGAGGACGGCGAGGCGCTCCAGCGCGGCGACGGCGGTGGCCGCCCCGTCCGGGTCGACGCCGGTGAGGAGCTCCAGGCCGATGAACGTCGACGCGACCACCCTGGCCAGCCCCGGCACGTCGACGAGGTCGGCGACGGGGGAGGCGGCGGTGACCCGGCGCAGCACCGGCTCGATCTCCGCGATCCACAGCTTCAGGCAGGCGGCGACGGCCGGTGCGAGGCGCTCGTCGGTCTGGGCGCCGGCGAGCAGCTGCGCGAGGATCGCGACGTTGCCCTCGGCCCGCTCGACCTGCTGCAGCTGCCGGCCGACGTCGAGGAGCTCGCCGATGCTCGACACGGCCGCGAACCGCTCCCGGTAGAGCGCGACCCTGCGCTCGGTCGCCTGGTGGCAGGCGACCGAGAGCAGCTGGTCGACGGTCCCGAAGTGGTAGAAGACGAGCGCCTGGTTGACGCCGGCCGCCGCGGCGATCGTCCGCGCCGACGCGCCCGCGAGCCCGTCGCTGCCGAGGACCTTGATCGCCCCGGCGACCAGGCGCTCCTTCGTGTCCGCCACCCCGCACCCATCTGGTTGAGCACTCGCTCAAGCCGTCGGGGCTATTGAAGCATTCGCTCGAGCTCCCGGGAAGCGGTGAACGTGAGACCGTCCCCACCGTGGTCGATCGTGACCGTGTCGCCGGGGCGCAGCGCGCCGAGCAGGATCCGCTCCGACAGGGGGTCCTCGACCGCCCGCTGCACGGCGCGCCGCAGCGGCCGGGCGCCGAGCACCGGGTCGTGCCCGTGCCCCGCCAGGTGCGCGCGGGCCCGCGGCGTCACCACCAGCCCGATCTCCCGGACGGCGAGCCGCGCCGCCACGTCCAGCACGAGCCGGTCGACGATGCCCTCGATCTCCGCGGGGCCCAGCGGGTGGAAGACGACGGTCTCGTCGATGCGGTTCAGGAACTCCGGCCGGAAGTGCTTCCGCAGCTCGTCGCCGACCCTGTCGTGCACGGGGAGCGGACCTTCGTGGAAGCCGGCCGGCCGTGTCAGGTCGCGGGTGCCCAGGTTGGTCGTGAGGATGAGCACCGTGTGCTTGAAGTCGACGACGCGGCCCTGGCCGTCGGTGAGCCGGCCGTCCTCCAGGATCTGCAGCAGGGTGTGGAACACGTCCGGGTGCGCCTTCTCCACCTCGTCGAACAGCACGACCGAGAACGGCCGGCGGCGGACCTGCTCGGTGAGCTGCCCGCCGTCGTCGTAGCCGACGTAGCCGGGCGGCGCGCCGACCAGCCGCGCCACCGTCGCCCGGTCGTGGAACTCCGACATGTCCAGCTGGATCAGCGCGTCCCTGGCGCCGAACAGGAACCCTGCGAGGGCCTTGGCCAGGGACGACTTCCCGACGCCGGACGGGCCGGCGAAGATGAACGACCCGGCGGGCCGGCGCGGGTCCTGCAGTCCCGCCCTGGTCCGGCGGATCGCCCGCGACACGGCCGCGACCGCCGCGTCCTGGCCCACGAGCTCCTCGTGCAGCGTCTGCTCCATCCGCAGCAGCCGCGCGCTCTCCTGCTCGGTCAGCCGCTGCACGGGAATGTTGGTCCACGCCGCCACCACGGCCGCGATCTCGTCCGCGCCGACCTCCTGCTTTCCCGCGGTGCCGACCGACTGCTTCCCCGCGGTGCCGACCGACTGCTTCCCCGTGGCGTCGGCCCCCTGCCTCCCCGCGGTGTCTGCCTCCTGGCTCCCCGCGGCCCCTGCCTCGTCGAGCAGGTCGATCGCCTTGTCCGGCAGGCGGCGGTCGGTGATGTACCGGTCGGCGAGCAGCGCCGCCGCCCGCAGCGCCGCGTCGGTGTACGTGACGCCGTGGTGCTCCGCGTACCGGTCGCGCAGGCCACGCAGGATCAGCACGGTGTCCTCGACGGTCGGCTCCGGCACCGCCACCGGGTGGAACCGCCGGTCCAGCGCGCCGTCCTTGGCGATGAACCTGCGGTACTCCTCGTCGGTGGTCGCCCCGATCGTCCGCAGCTCTCCGCGCGCCAGCAGCGGCTTGAGCAGCGACGCGGCGTCGATGGCGCCCTCGGCCGCGCCCGCGCCGACCAGGTTGTGGATCTCATCGATGAACAGGATGATGTCGCCCCTGGTGCGGACCTCCCTGGTGACCTTCTTCAACCGTTCCTCGAAGTCGCCGCGGTACCGGGAGCCGGCGACCAGCGCCCCCAGGTCGAGCGTGTACAGGTGGCGGCCCTGGAGGGAGGCCGGCACGGCACCCGCGGCGATCCGCTGCGCCAGCCCTTCGACGACGGCGGTCTTGCCGACGCCGG
Source organism: Dactylosporangium sp. NPDC000521 (assembly GCF_042898305.1). NCBI lineage: Bacteria > Bacillati > Actinomycetota > Actinomycetes > Micromonosporales > Micromonosporaceae > Dactylosporangium > Dactylosporangium sp. NPDC000521. The sequence goes on from NZ_JBIAYW010000005.1 coordinate 49,009, forward strand.
GCGGCCCGGTCAGCACCGGGCTGTTCTTCCGGCGCCGCGACAGGACCCGGATGACCCGCTCCACCTCGGCGTCCCGCCCGATGACCGGGTCGAGCAGCCCACTGCGGGCGGCGGCGGTCAGGTTGGTGCCGAACTGGTCGAGCACCGTCGCCGGCGCGCTGGCCGGCGCTTCCGTGGTGGACGGGTGCCCCGACAGCAGCTGGATGACCTGCGCCCGCAGCCGGTTGAGGTCGGCGCCCAGCCGGACGAGCACCTGGGCCGCGACGCCCTCGCCCTCCCGGACGAGGCCCAGCAGGAGGTGCTCCGGGCCGATGAAGTTGTGCCCGAGCTGCAGCGCCTCGCGCAGCGCCAGCTCCAGGACCTTCTTCGCCCGCGGCGTGAACGGCACGTGCCCGCCCGGCGCCTGCCCGCCCAGGCCGATCAGCTCCTCGACCTGCCGCCGCACGTCGTCGAGGGACACCCCGAGCGCCTCGACGCTCTTCGCCGCGACGCCGTCGCCCTCCTGGATGAGCCCGAGCAGCAGGTGCTCGGTGCCGATGGCATGGTGATTGAGAACCCGGGCTTCCTCCTGCGCCAGCACCACGGCGCGTTTGGCCCGGTCGGTGAACCGCTCGAACATCGACGATCACGCCCTTCGCCTGCACGGCTTCGGCGGGCCCACGCATCCGCGTCACATCGGATGCGCTGAGTCGGGGCCTCTTGACCGCCGGCGGAGGCGTGGGCTCCGTCGATCCGCGGCTCGGGCAGGCGCGCTGCCACCTCCACCATAACCGACCGCCGACAGCCCGTCGCCCCACGTCGTGCGCTGGTGTGGTCAGACCTGGAGGGCGGTGGCGGTGGATTCCTGGCCCGGCAGGACGATCAGGTCCTCGGGGCGCATGGTGCGGGTGGCGGGGTCGCCGTCGAGGCGGACCTCGTAGCCGCGTGGTGGTCCGGCGGCGGCCCAACAAGCACCGATGATCGTGCCCGCTGCCGGCGGACCCGAGCTTGCCGCACCTGCCGCCTGGGGTTCCTGGTCTGCCGCGCCTGCGTCGGGCCGGCGCTGAGTGACGCCACCGGCTGCCGCCCGGCCCGGGGCGGCCGCGCCGGCTGCCGGCGGGCCGGGGGTGGCCGCGCCTGTCGCCGGGCGGGTCGTCGCCGCTTGGGCGAGGCGGACCCTGGTGCCGGGGGCGTGACCGTCGTCGGCGACGACCAGGAGCGCGTCGAGGACCTGGCGGGCGCCGTCCCAGGGGGCGCGCAGGACATACGGCTCGCCGTCCGCGCCCTCGACCGGCATCGTGAACATGCGGCACACCAGCGACAGCCGGTCCGCGTCGTGGCGGACGGCGGGGCTGGGGTTGTCCTGCCCTGCCCGGAGCGCGTCCTCGACCCGGCCCCACAGGCCGGCGACCCCGTCGTCGAGCACGAGGCGCGCGGCCCGGTCCACCTCCGCGCACTCGATGTCGACCGCCGTCTCCTCGCCCAGCTCAGCGGTCCACGCCAGGTCCAGCGCCGCCGGCACGAGCCCCGGTGCCTCCCGCACCACCACCAGGTAGAGCATGGCGATCAGGTCCTCGAGGCCGTCGCCGGCGTAGCAGGGGCCCGCATGGCTCTCGCCGGGCGGGAACCGCTCCACCAGGTGCGCCGCCCGACCACCCGCGAGGCGCGCCGCACGCCGCGCGTCGTGGAGCTTCACGGCGGTCGGGCGCAGCTCCCGGGCGGCGACGGTCCACCTGCCGGGCAACCCGACCGGATAGACGGTCCGGCCGAGGCTCGCCAGGGTTTCGCCCGGCCCGACGCCGGCACCCGCGAGCTGCCGCGCGGCCACCGAATACGCGACACCCGCCTGCGCCGCATGCGCCCTGATCGCCCGCCGCCGCTTCCGGTCCCGCCGCGCCCGCCCGCTCCCGCCCTGCTGCTGGCCGGCATCGCCGTCGTGGCCGGCGTCGCGGTCGGGAGCGGTGGTGTCCTCCGGGGAGCCAGGGGCGGGCTGGTGGGCGTCCTCTTCGTCTGGCATGGCGACCTCCGGCGTCGACCCACGCTCGCACCGATCGGACGGCGGGACCCCCGCCGGGCAGCCTGCACCACCGCGCTGAGTCTGAGACTCTTGGCCTCGGGCCACGGCTGGCGTGGGCAACCGTGTCGGGCTCAGGCAGGCGCTCTACCCACCCTGACCATACCGCCGCCCCGCCCCCCGGGCGCGCCCCGACCTGTTCGCCGACAGCGGACTGCGACCGCCGGGTCCGGCGCGCCAGGTCAGAGCGTGACGAGGGAGCGGACCGCCAGGGCGGAGCCGACGAGCAGGACCAGGGCCGCGGTGCCGGTGGGGGCGAGCCTGGTCAGGCGGTCGCTGAGCCGCAGGCGGGCGGGCCAGCGGTCGCGGATCTTGATGAGCAGCAGGCCGGCGGCGGTGAGGGCGGCGGCCATGCCGAAGCCGTACGCGAGGACGAGCAGCACACCGAACCACGTCCTGCCGAGCGCGACGGCGCCGAGGAGGACGACGAGGGCCGACGGGCTCGGCACCAGGCCGCCGGCGACGCCCATGCCGACCAGCGCCAGCCGGTGGGGATGACCCTCGCGATGGCCGTGGTCGTGCGCGTGGCCGTGAGCGTGGCCGTGAGCGTCGTGCGAATGCGAAGCAGCGCCATGGGCATGGGTGTGAGTGCCGTGGGAGTGGCCGTGGGAATGGGAGTGGGAGTGGGAGTGGGCCGAGCGGCGGGACAGCAGCATGGCCAGGCCGATCGTGGCGACCAGCGCGCCGCTCGTCACGCCGAGCCACCCGAGCACCGTCTCGCCGGCCAGGCCGGCCGCGGTGGTCAGGAGCAGGCCGAGCAGCAGCACGCCGCCGGTGTGGGTGAGGGTGACGGTGGCGCCGACGGTGAGGGCGTCCCGCGGACGGCCGGCCCGCCCGGCCAGGTACGCCGCCATCACCGTCTTCCCGTGCCCCGGCAGCGCTGCGTGCGCGGCGCCGAGAGCGAGGGCCAGCAGCACCGCGAGCAGCCCGACCCACGGCGTCAGCGCGCGCGACGCGACCCAGCCGCGCAGCGTCAGCTCGGCCCTGCCCGCCCGACCCGGCAGGACCGAGGACCCCAGCGGGCCGGGGGGAGCCTGCGCGGCCGCACCCGTGCCGCCACCGGGTTCGAGACGCAGGGTCGCCCGATGTACCGCCGGGGGAGAGCTGAGCAGGTCGGAAGGGTACGACCGCAGCCCCGCGCTCGACGACACGGTGGGCAGCGGCGAGTCGACGATGTGCACCCCGGCCGCGACGGCGGTCAGCTCGCGCCACCCGACACGGTCGGCGGCGAAGTCGTTGACGACCTCCACGGTGGACGGACCGGTGAAGGACACCGTCGCCGAGAAGGTGCACTCCAGGCGGCTGGTCCGCAGCCCGGCCGCGCCGGAGGAGTAGGTGAAGGACGAGCGGCCGACCGTCCAGCCGACCGGGCGTCCGTCGACGGCGACCCGGAACAGCGGCGCCACCGCCGTACATGAGGGGACGGCCTGCAGCGTGGGAAGCTCGGCCAGGTCGGCCACGTAGTCCACGGTGACCCGGTCGGGGTGGAAGGTCAGCGCGCCCAGCTGGTTGACGGAGAAGTTGCCCAGCGGGTGCGCCTGCGCGGAGCCGGGCCACAGCAGCGGTCCGGCCACGGCCAGGCCCAGCAGGACCAGCGCGCGGCGAAGCAGCATCAGGACTCCAGGGTTGCGAGGGTACGCACCGCGATCGGCGCGTCGACGGGTGAGAAGTGCGGGTTGAGCGCCAGCGCCAGGCGGAGCTGCACGCGGGCGGTCTCCCGGTCGCCCGCGTGGAAGGCGACCATCCCGTAGCGGTACGCGAGGGCCGCGTCGACCTGGCCGAGCGCGTTGGCCCGGCGGGCGAAGGGCAGGGCGGCGGCGGGGTCACCGGCGGACATCAGCGTCCAGGCGACCATGTCGGCGACCTCGCCGAACTCGCGGCGGTCCCACTCGGCGATCGCGAGCTTCGCGGCGGCCACGGCGTCGCCGGTGGCGAGGGCGAGCGACGCCGCGCCGAGGTTGTCGGTGCCGCCGTTGGCGGTGAACAGGTCGTGGGCGGCGCGGGCCAGCGCGAGCGCCGGCCCGGGGTCGCGGCCGGCGGCCCGCAGCAGGCGCGCCTGGTCGAGCAGCGCGTCGACGGTCGGCGTGCGGGCGACCACCTTGGCGAGGTCGTCCAGCGCCGCGGTCAGGTCGCCGGCCGCGGCGTCCAGCTTGGCTTTGACCTGCCAGAGACCGACCGCACCCGCGTCGGCGGCGAGGCCCAGCGACACGTGCCGCGCGGCGGTGGTCAGGTCGCCCGCCGCCCACGCCAGGGCGGCGAGGTGCTGGTGGCAGAACGCGACGTCGGCGGGCTCCGTGGCGGTGGACAGGGCCAGCCGCATGAGCGCGACCGCCTCGGTGCGCTTGCCGTGCTGTTCCAGGTCGTACGACCCGCGGGCGTACGAGCCGAGCCCCGGCCGCAGGTCGAGCATCCGCTGGACGGCCGCGGTGGCGGCGTCGGGGTGCCCGAGCTGGGTCTCGGCGTCGGCGAGGACCCCGTAGGCGGTGTCGGACCACGCGTTGATCGCGAGGGCCTGGCCGGCGAGCTCGCGCGCGCCGGCGAAGTCGTGGCGGGCGTTGGCGAGCGCGCCGAGGCCGGTGAGCGCGGCCGCGTTGCCGTCGGGGCGGACCTCGAGGGACTTGCGCAGCGCGCCATCGGCCTTCGGGTAGTAGGCGGGGTCGGCGCCGACCCGGGCCTGCTCCAGGTACGCCTCGCCGAGCGCGGCCCACGTGGTCCAGTCGCCCGGCACCCTGCGCAGCCGCTCCTGGTGTGCCGCGATCGCCGCGGCGAGCCGGCTCGTCGCCTGTGGACGGTCGGGCACGAACGACACGGTCGGGCCGGCCGCCCGCAGGCCGACGAGGGCGCCGAGGCCCAGCAGCAGCGTCGCAGCCAGTACGACACCCAACACCATGCGAACCCGCATGACTTCTCCTTCCGGAAGATGTCGGGGACGCGCCCGCGAAGCGCGCCCCCGACAGACGTGGGTCAGGGCTGGACCGGCCCGCGGCGCCGCCGCCACCAGCCGACGAAGAGCAGGGTGCCGAGGCCGGCCGCGATCGCCGAGGTGCTCACCGCGACGGCCGTCATGCCGGTGCCCGACTCGAACGCCGACGGTGTGGTCGCCGGCTGCGCCGCGACGGACGCGGACGCGGCAGCGGACGGCGTCACCGAAGGCGAAGACGCCGGCGAGCCGTTCGGCAGCGCCACGTACGGGAACTGCGCACCGAACGCGTTGTCGTTCGCGTCCACCTTGTCGCCGGCGGCCAGGGCGTCGACGAGCTTGCCGGTCTGCGCCGCGCCCTCGACCGCCTGCACGGCGATGTCGACGACGTCGTCGGTGAGCCGCCGGCCGTTCGGGAAGCCCTGCAGGTCGCCGCCGAGCACGCCGAGCCGGTTGGGTTGCGCGGTGACCGGCACGCCGAGGTTGAGCCGCAGCATCTCCGACGGCCGGAAGTCGGCGGCGACGACGTCGGCGTTGTTCAGCTGCGAGTTGAGGTCGGCCTTGATCGGCCCGCCGGCCTTGGTCGTGATGCCGGTCAGGAAGATCTCGACGAGGTCGTTGCGGGGTGCCGCCGGCGCCGGCACCTTGTAGCTGCCCTCGATGAGCTTCGGCAGCTCGGGGTCGGTGACCCGGGCGACGACGGCGGGGATGCCGGCGTCCTGGTCGGGGCTGATCGAGTTGAACGCGTCCTTCAGCGACGCCGGCACGACGACCTCGTTCACCAGGGGGTTGCCCAGCCGGGAGACCTGAACCCGCTCGCCGGCGATGGAAGAGGCACCGGCGACCCGGGTCTTGGCGCGCTCGGTCGTCGTCCAGACGCCGATGACCGGGTTGCGCTTCACGTCGCCCTTGAGCGCCACGTCGGAGAACGGCACCTGCAGCGCGATCGTGTTGACGTTGTACCCGGCGAGGGAGTCCTGCCCGACCTCGCTCAGGTCGCCGCCGTACAGCAGGTCGAACACCCGCAGGTCCAGGAAGAACGGGTCGTCGGCCTGGCCGGCGTAGACGTTCCAGCCGCCCGGGAGCCGCTTGTCCGCCTCGCTCCGCAGCTTCGCGTAGTCGGGCATCGTGGCCTTGCCGACCCGGGACGGCGCGACCGGCGCGCCGGTGATGCGCGTCTTGAAGGGCTCGCCGTGGAACGAGGACTCCAGCGTGTACGTCTGGCGGAAGAGCAGGTTCTCGTCGTCGATCGACGTGACGGGACCGTTGGCGTACAGGAACGTGTCGCCGCCGCGGCGGTCGATGCTCTGGAACGTCCAGCGGAACACCGCGTCGGCCTTCGCGTCGCCGTCGCTGTCGACGTTGATGTTGTAGACGGCGTCGGTGGCGAAGGGGTAGAAGTTCGGGCCGCCGTCCGGCTTCGAGAACGGCTGCCAGTTGGCGATGAAGGTGACGTACCCGGCCCGTTCGGGGCTGACGAACGCGTACAGGTCGGTGTTGTCGACGGCAGGGTCGGCGGCGACGAGCGGCGCCTCCCGGTGGCTCGAGGCCGACGACGTGCCGGGCCCGAGGCCGGCGAACGCCACACCGGCCGCCACGAACGTGGCCGCGGCGGCGCGCCACCGGCGACCCGCCCGGGTTGGAGTGGTCATCTGCGTGGTCCCCTCGCGTCTGGAGCGGTCCTGTGACCGCCGCACGAGAGGACTTCGCCTTCGCCCGGGTCGATGGATGGGTCGGTGTCGGCTTGCCGTCAGCGACCCATCCGCACCCCTGTCAGCTCCGAATCGGGCGCACGCCCACGCCGCCGTACCCGTGGGAGACCCGCTCCTCGCCGTCCTCGGGGCGCCAGTCGCCGAGCCACACCAGGCCCGGGTCGAGCAGGTCGTAGCCGTCGAACAGGCGCGCGATGCCCGCCCTGGTACGAGGGACGATCGGCGCGCTGGACCGCTGGTACACCTCCTGACCGGCGGCGGCGGGTGCGGCGGGGACCCCGTCCAGGGTCAGGTGCGACACGACGAGGTGGCTGCCGGGGACCGTGGCGTCGCGCAGCCGGGCGATGATGCCGCCAGGGTCGGCCTCGTCGGGCACGAAGTGCAGGATCGACACCATCATGATCGCGACCGGCTCGCCGAAGTCGAGGTGCCCGGCGACGTCGGGGTCGGCGAGCAGCGCCTCCGGATCCCGCAGGTCCCGGCACGCCACCGACACCCGGTCCAGGCCCTCGACAAGGGACCGGGCCTGGGCGACGGCCACGGGGTCGTTGTCGACGTAGACGACCCTGCCGTCGGTGATCTCGTGCACGTTGCCCTGCGTCGGCAGGCCCGTGCCGATGTCGAGGAACTGCCGCACGCCGGCCTGGTGCAGGTGCCGCACCGCCCGCTGCAGGAACCGCCGGTTGGTCCTGGCCGCCTCGGGCGTGTCCGGGAAGATCGCGAGGATCTTCTCCGCGGCCTCGCGGTCGGCGGCGAAGTTGTGATACCCGCCGAGGTAGTAGTCGTACATGCGGGCCACGTTGGGAACGCTGGCGTCGACGTCGCCGAGACCGGTCATCCATACACCCTAATGGGGTAGGTTCTGCGACCGTGCTGGACGGACTCGACGACCTCGACTGGGCCTCGCTGGAGCACGCGTACGGCCCGGCCGCCGACGTGCCCGGTCACGTGCGGGCGCTGCGCTCCGAGTCGGCCGACGACCGGCGCCGGGCGCTGTCGGGACTGTACGGCGGGATCTGCCACCAGGGGACCCGCTACGAGGCGAGCGCGCCGGCGGTGCCGTTCCTGCTGGAGCTCCTGGCGGACCCGGCGACCCCGGACCGGGCCGCGGTCGCGCGGCTGGTCGCGTCGATCGCCGTCGGGCACCACGAGGCGTGGCTGCCGGTCGGGTTCCCGGTCGCGGACCTGCGGGCGGCGGCCGAGGGCGGCGCCGAGCTGCTGCGCGCCGCGCCGCCACCGGCGGAGGACGACGAGGACGAGGACTTCGAGGGGGAGAGCCGCCTCGACTACTGGGACGGTCTCGACGACGCGCAGCGGTCGGTCATGGCGGCGTTCGTGGAGCTCGCCGCCTACGACGCCGTCCGCGCCGGCCTGCCCGTGCTGCGCGACCTGCTCACCGGCGGCGACGCCCACGGTGACGCCGCCCTGCGGGCCGCCGCGGCGTTCACGCTCGGCTGGTTCCCCGAGGACGAGGCCGCGAGCGTCGCGGTGCTCACCGCCGCGGTCGCCGACCCGTCCCGGTCCGTCGCCGCCACCGCGATCGTGGCGCTCGGGCTGCTCGGCACCGTCGTGCCGGCGGCGCTGCACGACGCCAGGCCGGAGATCCGCTGGGCGGCGGCGGTCGCCCTGGCCCGCGTCCGGGGCGCGGCCGCCGGCGAGGAGGCCGCGGCGGAGCTGCTGCGCTGGGCCGGGGGCGCCACCACCGCCCGGGCCGGCATCCCGTTCCTCGACGGTGACCTCGCCGGCTACGCCGCCCTGTCCCTGCCCGCGCTCGCCTCAAGCGACTCCGCCTCGGACCCGTCCCCGCTCGCCTCCGGCGAGGCTTTGGACGCGCTCCTGGCCAGGCTCGGGACGGTCACCGGTGTGGAGACCCTGCCGGTGCTCGGCACGGCGCTGGGGCTCGTGTTCCCCGATGGCCCCGGGACCGGTGCGGCCGGCCCGCGGCACCGGCTGGTGAAGGCGCTCGCGGATGCGCCCGCCGCGTGGCAGATCGGCGGGCGCAGGTTCGCCGACGTGTCGGGGCTGCTGCGGTCGTACGGGCTGCCTGGCGACCCCGAGGGGATGAATGCCCTGCTGACGGGCTGACACGCCGGCCGGAAGGGTCCGACTGTTGCCATGCGGCAATCTGTTGTACGGTGGGTGAGTCGTCACCTCCGGTGGCCGGCCACATGTTGCGCGAGCAGCATGTGCGGCGGTTCACCGACCGGGCCCGTCCAGACAGCGGCGGTCCACCCGGGGCGTGACGGTTCTCGGTCTCACCGCCGGCGCTCAAGACACGGGCGCTGTGAGCGATCTTCTGACCGGTCTCGAGCCTTGTGCGCCCTATCGCTGGGGATGCCCGCTCGGCGTTGCCTTAAACGACGTCCTACAGGACGGACCGGTCATTGCACCGAAAGGCTGACCCTGCCGTGAGCACTGACCTGCACACTGACGCCATTCGCACCGCAGACCTCCACGACGTCGAGACCTCCCGGGCGGCCGGCTCCGCCCCGGGCACCGACGCCGCCCACGGTTCCGGTTCGCACCGGACCAGGGAGACCGACGCCCAGGCCAAGGCCCTGCTGTCGCTGCTCGGCGACCTGCCCGCCGGCGCCGACCGCGACCGCGTCCGGGCCCGCCTCATCGAGCTGTACATCCCCCTCGCCGAGTACCTCGCCCGGCGCTTCCGCAACCGCGGCGAGCAGTTCGACGACCTCGTCCAGGTCGCCAACCTCGGCCTGATCAAGTCGGTCGACGGGTTCGACCCCGACCGCGGCGCCGCCTTCACCAGCTACGCCATCCCGATGATCGTCGGCGAGCTCAAGCGCCACTTCCGCGACAAGGGCTGGGACGTCCGCGTGCCCCGCCGCCTGCAGGAGCTGCGGCTGGAGATCTCGAAGGTCTCCGGCGACCTCGCCCAGGACCTGGGCCGCTCACCGACGGTCGCGGACCTCGCGGCGAAGCTCGGGGCGAGCGAGGAGGACATCATCGAGGGCCTGGACTGCGGTCAGGCGTACCGCGCGCTCTCGCTCGACGCGCCCGTCGGCGAGGCCGGCGACAGCGGCGCCACCGGCCTCGGCGACCTGCTCGGCGGCGAGGACCCCGACATGGCGAACGTGGAGAACCGCGAGGCGCTGCGCCCGCTGCTGGCGAAGCTCCCCGCCCGCGAGCAGAAGATCATCGCGATGCGCTTCCACGGCAACCTGACCCAGTCGCAGATCGCCGCGGAGCTCGGCATCTCCCAGATGCACGTGTCCCGCCTCCTGGCCGGCGCGCTGCGCACCCTGCGCGCCTCGCTCACCCAGGACTGACCACGGTCGTTGCAGAAGGCGGCGGGCCCGGGCCCGCCGCCTTTTCCTGTTCCGCCAGGATCGCTTTTGCGGAAAAATGCGGCGGAATGATGGTCGCTCCACCTTCGACGATCGCGGCCCGGACGGCAATCCGTGGCCGGTTGCCATTGCCGCATCGGCGTGCGTCGAGGGCGACCAGAGTCGTTTCCTGTATCGCCGTCGCTGTTTGTTCGCCGGCCGGCCGACGGGTTGGGAAGGCCGGCCGGCTGGTCAGCGGGCGGGGAGCGGGAACCTGTTGGCGTCGCGGAGCACGGCGGCGGCCGCCCCCACGACGACGACCACGTCGATCCCGAGCTCACCCGCGACGACGTCGGGGACGGCCTCCCCGGCGTGGATCGCGCGGCGCATCATCGACTGGCGCAGCGGCTCGATGAGGATGTCACCGGCCGGCGCGAGGCTGCCGCCGAGGACGATCAGTTCGGGGTCGAGCAGGTTGTACATGTTGGCCATCGCGACCCCGATGTGCCTGCCCGCGTCGGCGAGGACGCGGCGGCACCCGGCGTCACCCTGGTGCGCGAGGCTGATGACCTCGCCGATCGACGGTCGCCGGCCGTGGCTCTGCCACAGCTGGTCGGTGATGGCGTCCGGGTTGGCCAGGGTGTTCAGGCACCCCCGGCCGCCGCACGCGCACACGAGACCGTCCTCGTCGATGGTGGTGTGGCCGATCTCCCCGGCCGTGCCGTTGGCGCCGACGTAGAGGCGCCCGTCGGTGATGAACCCCGCGCCGATGCCGGTGGCGGTGTAGATGTACGCGTAGTCCCGCAGCCCTCGCGCGACGCCCCAGGTCATCTCGGCCAGGGCGGCGAGGTTGGCGTCGTTGCCCGCGTGCACCGGCAGCCCGAGCATGTGCTCGGCGAGCAGCCGCGGGTCGAGGCCCACCCACGGTTTGAGCGTGCACGCGCGGCCGGTCAGCCCGGTCCGCCGCTGGATCGGGCCCGGCACGGCGACGCCGACGCCGATCACCTCGTCGCGCCGGAACCCGGTCTGCTCCAGCAGCTCGTCGATCAGCCGGTCGACCAGCAGCAGGGTGTCCTGCGGCGAGGTCTGCTCGTCGACCTGGACCGCGTGGTGCCGCAGCAGCTCCTGCGCCACGTCGCACACCGCGATCCGCACGATGCCGTTGCCGATCTCGACGCCGACGGCGACGCCCAGCCCGCCCTTGAGCCCGATCAGGGTCGGCGGCCGTCCGGCCCTGCTCCTGCTCTCGTTGCCGCTCGGGCCGATGCCGCTCGGGCCGATGCCGCTCAGGCCGTGGCCGTTCGGGCCGATGCCGCCGATCTCGACGACTGCGCCCGCCTCGATGAGCTCGCCGACGACGCTGGCGACCGTCGACCGTGACAACCCGATCTCGGCGAGGGCGGCCCGGCTCATCGCGCCGTGCTGCCGCAATGCGTGGATCACACGGCTGCGGTTCGCGCTGCGTTGTGCGGATCCCGAGTCGAGCGGCGACATGGCTTGAGTATTCGCATTCACCATTGTCCAGTCAATGGAGCCGGCGGTAGAGCGCTTCCCCGGCATTCATTCTGCCTGAATCAGGCGGAATCGAAAGTGTGGAAAATGCCCATCGCAATGACGTTGGTGAATCATCGGGCGCAGCCTTCGAGGTCCGTGCGCGGGCGAACCTCCGGCCTTCGGGCCGCGCGACGGCGCGTGACCGGCTGCCGCGAATACCCCGCCCGGCCCGGCGGCCGGCGATGAACGCGCCCGGGCTCACTCACACGGGTACCGCGCCCCGCTGGTCCGCACCGGGCACCCTCCTCGCCCGTTAGCCTCGGACGAAGGGGGTGGGCGAAATGGGTAAATCGCCGGAATTGAAGTGGGTCCTGCGACCGGACCGGAACGGCGCGCACCACGCCGAACTGGCCCCGCACGACGGCAAGGAGATCTACGCGTTCGGCGACACCGACGCCAACGGCCGCGTCGAGATCACGCTGATGGACGGCACCCGGGTCCGGGCCCGTCGCGGCGAGCTGATCCCCTGCTGACCCGCGCCACCGGGCGCTGATCGACAGGACCTTCCGGCCTGTCGGTCGGGCCCGGCCGCCGTACTACGCTCGCCCGTCATGGGAGACATCACGCCGATCGAGGACCGTGACGGGCGTGTCGGCGGCATCGAGTCGATGGTGGTCGACGGCCGCCGGTGGTTCTTCGGGTTCGACTACAGCATGGACACCGCGGTCTCGCCGCTGATCGACGACCCGGCGCGGATGGCGGAGTTCGCGAGCCGGCACATGCTGCAGACGGACGGTGCGCACGACGTCGCGTACTGGCGGGACCTGGTCGACTCGGCGGTCGGGGAGTCCGGGATCGTGGGTGAGGACGAGGACCGCACCTATGACAGCGGGACCCTCGCGGCGCAGCGGCTGACGCCCAGCACGCAGTTGATGTACCTGCTGGGCGCGGCGACCGCGTGGGACGACGGGTTCTTCGAGGAGGACGCCGTCCAGGCGGCGCTGGCCACGGTCGGCGTACCGGAGCGCGACCGGGAGGAGTGGGACTGCCTCGACCGGTGCGTGGCGGCGACCCGCTCCGACGACGCCGAGGTCCGCTCCGCCGCCGTCGGCCTCATGGCCCGCTACCAGCACTTCATCTGGGACAACCTGCCGGCGAACTGGCCCGAGGTCTTCGCCGCCCTCCGCCCGGCCTGACGAGGCGTCCCCGCCAGGTCAGCTCGTGGCCGACCGGGTGCCGATCGGGAGCGGTGGGCGGACGGTCAGCGCGTCCGGGTCGATGCCGGTGATCGCGGCGCCCACGGCGGTCAGGGCACGGAGCCGGCGGCCGCGGCGATCCCACCGGGCTCCGTCAACCGGATCAGCGGTGGAAGACCTGACGGTAGGTGGTGGGGGTGACGCTGGTCTGCCGGGCGAAGTGGGCGCGCAGGTTGGCGGGGGTGCCGAGACCGGTCCGGTGGGCGATGCGCTCAATCGATTCGTCGGTGGTCTCCAGGAGCTCCTGCGCCAGTCGTACACGCTGACGCAGCAGCCACTGCAGCGGGCTGGTGCCGACCGATTCGCGGAAGCGACGGGCGAACGTGCGCGGGCTCAGGCGCGCCTCGCGGGCCAGGTCGGCGACGGTCAGGGGCTGATCGAGGCGGGTCCTGGCCCAGTCGAGGGCGACGCCGAGCGCGTCCGGGGTGCGGGGGCGCTGCGGCTGGTGCGCGAACTGTGACTGTCCGCCGTCGCGGTGCGGTGGGACGACCATGCGGCGGGCGACCTCGTTGGCGACCGCGGCGCCGTGGTCGAGGCGGACCAGGTGCAGGCAGAGGTCGATCGCGGCGCCGGTGCCGGCCGAGGTGAAGATCGTGCCGTCGGACGTGTAGAGCACGTCGGGGTCGAACGTCACGTCCGGGTGGCGCTGGCTGAAGTCGAAGGCGTTCATCCAGTGGGTCGTGGCGCGGCGGCCGTCGAGGAGGCCGGCGGCGGCGAGCACATACGCGCCGGTGCAGATCGCGACGATGCGGTTTCCGCGCCGGTACGACTCCCGCACCACCTCGACCAGCGCCGGCGGGGGCTCCACCTGTTTCGCCCGGGCGAACGCCGGGATGATCAGCGTGTCCACGCCGGCCAGGGTGCCGAGGTCATGGGGCGCGGTCACGGACAGCCCGGAGCGGGCCGGGACGACGCCCGGCGTGGCGGCGGCGAAGCGCAGCTCATACCAGGGGTCCGCCAGGTCGGACCGGTCGATGCCGAACACCTCGCACGGCACGGCCAGCTCGAACACCGGCATGTCCTCGGTGACGGCCACCCCGACGACGTGCCGCTCGACGCTCGTCATGGCTCGAATCTATCGCAGGATGGCATTCCTGCCACTCGCCCCCGGTGACAATGCCGTGTCGAATGGCAGGCATGTTGAACGTGCCCCAAGGGGCGGCCCTGTCCATCGGCGCGGTCCTCGGGACCGGGGTCATCGCGCTGCCCGCCCTCGCCGCGCAGACCGCGGGACCCGCGTCGCTCGTGGCGTGGGCCGCCCTGATCGCGCTGTCGGTGCCCCTCGCGGCGACGTTCGCGGCGCTCGGCGCCAGGTTCCCCGACTCGGGCGGCGTCGCCACCTACGCGGGCAAGGCGTTCGGCGACCGGGCCGCGGCGGTCGTCGGCTGGTGCTTCTACCTCGCCGTGCCGGTCGGGGCGCCGGCCGCGGCGCTGTTCGCCGGGGCGTACGTCGCCGCGGCACTCGGCGGCGGCACCCGCACGGAGCTGCTGACGGCCGCCGCGCTCATGCTCGTGGTGACGGCCGGCAACCTCGGGGGCGTGCGGGTGTCCGGCCGGCTGCAGCTCGGGCTGGCGCTGCTGCTCGTCACGCTGCTGCTGACGGCGACCGTGACCGCGCTGCCGCACGCCGACCCGGGCAACCTGCGGCCGTTCGCCCCGCACGGCTGGTGGGCGGTCGGGTCGGCGGCGGCGCTGCTGGTGTGGGGGTTCGCCGGGTGGGAGGCGGTCACGTCCCTCGCCGCGGACTTCCGGCGCCCCGCCCGCGACCTGCCCCGGGCCACGGCGATCGCCCTCGTCGTCGTCGGCGTGCTGTACTTCGGCATCGCCGCCGCCAGCATCCTGGTGCTGGGCCCCACGCCCGGCGACGCGCCCCTCGCCGAGCTGCTCGCCCGCGGCGTCGGCGGGCAGGTCAAGGCGCTCACCGCCGGCGCCGCGGTGCTGCTGACGCTCGGCACGATGAACGCCTACTACGCCGGCGCGGCCAAGCTCGGCGCCGCGCTCGGCCGCGACCGGGCGCTGCCCGCGTGGTTCGGGCGGGGCAGCGGCACCGGCGAGGTGCCCCGGCGCAGCCTCGCCGTCGTCGCGGCGCTGGGCGGCGCGTCGCTGCTGCTCGTGGCCGCGACCGGCACCGGCACCCGCCCGCTGGTCCTGCTCACCAGTGGCGCGTTCGTCCTCGTGTACGTGCTGGGCACCGCCGCCGCGCTGCGCCTCCTGCCGCGCCGGACTCCCGTGTGGTGGTGCGCGGCGGTCGCCTTCACCGCGTCGCTCGGACTGCTCGCACTCAGCGGCTGGTACGTCCTGGGCACCCTCGCGGTGGCCGGCTGCGCACTCGCGTACAAATTCTTCGCCCGGCCTGTCGATTCGGGCCCGGTGCCGATTGACGTAGGAGTGTAAGAGGACGCTTTCCCTTGAAGGAGCACCCACGATGGCCCAGTACCTGATCCTCATCTACGAGAACGAGGCGGACTACGAGACCGCGGACCAGTCCGTGTACCAGGAGGTCATGGACGCCCACAACCGCTTCGCGGAGCAGGTCGGCGGGCGGCTGCTCGGCGGCAACGCCCTCCAGCCGACCCCGACGGCCACCTCGATCCGCGGCGACGTCGTCACCGACGGCCCGTTCGTGGAGACCAAGGAGGTCCTCGGCGGCTACTACCTCATCGAGGCGAAGGACCTCGACGAGGCGCTGGAGATCGGCAAGCTCTGCCCGGCCCGCTTCGGCGGCGTCGAGGTCCGCCCGGTGATGGTGTTCGAGTAGCCGCTCTGCTCGTGGAATCCGCCGCTGTCAGGGAGGCGGTCGCCGACGCGCACCGTCGCGAGTGGGCCAGAGTGCTCGCCGCGACGGTGCGTGTCGCGCGCGACCTCGACCTCGCCGAGGAGTGCGTCCAGGACGCGTACGTCGCCGCCATGGACGCCTGGCTCCGCCAGGGCGTGCCGGCCAACCCCGCCGCCTGGCTGACCGTCGCCGCCCAGCGCCGCGCCCTCAACGCCCACAAGCGTGCCGCGACGCTCCGCTCGAAGCTGCCGCTCCTGGTGGTGCCCCTGTCCGAGGACGACCCTCCCGAGGAGATCCCCGACGACCGGCTGCGGCTCGTCTTCACCTGCTGCCACCCGGCGCTCGCCCGCGAGGCGCAGCTCGCCCTCACGCTCCGCCTCGTCTGCGGCCTGACCACCGAGGAGATCGCCCACGCCTTCCTCGTCAGCGAGCCGACCATGGCGGCCCGGGTCACCCGCGCCAAGAAGAAGATCGCCGCGGCCGCCATCCCGTACCGCGTGCCGCCCCTCGAACAGCTCCCCGACCGCCTCGACGCCGTCCTCACCGTCGTGCACCTGGTCTTCACCACCGGCCACGCCGCCCCGACCGGCCCCGGCCTGCTCCGCGCCGACCTCGTCGACCGCGCCCTCGACCTGGCCCGAACCCTGTGCGCCCTCATGCCCGACGAGCGCGAGGCCCGCGCCCTGCTCGCCCTCATGCTCCTGCACGACGCCCGCCGCGCCACCCGCGTCGCCGCCGACGGCCGCCTGCTGCTGCTGGAGGAGCAGGACCGCACCCGCTGGGACCACCCGCAGATCGCCGCCGGCCTCGACCTCGTCCGTGCCGCGCTGCGCGGCGGCCGCCCGGGCAGGTTCGCGCTGCAGGCCGCCATCGCCGCCGTCCACTCCGAGGCACCCACCTACGCCGCCACCGACTGGCAGCAGCTGCGCGGCCTGTACGACCTGCTGCTGCGCGCCTGGCCGTCCCCGGTCGTCGCCCTGAACCGCGCGGTCGTGGTCGCCATGTCCGACGGCCCCGCGAGGGCCCTCGCCCTGGTCGACGAGCTGGCCTCGGACCCCCGCCTGGCCGCGTACCACTACCTGCCGGCGACCCGCGCCGACCTCCTGCGCCGCCTGCACCGATATCCGGACGCCGCGGCCGCCTACCGTGCCGCCGTCGCCCTGTGCGACAACGAGGTCGAGCGCGCCTTCCTCGAGTCCCGCCTCGCCTCCCTCGACGTCGTTGGCACAGAGTGACGCCGGGCCGTGTCAGTCCGCGGCCGCTGGCTCGGCCGGCCGCGGGGTGAAGAAGCGGACGATGTCGTCGGCCGCGGTGGGGGACAGCATCATCGCCTGGACCCGGGCGGACATCTCGGCGATCGGGTGGATCCTGGCGAACATCGCCTCCTCGTACGCCCGGATCGCCGCGCCGGGGTCGGCCGGCTGGGCGGCGAGCGCGGCGGCGAGTTCGGCGGCGTCGAGCATGGCCTGGTTGGCGCCCTCGCCGACCGGCGGCATGAGGTGCGCGGCGTCGCCGATGAGGGTGACGCCCGGCCGGTGGGCCCAGCGCGTGCCGGTGGGCATCGCCTCGATCCTGCGCGGGACCGGCGGGCCGTCGCCGGCCTCGATGAGCGCGGTGAGGCCGGGGTCCCAGCCGTCGAACCTCTCCAGCAGCGCGCGCTTGCTGCGGTAGGCGTCCAGGCGATCGTCCACGGGCCGGTCGTTCGGGGGCAGTTCGTTCGCGGACAGGTCGTTCGCGGGCAGGGAGATGCCGACCCGGATGCTGCCGTCGCTGAGGCGCTGCGCCGCCAGGATCCGGCGCTCGCCGATGCACCAGAGGTTTCCCGGGCCGACCAGCTCGGCGAGGTCCGGGTGGCGGCGGTCGGCGTCGCCGATGCTGAGCTCGACCAGGGTGGCCACGCAGGACAGCGGCGCGTCGGTCAGCAGCGACCGGACGACCGAGCGTGCGCCGTCCGCGCCGATCAGGACGTCGCAGTCGGCGCTGTGGCCGCCGTCGAACGTCAGCCCGAATCCTCCGCCGGGCCGTGGCGCCGCCGCGACGAGCCGGTGCCGCCAGACGACGGTGTCGCCGGGGAGCGAGTCGAGCAGCAGATCACGCAGCACGCTGCGGTCGATCTCGGGGCGTCCGGAGAACGATCCGGGCTGTGGCCTGTGATGCACGAGGACGCGTCCGGCAGGGTCGAGGATGCGGTGCTCCTCGCCCTCCGGCCGGGCCGCGGACCGGAACCGGCCGGCGAGGCCCGCATCGGCCAGGGCCTGCTGCCCGGACTCCGGGTGCAGGTCGAGCGATCCGCCCTGCGACCGCGCGGACCGGCTCGCCTCGCGTTCGTACACCACCGCGCCGATGCCGTGCAGGTGCAGGATCCGGGCCAGCGTCAGGCCACCGAGCCCGCCACCGGCGATCGCGATGCGCATCTTCACCCCCGTTACCGTACGCTGTACCTTATGGATACACCGTACGGTAGCGCATCGCTGCCCGTCTGGGAACGCCCCGAGCCTCAGCCACGAGCGGCGCCGGTGCCGCTGAGCCGCGCGAAGATCGCCGCCACCGCGATCCGGGTCGCCGACGCGCACGGCCTGGACGGGCTGTCGGTACGCAAGATCGCCAAAGAGCTCGGCGTCGGCCCGATGCGGCTCTACGACTACGTGCTCAACCGGTCCGAGCTGCTCGACCTGATGGTCGACGCCGTGTATGCCCGGATCGCCGAGGCAGCTCAGCACGCCGGCCAGCATCCCGGGTGGCGGGCCACGGTGCTGGCCATCGTCCACCGGACCCGCGAGGCCGCCCTTGACCATGAGTGGTTCGCCGACCTGCTCGGCGGCCGGCCCCACCTCGGACCGCACGCACTCGCCGTGGGCGAGTCGACCGCGGCCGCCCTCAGCCAGGCCCCTGGCCTGCGCGACATCGACGACCTCCAGCGGGCCCTGGGCGTCCTCAACGCGTTCGTCGTCGGAGCGCTCCGCCGGGAGATCGCCGAGCGCCGGACCGCCCGTTCGACCGGCACCGACGAGTCCGCCTGGCAGGCCGCCCTCGGCCCCTACCTGACCCGCATGCTCGAAACGGGCCGTTACCCCACCGTCGCCCGGCTCGTCGTCGACGGCGCCCACCTCGATCCCGAGGAGACCTTCCACCACACCCTGACCACCATCCTGGACGGCCTCACCAGCCATCCCCACACCTGACCCACCGCCCGCCGGCCGGTTCAGGCGAGCTGTCGAGGGGTGGCTGGGCTCCCGGTCAGAGCAGGGCTGTCAGCGGGGTGTCCGGTCCGGCGGTGTCGAGGGCGAAGTCGAGCTCCTCGCGGACGTCCTCGATGGTGTCGTCATGGCCCAGGACCTCGGGGACGTCGTTGCTGAGGGAGAGCTGTTCGAGCATGTCGTAGGCCTCGCCCAGGGTCGAGGCGCCCATCTCGAGGGCCCACCGCAAGGTGTTGCGGGCGGCGGTTGACGGGGTGAAGTCGTCGTCCCATGGTGTGCTCACCGGCTCATCCAACCACTGCGGGACGCGGTAGGCGCGCAGCACAGGCAGACGGGCCGGCACCTCCCCACAGAGGCGCCGGCCCGTTCTCCGGGCCGCTGGGTCCGTGGCGTTACTCAGCGACCGCGTTCTCCGCCCGCGCGGGGCGGGTCTTGATGAGGGAGGCGAGGGCTCCGACGGCCGACATGGCGATGGCCAGCCAGAAGACGATGACCAGGCCGTCGTGGAAGGGGCCGGAGACCAGGTGGGGGAAGAACTCGCGGCCGGTGAGGGTCGCGGCGTTCGCGGCCGGGAGGTGGGCCAGCAGCTGCGGGCCGAGCAGGGCGGCGATCGGGTTGTAGCCCAGGAAGGCGGCGAAGAGGGTGCCGACGGGCGGGAGGTTGGAGATGGTGTGCGCCGCGGTGGCGGGGACGCCCTGGGCGGTGAGGCCGGTGTCGAGGGTGGCGGGGAGGGAGCTGGAGAGGCCGGCGACCATGAGGGAGAAGAAGACGCCGATGGAGAGGACCATGCCGGCGTTCTGGAAGGTGGCCCGCATGCCTGACGCGGCGCCGCGGAGGTGGGCGGGGACGCTGGACATGATGAGGGAGGTGTTGGGGGCGGCGAAGAGGCCACCGCCGAGACCGTTGAGGAAGACGAGGGCGGCGAAGGCCCAGTAGCTGAAGTCGGTCGGCAGGATGAGCAGGCCGCCGAACGAGAGGGCCATGACGAGCAGGCCGCCGGCGGCGAAGAGGCGCGGGCCGTACTTGTCGGAGAGGTGGCCGGCGATGGGGCCGGCGGCGAGGAAGCCGACGGTGAGCGGCAGCAGGTAGATGCCGGCCCAGAGCGGGGTCTCCTCGTAGCGGTAGCCGTGCAGGGGGAGCCAGATGCCCTGCAGCCAGATGATGAGCATGAACTGCAGGCCGCCGCGGGCGACGGAGGCGAGCAGGCTGGCGATGTTGCCCGAGGCGAAGGCCCGGTTGCGGAACAGGCCCAGGGGGAACATCGGCGAGTCGACGCGGGTCTCGATCCAGGTGAAGAGGCCGAGCACGGCGACGCCGCCGATGAGGCCGGCGAGCACCCACGGGTTGGTCCAGCCCTGGCTGTGGCCGCCGTAGGGCTGGATGCCGTACGTGATGCCGGCGAGCAGGGCGGTGAGGCCGACGGCGAAGGTGAGGTTGCCCCACCAGTCGATGCGGCCGGGCCGTCGCACGCCGGTGTCGTGCAGGGAGCGGTACGCCCAGATGGTGCCGATCACGCCGATGGGGACGTTGACCCAGAAGATGGCACGCCAGTTCCACTCGGCGAGGAGGCCGCCGAGGACCAGGCCGATGAAGGAGCCGGCGATGCCGGCGACGATGTTGACGCCGAGGGCCATGCCGCGCTGGGCGGTGGGGAAGGCGTCGGTGAGGATCGCGGCGGAGTTGGCCATGAGCATCGAGCCGCCGACGGCCTGCAGGACACGCCAGCCGATCAGCCACAGGGCGCCGCCGCCACCGTCGAACGGGTCGAGGGAGAGCGCGACCGAGGTGATCGTGAAGAGCGCGAAGCCGGCGTTGTAGATGCGGACCCGGCCGTACATGTCGCCGAGGCGGCCGAGGGTCACCACGAGGACGGCGCTGACGAGCATGTAGCCCATGAGCATCCACAGCAGGTAGCTGACGTTGCCGGGGCTGAGCGGGTCGAGGTGGATGCCGTTGAAGATGGCGGGCAGCGAGATGAGCACGATCGAGGAGTTGATCGTGGCGATCAGCATGCCCAGGGTGGTGTTGGACAGCGCGACCCACTTGTAGTGCGGGTGGTCGGTCCCGCCGACCAGCGCGCCACGGAGGCCGGGAAGCGTCGAAGTCACGGTGCGAGCCTTTCCAGTGCGGGCAGCGCGGCCGAGATCAGGGCCTGGTCGTCGGCGGACAGTGACGACAGCAGCTCCTCCAGGTGTGCGGCGCGCACCGCGCGGCGGCGGGCGAGCAGGTCGCGGCCGGCCCGGGTGACCCGCACGAGCACGACCCGGCCGTCGGTGGGGTCCGGGGTGCGTTCGGCGAGGCCGTCGCGCTCGAGGCGCTGGGCGAGCTGCGTCATCGCGGGCTGCGTGACGCCCTCCGCGGTGGCGAGCTCGGTGAGCCGGCGTGGGCCCTCGCGCTCCAGCCGGCGCAGCGTCGACGCGGCCGTCAGGCTGATGTCGTTGGGCGGGTTGCCCTGCCGGAGCAGGCTGAACAGCCGCTCGACGGCAGTCGTCAGCCGCGCGGAATCAACGAGGACCATGACTCAATTTTTATCACGCACTTATAAAAGCACGTTATGTACCAGGTCACAGAAAAGGGGCGCCTCCCGAAAGAGGCGCCCCCCGAAAGAACTAGATGCACTTCTTGTTGTCGACGATGGTGAGGCCGTCGACCAGGTTGCCGTAGCCCTCGTCGGTCGAGGCGCTCTCGACGGCCGTCAGCGTGACCCGGGTCATCGTCTGGTTGGAGCCCGTCTGGTACCAGCCGGACAGCCGCCGCCACGAGGCGTCGGTCGCGGTGTTCATGTACGCGAAGGTCGACCCGACGCCGTTGACGTTGCCGTTGTCGTTCTTCGGCGTGCGGCCGAAGTGGATCTGGGTCGCGTCGACGTCCTTGCCGGCGGAGGTGTTCCGGGCCCGGATCCAGAAGGACCAGTAGATCTTCGAGTTGGGCTTGGTCTTGATGTCCTGGTAGATCGAGTTGCCGGAGCCGGTGGCGTTGAGCTCGGCGAACTGGGTGCCGAAGCGGGCCGGCACGCCGTCCATGCCGCTCCTCCAGATCTCGATCTGGCCCTGCGGGTCGTCGGTGCGCCAGCCCGGCACGTCGTCCTCGTCGAACAGCATCCAGTCCGCGCCCTTGACCTTCGGCGTCTCGAAGCCGCCGTCCGTCGTCAGCTCCTTGCACGCCGCCGCCGGCGCCTTCTTCGACGAGAAGGTGGCGCTGCCGAAGCCGCCGGGACCGCCGGCACCCGCGGCGGACGCCGGCGGCGCGCCGACGAGCGTCGCGAGCAGTGCGGCGGCGCCGACGGCCGGCAGCAGCTTCGTGTGCTTCAACATGGTGATTCCCCCTGTCCGCCACGGCCGCGATGCCGTGGCAACCTCCGCGCAGAGCCAAACACGCTGACCTGGGCAAAGGCGGACACTTAAGGGAAATTCCGTATTTCGGGCAGACTTGTCGAGCCGTTACGTGGTGGCCGGTCGCTTGCGCTTGCGAAGGTAGAGCCGGGCGAGGGGCTCCGCCGCGCGGGCCGCGAGGGGGCCGAGGATCGCCAGGATGAGCACGTAAGCGGCGGCGAGCGGCCCGAGCTTCGAATTGGTGCCGGCGGCGACCGCGAGCCCCGCGATGACGATGTTGAACTCACCGTGCGGCAGCAGCGCGGCGCCGGCCCGGACCCGGCCGGTGATCGCCACCCCGGCCCGCCGGGCCGCGATCCACCCGGTCGCCATCTTCGACACGATCCCGGCGAGCGCGAGCAGCGCCGCGATGCCGAGCACCGGAGGCAGCGCCCGCGGGTCGGTCTGCAGGCCGAAGAAGACGAAGAACACGGCCGCGAACAGGTCCCGCAGCGGCGTCAGCAGCTCCCGCGCGGTGTGCGCGAGGGGCCCGGACAGCGCGATGCCGACGAGGAAGGCACCGACGGCCGCGGACACCTGCAGCAGCTCGGCCACGCCGGCGACGAGCACGGTCAGGCCGAGCACCTTGAGCAGCAGCACCTCGTCGCTGTCGGAGGCGACGAACCGCTCCACGATCTTCCCGAAGCGCAGCGCGACGAGGAGGATGGCGCTGATCGTGGCGGCGGCGATGGCGAGGGTCGCGGCGCCGCCGAGCACGCCGACACCGGCCAGCAGGGCGGTCAGGATCGGCAGGTACAGCGCCATCATCAGGTCCTCGAAGACCAGCAGCGACAGCACGACCGGGGTCTCGCGGTTACCGAGCCAGCCGAGGTCGGCGAGGATCTTCGCGGTGATGCCGGAGGACGTCACGTACGTGATGCCGCCCATCGCGACCGCGGCGACCGGCCCCCAGCCGAGGATGAGCGCGGCCGCGACGCCCGGCGCGGCGTTGAGCACGAGGTCGACGATGCCGGCGGGCGCGGAGGAGCGCAGGGTGCCGACGAGCTCCGGGGCCGTGTACTCCAGGCCGAGCGTGAACAGCAGCAGGATGACGCCGATCTCCGCGCCGGCGGAGATGAACTCGGTGCTGGTGGTCAGGGGCAGCACGCCGCCGGCGCCGAACGCGAGACCGGCGAGCAGGTACAGCGGGATGGGCGAGATCGAGAATCGCAGCGAGAGGGCGCCGAGCAGGCCCAGCGCGAGGATGACGGCACCGAGCTCGATGAGGATCGTGTCGTGGTGCACCGGCGGCCCCTATCCGTCGGTGAGGAGCGTCGCGACGCCCTCGGTGCCGGCGGCTGTGCCCACCACGACGATCGTGTCGCCGGCGACCAGGCCGAAGTCGGGTCGCGGGCTCGCGTGCACGGTCCCGCCGCGCAGCACGGCGACGATCGAGGCGCCGGTGCGGGTGCGGGCCTGCGTGTCGCCGAGGGTGCGGCCGTCGTACGGTGAGCCCGGCGCCAGCACCAGCTGCTCGGTGACGAGCCCGGTGACCTGCCGCTGCAGCTCCGCGAGGTGCTCCACGATCCGCGCGGTGCCGAGGTACTCGGCGACCGTGTTGGACTCCTCCGCGGACAGGGCCACGGATACCACGCTGGTATCGGGGTCTTCCTTGTCGTAGATGACGAGATCACGCCGCCCGCTGCGGTGGGAGACGATACCGATGCGGCGGCCACGGGCGGTGGTCACCACGTGGCTCGTGCCGATGCCGGGGAGGTCGGTGCGCTCGACGTTCATACCCCATCGTACCGGGAATGGATCTATGTCATCCCGTCAGCGGCGCAATGCCTCGCCGAGCTCGTCGGTGGTGCGGACCACATTGGCGGCGATCTCGACGGCGTGGTCGTCGGTGAGCCGGGCGAGCGGCACGCCCACGCTGATCGCGTCGGTGGTGCCCGGCACGATCGCCGCGACGCAGCCGACCCCCGGCTGGAACTGGCCGCGCTCGTACGCCCACCCGCGGGCCCTGGTCTCGGCCAGTTCCTCGAACAGCGCCGCCCGGTCGGCGACGGACTCGCTGGTGTGGGCCCGGAACTCGAGGTCCAGCAGCGCGACGACCCGCTCCCGGGGCAGCCCGGCGAGGATCGCCTTTCCGCCGGCGGAGGCGTAGGCGGGCATCCGCCGGCCGACGGCGGAGCCGGACGTGTCGTGCGACGACTCCCGGCTGGCGATGCAGACGATGCTGGGCGGGTCGAGGCGCACCAGGCGCACCGCCTCGTCGAGCCGGTCCCGCAGCTGCGCCAGGAGCGGCGCGGCGAGCCGGACGGCGCGGTCGGTCAGCAGGTAGGCACTGCCCGGGCGCAGCGCCACGACGCCGATGGCGTAGCTGTCGTCAGGCTCGGCGACGACCCAGCCGCGGTCCACGAGGCTGCGCAACCGCCCCCGGAGGACCCCCTCGGGCAGCCCGAGCTGGCGCAGGAGCGACTCGAAGGTCACCCGGTCGGTGGCGGCGGACAACTGCTCGAGCACGTCGAGCGTCGGACTTTCGTCACTGACGCGCATCAGGACCACATTTCCCCACGAGGCGTGGCTCAAACATCCTGGACCGAACTTTTCTTCACGAGTGGGAACGGCAGCGTCTCGCGGATCGTCCGGCCGGTCAACATCATGACGAGCCGGTCGACGCCGAGGCCCAGCCCGCCGCTCGGCGGCATCGCGAACTCGAACGCGTCCAGGAAGTCCTCGTCCAGCGACATCGCCTCCGGGTCACCGGCCGCCGCCCGCAGCGACTGGGCCGTGAGCCGGGCGCGCAGCTCGACGGGGTCGACCAGTTCCGTGTACGCCGTGCCGAGCTCCATCCCGAACGCGACCAGGTCCCAGCGCTCGGCGAGGCGCGGGTCGTCGCGGTGCTGGCGGGTCAGCGGCGACACGTCGACGGGGAAGTCGGTGTAGAACGTGGGCCGGACCGTGGTGCCCTCGACCAGGCGCTCGTACAGCTCCAGGACCAGCTGGCCGTGGGTCCACCCGTCCTGCCAGGCGACACCGTGCCGATCCGCGACGGCCCGGAGCCCGTCGACCGGGTCGTCCGGCGTCACCGCGGTGCCGCAGGCGCGCGAGACCGCCTCGTACACCGGGACCACCGGCCACTCGTCGCGCAGGTCGACGACGTCGTCGCCGCGGGTGAGCACGAACCCCGGGCCCGCGGCCGCGGCGGCCAGGACGAGCGACCGGGCCAGATCGCGCATCGTGGTGTAGTCGCCGTACGCCTCGTAGGCCTCCAGCATCGTGAACTCGGGGTTGTGGGTGGCGTCGACACCCTCGTTGCGGAAGTTGCGGCCGATCTCGAAGACCCGCTCGACCCCGCCGACGGCGAGGCGCTTGAGGTACAGCTCGGGCGCGATCCGCAGGAAGAGCCGCATGTCGTAGGCGTTGGAGTGGGTCACGAACGGCCGGGCGTTGGCGCCGCCGTGCACCCGCTGCAGCACCGGCGTCTCCACCTCGACGTAGTCGCGGCCGTGCAGGGCGGTGCGCAGCGCGAAGCCGACCGCCGAGCGCAGCCGCACCATGTCGCGGGGCGCCGAGTTGACGATCAGGTCGACGTGCCGCTGCCGGACCAGGGCCTCCGGGTCCGCGAGCCCGCGGTGCTTGTCCGGCAGGGGGCGCAGGCACTTGGCGGTGAGGCGCCAGTCGTCGGCCAGGACGGACAGTTCGCCGCGCTTCGTCGTACCGACGACGCCGCCGACACCGACGTGGTCGCCGAGGTCGACCGTGGCCGCGAACGACGGGTCGCCGCTGATCATGATCTGCAGGTCGCCGGACCAGTCGCGCAGGGTGGCGAAGCACAGGCCGCCGTGGTCACGCAGCCGCACCACCCGGCCGGCGACGCCGACCCGTTCGCCGGTGTCGGTGCCGGGCGGGAGGCCGGCGTGCGATGCGCGGATCGCGGCGATCTCGTGGGTACGGGCGAACCCCGGCGGATACGGGTCGACGCCGTCCCGGCGCAGGGCCTCGACCTTGGCGAGCCGGACCCTGACCTGCTCCGGCCGCCGGTGCAGGTGGACGGGGGCGGCCTCGACCTCGATCAGCTCCCGCGGCGCCTCGCTGGAGACCGGCGTGCCCCGCCGCAGCAGGGTGCGCAGGTTGGGCACGACCAGGAACCCCTCGGCCGCCGCCGACGCGAGGCCGACCTTCGCCAGGTCCCGGACGTCCTCGAAGCACAGGAACCGCGGCAGCCACTGCGGGTTGTACTTCACGTTGGAGCGGTACAGCGACTCCAGCTGGAACCACCGGGACGCGAAGAGCAGCAACGCCCGCCACAGCCGCAGCACCGGACCGGCCCCGATCCGCGCGCCCTCCTCGAACACGGCCCGGAAGACCGCGAAGTTCAGCGACACCCGCTCGACGCCGAGGCGCGGCGCCTCCCGCATCAGCGTGGCCACCATGTGCTCGATCAGGCCGTTGTCGCTGGCCCGGTCGCGGCGCATGAGATCGAGGGACAGCCCGTCGGCGCCCCACGGCGTGAACGACAGCAGCGCCACCTCCCGGCCGTCGCGGTTGTGCGCCTCGACGAGCACGCACCGGCCGTCGTTGGGGTCGCCGAGCCGGCCGAGCGCCATCGAGAAGCCGCGCTCGGTCTCCGTGTCCCGCCAGCGGGCGGCGAGCTCGATGATCCGCGCCATCTCCTGCGCGCCGATGTCGGCGTGCCGGCGGATCCGCACCGTGTATCCGGCCCGCTCGACCCGGTGCACCGCCTGGCGGACCTGCCGCAGCCGCGGCGCCTCGAGGTCGAAGTCGCGCACGTGCAGGATCGCCTCGTCGCCGAGCTCGATGACGCGCAGCCCGGCGCGGGCGTACGCGGTCGCGCCCTCCTCGCTCGCGCCCATCACCGCCGGGGTCCACGCGTAGTCGCGGGCCTCCCGCAGCCACGCCTCGATCGCCGGCGGCCACGCGTCGGGCTCGCCGAGCGGGTCGCCGCTGGCGAGGGAGACGCCGAAGACCACCCGGTACGTGACGGCGGCGCGCCCGGTGGGGGAGAACACGACCTCCTTGTCCCGGCGGGTCGCGAAGTAGCCGAGCGAGTCGCGGCGGCCGTACGCGGCGAGCAGCTGCCGGACGCGCCGCTCCTCGTCGGCGTCCAGCGACGCGGTGGCCCGCTGCGAGCGCAGCAGCGCGAACAGGGCCGAGAACAGGGCGATCGCGCCGAACGCGCCGAGGATCAGGTTGACCCAGCCGGGGGCCCGGCCGTGCAGCCCCACGTCGAAGCCGAACGCCCCGCCGAGGACGGTCTTGCCGCTGTACGCGAGGCGCCCCGCCCCCGCCCCGAGCGAGCCCGGGAACAGCTCGACCAGACCCCAGCCGAGCAGCGTGAACGCGCTGAGCAGCGCGCCGAGGGTCACGAGGGCCTTCGGCAGGCTGGCCCGCTGCACGCGGGCGGAGAACCCGTCGCGGGCCAGCCACAGCAGCACCAGCAGCACGGACGTGATGACAACGTTGGCCAGGCCGGCCGCCACGCCGTGCCACGGCAGTCGCAGCTCCCGCGCCTCCTCACCGCGCTCGGCACCACCGAGCAGCACGAACACGTCGAACAGGACCTGCGCGCCGAGGAACAGCACCAGGATCCAGTAGATGACGCGCTTGCGGTTGTGCACGGCGGCGGCCAGGGTCGCCAGGGTCGCGGCGTAGCCGAGGTTCGCGGGCGCAGGCAGCAGCAGCGCGTCGACCGTGACCCGCACGGGGTGGACCCGCGACCCGAGCGCCGCGGAGACGGCGGCGACGGCGCACAGGACGGCCACGGCCAGCAGTCCGCCCGCGATCCAGTCGGGAAGCCTCGCGCGCAGCGTGTTCATCGGGACATCATGGCGGAGCGCGTTTCGGATTTCGCCCCGCGGGTGATGATGCGGGCATGGAGGACATCACCGCACTCATTCTGGACGACCATCACGCGTTCCGCCGCGGCTTCGCCCGCCTCGACGACGCCCGCGGTGAGGAGCAGCTCACCGCCGTGTGGGAGTCCTTGGCCCTGCACCTGGAGATCCACGCCGAGGCCGAGGAGCGGATCCTGTACCCGCATCTGCTCAAGCGCTCCGACGACGCCGACGAGGAGACCGACGACGCGATCAAGGACCACAACAAGATCCGTGACGCGATCGAGGCGACCCGCTCCCGGAAGGTCGGCTCCGACGAATGGTGGAAGGCGGTGTGGGAGGCCCGCACCGAGAACAGCGAGCACCTCGCCGAGGAGGAGGACGAGGTGCTGCCCGACTTCCGCAAGCACGCCGACATGGACCTGCGGGTGTCGCTCGGCGCGCAGTGGATCACGTTCTACGGCGAGCACCCGAGCGGCAAGGGCCTCACGTTCCGCGACAAGGACCCGCAGCAGTACATCCGCGAGAACAGTTAGGCATATCGAACGCGTCGCGGGGGACCTACCCGCGCATGACAACTGTGCTGATCACGGGTGGCCTCACCGGCATCGGACGGGCCACCGCGGAGGCGTTCGTGAGCCAGGGCGCGGACGTGGTGGTCGCCGGCCGCCACGACGCCGAGCTGCCCGAGGGCGCCGTCTTCATGCACGCCGACGTGCGGAGTGAGGACGACGTCCGCCAGCTGGTCGACGACACCGTCACGCGCTTCGGCTCCCTCGACGTCGCGGTCAACAACGCCGGCACCGAGGGCACCCCGGGTGCCGTGGTGGAGCAGACCGCCGACACGTACGCCGCGATCTTCGACACCAACGTGCTCGGCACCCTGCTGACCATGAAGCACGAGCTGCGGGTCATGGCCGAGCAGGGCCACGGCAGCATCGTCAACGTCTCGTCGGTCCTCGGCCACCAGGGCGCACCCGGCTCGGCCGTCTACGCCGCCAGCAAGCACGCGGTCGACGGGCTCACCCGCTCGGCGGCCCTGGAGGCGGCCGGCACCGGCATCCGGGTCAACGCCGTCGCGCCCGGGCCCGTCCGGACGCCGATGCTGCAGCGGTACGAGACGGCGGCCGGCTCGACCGACCTGGTGGCGGGCGTGCCGCTCGGCCGGGCCGCCACTCCCGACGAGATCGCGAAGGCCGTGCTGTTCCTCGGCTCCGACACGTCCAGCTTCATGACCGGCGAGGTCATGTACGTCGACGGCGGCGCGTCCGCCCGGTAGCCGTGCTCACTCCGGCAGCACCATCCCGTGGCGGTCCAGGGCCTCCTCGACCGCGGCGCAGACCTGCTCCACCACGAGCACCCGGGCCGTGGGCTTGTCGTCGCCGGGGATGACGTGCCACGGCCCGGCCGGGTGGCCGGTGCGGGCCAGCATGTCCTCGACCGCGTGCTTGTACGCGGACCGCTTCTCCCGGTTGCGCCAGTCCTCGTCGGTGAGCTTCCACGAGCGCAGCGGGTCGTCGCGCCGGCTCTCGAAGCGGCGCAGCTGCTCCTTGCTGGAGATGTGCATCCAGAACTTCACGATGATCATGCCCTCGGCGGCGAGCGTCCGCTCGAACTCGACGATCTCGTCGTAGGCGCGGCCCCACTGCTGCTCGGTCGCGAACCCCTCGACGCGTTCGACGAGGACCCGGCCGTACCAGGACCGGTCCAGGACCGTCATCCCGCCCCAGCCGGGCAGCACCGGCCAGAACCGCCACAGGAAGTGGTGCCGCTTCTCGTCGAACGTCGGCGCCGCGAACTGCGCCACCCGCACGTGCCGCGGGTCGAGGTGGTCGACGAGCCGCTTGATCGAGCCGCCCTTGCCGGAGGCGTCCCAGCCCTCGAACAGCACGCACAGCGGCGGCCCGAGCCGTGCCTTGTCGCCACCGATCTGCCCGCCGAGCGTCAGCCGGAGCCGCAGCAGCCGCTCCTGGGCCGCCGCGAGCCGGCGGCTCGCCTCCGCTTTGGGCAACGTGTCGTGGAGGTCGACCTTCGCCAGGCGCTTCATGGCCTCCAGCCTTCCATGGCTTCACCCTCCGCGCGTGACGAGCGCAACGCACTTGCTGCCGGCCATGTGGCCGCACCGCAACCAAAGGATGGGACAGTACTCGGTGTGAGCACGAAACGGGCGCTGCGGATCGCCGCACTGCTCGTCGTGCTTGGTATGGCCACGGTCACGCTCAAGGACAAGCTGCCCGACCCGGGCCAGATCGCCGGCACCATCGCCTCGGCGAGCCCGTGGTGGCTGGTGCTCGCCGCGGTCGCCGAGCTGGTCTCCCTGCGGCACTTCGCGCTCCAGCAGCGCCGCCTCCTCGCCGGCTTCGGGGTGCGGATGTCGGTGCCGCGGGCCGTCGCGGTCACCTTCACCCGCTCCGCGATCTCCTTCAGCCTGCCGGCCGGCTCCGCCGTGTCCGCGGGCTTCGCGTTCCGCCAGTTCCGCACCGCCGGCGCCACCCGGCGCACCGCCGGAGCCGTGGCCGTCCTGTCGTCGCTGCTGTCCGGCCTGGCGCTGCTGCTCATGTACGGCGCGGTCGTGCTCGTCCCGCGCGGCGGCGTCACCGGCACCGGCCATACGCTCGTGCTGGTCATCGCCCTGCTGGTGGGCGCCAGCGTGGTGTTCGGCCTGGACTTCCTGCTCTTCCGCGGCCCGCTGCCGCCCGCGCCCGCGCTCGACGACGAGCCGGCCGACCGGGCGCCCCGCGGCCTGGTCGCGCGGGCCAGGGCGTCGGTCGCGCGCACCGTCGCCGACCTGCGCCGCCTGCCGCCGCGCTCCTGGGTGGTCTCGCTGGTGCACGCCACCGTCAACTGGGGGCTGGACTTCGCGTGCCTGGCCGCGACGGCCGCCGCGTTCGGCGTCGACGTCAGCGTGGTCGCGCTGGCCACGGTGTACCTGACGGTGCAGCTGGTCCGGCAGGTGCCGATCAGCCCCGGCGGCATCGGCGTGGTGGAGGTCGCCCTGCTGGCCGGTCTGATCTCGGCGGGCGCGCCGCAGGGCCCGGCCGCCGCCGCGATGCTCGTCTACCGGCTGCTGTCCTGCTGGATCATCATCCCGCTCGGCGCCCTCACGTACGCCGTCCTCCGCCGCCGGGCGGTGCCGGCACCGTCCAAGGCCGCCCGCCAACCGACCCCGGTCGCGTAACCTCACACAGATCTTTCAAACTTCACAAGATCATGTTAGATTCGGTGCCGTGCCCGCACCGGATCGACTCGACCTCACCCTCCGCCTCGTCCGCGGCAGTGGCCGGCTGACCCTGGCCGAGCTCGCCACCCGCCTCGGCGTCTCGGAGATGACCGTCCGCCGCGACCTCGACCAGCTGCAGGAGCAGGGCCTGGTCCGTCGCGTCCGCGGCGGCGCCGTCGCCCTGGACGTCCCGGCCGACGAGGCGGGCTTCGACGTCCGCGCCCAGTGGCGGTCCGCGACGAAGGCCCGCCTGGCCTCGGCCACCGCCGCCCTGATCGCTCCCGGCAGCACCGTCCTGCTCGACGCCGGCACCACGACCGCCGCGGTGGCCGCCGCCCTGGCCACCCGATTCGGCGCCGCCCCTTCCCCCGAGGGGCCGCTGACCGTGGCGGTGCTCAGCCTGCAGGCGGCGGTGCGCCTCGCCGACCAGCCCGGCATCAGGCTGCTGATCCTCGGCGGCGAGTCCCGCGCGGGGGAGCGCAGCCTGGTCGGCCCGCTCGCCCTGAGCGCCCTGGACCAGCTGCGCTTCGACACGTTCATCATGTCGATCGGCGCGGTCCATCACGACCTGGGCTGGTCCGAGTTCGACCTGGACGACGCCGCCGTGAAGCGCGCCGCCCTGCGCCGCGCCGGCCGGACCGTCGTGGTCGCCGACGCCAGCAAGCTGGGCGTCCAGGCGTTCGCCCGGGTCGCTCCACTGTCCGCCGCCGACATCTTCGTCACGTCCGCCGCGGCACCTCCGGCCGCCCCCGCGGACGCCACCTCCAGCAGCACCGCATCTGCCGGCGGCGCTCCCTCCGGCAGTGCCAGTCCCCACGGCGGCGCCGCCGATCCGGACGCGGCGGCCGAGACGCTCGCAGCGTTGCGCGCGGCCGGCGTCGACGTCATCACCACCGACAACCCTGAGGAGTCCCCATCATGATGATCCTGGTAGCCGGCCCGTACCGCTCAGGCACCGGCGACGACCCCACCAAGCTCCAGGCCAACGTCGACGCCATGAACGACGCCGCCGTCACCCTCTTCCGCGCCGGCCACCTCCCCGTCACCGGCGAGGCCCTGGCCCTGCCCCTCATCGAGCGTGCCGGCTCCACCACCGTCGGCGACCCCGTCTTCGACGAGATCTTCCACCCGATCTCCGCCCGCCTCCTCACCCACTGCGACGCCGTCCTGCGCATCGGCGGCCGCTCCGCCGGCGCCGACGAGATGGTCGCCCAGGCCCGCGCCGAGGGAAAGCCCGTCTACACCGCCATCACCGAGGTTCCGGCCCCGTAGCCGTGCGGCTCGCGTTGTTCAGGCCTGGCGACGCGCGATTCGGCGCAGCAGCGCGTCTGGATCCAGGGTGACGTCGAGAGGCTTCGTGAGGTTGAGCGTTTGGCCCGGTCCTACCTTCGCCTCCTCGTCATATCGCCCGCCTTCCAGTCGATGCACGTGCATCGTGACCGCTCCCGACAATTCCTGCTCAACGACCAGATACCAGGCGATTCCTGCGGCCGCATACAGCGGCATCTTGATGAAGCGGTCCACGCCGGCGGTGCTCGGTGAGGCGATCTCGACGGCGAGCATCACGTCGTCGGCGGCGATCGTGTCGTCGCCTCCGTCGACGTCGGCCACGATGAGGTCCGGGATAAGGATGCGGCCGGAGCCGAGCCGGACGTTGACCCCCTCCAGGGCGAATAGACCTGCCTCGGCGGCACGTTCGTCGAACGCCGCCCAAAGGAGTGATGACAGCAGCTGGTGCCGGTTCTTCGGTGCCGGGCTCAACAACAGACTCCCGTCAATCAGCTCTATGCGATGCCCGGCGGGGTCGATGGCGAGGTATTCGTCTTCGGACCAGGGGCCGTCATGGTCGAGCGGAGCGAAGCTCATGTGGTCATGCACCTCCCGGTGGCTGCTGGCGTCACCAGCCTGTCATGCGGCGGGGGCATCGACGATGCGCACGTCCTGAAGGGTCACTCGTTCACCCTGCCACATGGCAGCTTAAGAGTACAACTTGATCGGCGTTTCAGCGCGAATTGATCGGACGCTCGGAGCGTGGAGCGCGGGGGACGCCGGCGAAGGAGATCAGCTTGAACCAGGCGGGCACGTCGCGGCGCAGGTCGGGCGGGCCCTGGATGGTGACGGCGCCGGAGCGCAGGGCGTCGGACCAGTCCAGGTCGCCGAGCCAGACCTCGACCATGCTGCGCAGGTCGGCGGTCACGCGTACGGCCACGTCGAAGCCGGGGTCGGCGTCGCAGACGTCGGCGTCGGTGGGGGTGAGGACGAGCCACCAGTTGCGCAGGGAGGCGGCGACGGCCGGGAACTCGAACTGGATGACGGTCCGGCCGGCGGGGACGGCGTCGTGGTCGACCCGGCGGTGCATGTCCCACAGCAGGATCTTCGGGTCGAGGTCCTGGTCGCCGAGGTGGCCGATCCAGCGGATGCCCCACTCGCCGAGCGCGGCGACGATCGGGGCGAGCTCCTGGCCGGCGGGGGTGAGGCGGTAGCGGACCTCGACGCCCGACTTGTGGCGTTCGGCGACGCCGGCGGCGACCAGGTGCTGCAGGCGCTTCGACAGCAGCGTCGGGGACATGCGGGGCAGGCCGCGGCGCAGGTCGTTGAAGTGCCGGTCGCCGCCCACGAGCTCGCGGACCACGAGCAGGGTCCAGCGCTCGTCGAGCAGTTCCATGGTCTTGGCCACCGGGCAGAACTGGTAGTACGACGCTCCCATGTGCGCACCGTAATGTCGTCTCGGCGACTAGTACAGATCCTGTACTGGTTCGGCCCCGGCGGTGATTCCTACCGTCGAGGACATGCAGATCACAGAACTGACCGCCGACCAGGCGTTGAAGAGCAAGCACCGGGCGATGTGGGCGACGGGGGACTACGCGGCGGTCGCCGCGGACGTGATCCCGTCGCTCGGGCCCGTCCTTTCCGAGGCCGTGGCCGCCGGGCCCGGGCAGCGGATCCTTGATGTGGCCGCGGGTTCGGGCAACGCGTCGATCCCGGCCGCGCGGGCCGGCGCCGACGTGGTCGCCACCGACCTCACCCCCGAGCTGCTGGAGGCCGGCAAGGGGCTCGCGGAGCGGCACGGCGCCACCCTCGAGTGGCAGACCGCCGACGCGGAGGCGCTGCCGTTCGAGGCGGGCGCGTTCGACACCGTGATGTCCTGCGTCGGGGTGATGTTCGCCCCGCACCACCAGGTGTGCGCCGACGAGATCGTCCGCGTGCTGCGGCCGGGCGGGACGATCGGGCTGATCAACTGGACGCCGCAGGGGTTCATCGGGCAGATGTTCGCGACGATGAAGCCCTACGCGCCGCCCCCGCCGCCCGGCGCCCAGCCGCCGCCGCTGTGGGGCGACGAGGCCCACGTCCGCGCCCTGTTCGGCGACCGTGTCACCGACGTCGTGGCGCAGCGGCGGATGCTGCGCGTGACGGTGTTCCCGACGGCGGAGGCGTTCCTGGAGTTCTTCAAGCGCACGTACGGCCCGACGATCGCCGTCTACGCCGCGAACGCCGGCGACCCGGCGGCGGTCGCCGCGCTCGACGGGGCGCTGCTGGACCTGGCCCGGCGCCACGATCTCGGCGGCGGCGCGATGGAGTGGGAGTACCTGCTCTTCACCGCCCGCACCGGGGCGGCGAACGACTAGGCGCGGGGGACGGCCAGTCGCGGCGGACGGTCAGACGAGGCGCTGGCGCTGGCGGCCCAGGCCGTCGATCGCCAGCTCCATCACGTCACCGGCGCGAAGGTACGGCTGGCCGGGCAGGCCCATCGCCACCCCGGCCGGCGTGCCGGTGTTCACGAC
This sequence comes from Dactylosporangium sp. NPDC000521, assembly GCF_042898305.1. Taxonomy (NCBI): domain Bacteria; kingdom Bacillati; phylum Actinomycetota; class Actinomycetes; order Micromonosporales; family Micromonosporaceae; genus Dactylosporangium; species Dactylosporangium sp. NPDC000521. The sequence continues at coordinate 83,881 of NZ_JBIAYW010000005.1, forward strand.
GTCGCCGGGGCGCAGCACCATGAACTGGCTCAGGTACCAGACGAGGTGCGGCACGTCGAAGATCATGTCGCCGGCGAGCTCGTCCTGGCGGGGCTCGCCGTTGACCCAGGACCGCAGGCGCAGCTCGGGCACCGTCAGGCCGTCGGCGGGCACGAGCCAGGGGCCCAGCGGGTTGAACGTCTCGCACGACTTGCCCTTGTCCCACTGGCCGCCGCGCTCCAGCTGGAACTCGCGCTCGGAGACGTCGTTGCTGATGGCATAGCCGGCGATGTACGCGTGGGCGTCGGCTGGGCTGTCGAGGTACCGCGCCTCGCGGCCGATGACGACCGCGAGCTCCACCTCGTAGTCGGTCTTGACGCTGTTGCGCGGGATGCGCACGTCGTCGTCGGGGCCGACGACCGTGTCGGCCGCCTTCATGAACACGACCGGCTCGGCGGGCGGCTCGGCGCCGGACTCCGCGGCGTGCGCGCGGTAGTTGAGGCCGACGCAGACGACCTTGCCGGGCCGGGCGATCGGCGCGCCCCGGCGGAGGTCCTGCTCCGGCAGCACGGGCAGGGTGTCGAGCGCGTCGCGGACGCGGGCGATCCCGTCGGCCGCGAGGAACCCACCGTCGATGTCCGCGGTCAGCCCTTCGAGACTCCGCGCGCGGCCCTCGGCGTCGAGCACCACGGGTCGTTCGGCACCGGAGGGTCCAAGCCTGGCAAGTCTCATGGGCTGCCACGGTACGAGCAAAGTGGCCAAGTGGTCAAGCCAATTCGGGGTGTTCGCGGGCGACGGCGGCGATCCGCTCCAGGTGCGCCGCCATGGCCCGGCGTGCGGCGTCGGGGTCCCGCTGCTCGACGGCGGCGACGATGGCCTCGTGGTCCTCGGCCGTCCGCTCGGACATGCCCGGCCGCCCCGACGTCATGGACCGGCTCGACCGGCCGAGGCCGGAGAGGGACTCCAGCATCGCGGCGAGCAGCGCGTTGCCCGACGCGCCGGCGATCAGCCGGTGCAGCAGCACGTCGGCCTCGACCTGGTCGCCGCCGCCGATCGCCGCCCGCATGGCGGCGACCTGCTCGTCGGTGGCCCGCCGGGCGGCGAGGGCGGCGAGGGCCGGCTCGAGCAGCAGGCGCGCCTCGAACAGCTCCTCCACGGTGCGCTCGTTGAGCGCCATCACGAAGCGCATCGGCTCCAGCAGCGCCGCCGTGGACAGCCCCGCGACGAACGTGCCCGCGCCGTGCCGGCTCTCCAGGATGTTGAGCCCGACGAGCGCCCGGATCGTCTCGCGCAGCGTCGGCCGGCTGATCCCGAGCAGCTCGCTGAGCTCCCGCTCCGCCGGCAGCCGCTGCCCCGGCGTGAGCCGCCCGTCGACGATCATCTGCTGGATGGCGCGCACCGCCCCCGCCGCCGCCGAGGTGCGCTCCACCTTCGCGAACTCCGCGCCGCTCACCCCGCCCACGCTACGGCACCGCGCCCCGCCCCCGTTTCCGTGATCCGGAAGAGTTCTGGTCGCCAGAGCGACACCATGTCTACCGGATCATGGGACTCAGGGGAGGGTGGTGACGGCGAAGGTGCCGGGCTCGGCGCCGGTCCGCGCGACGGCGGTGCCGTCCGGGGACCAGATCGTCGAGTGGCCGGCGGTGTCGGCGTAGCCGTCCCCGGTCGGGCCGGCGAAGCTGGCGAGCGCGACCCACACCCCGTGCGCCTTGGCGATGCGGGCGCCGCGCTCGTCCTGCTCGGCGAGTTCGCCGGCGGACATGCAGGTGGCGGCGGCGTACACGTCGATGCCGAGGGCGGCGGTGCGGGCCTGGTGCTCCGGGACCGAGGTGTCCTTGCAGACGGCGAGGCCCAGCCGGTATCCGTCGACGGTGACGACCGCGGGGCTGTCGGCGGGCCGGAAGCGGCGCTGCTCGGAGGCGCCCAGGTGCACCTTGCGGTAGGCGACGGTGACCGTGCCCGCGACGCCGTCCACGGCCAGGACCGCGATGTGCGGTCCGCCGGCGCCGTCGACCGGCGCGCCGGCCAGGGCGAGCGTGCCCGTGTCCTGGCAGGCGTCGAGGAGCGGGGACAGGGCTGGGTGGTCCACCGGCACCACGTCGGCGTCGAGCTCATAGCCCGTCAGCGACAGCTCGGGGAAGACGACGACCCTTGCGCCCGCCGCGTGGACCACCGCCGCATGGGTGACGGCGTTGGCGGCCACGTCAAAGGCGTCGCACTCGGGCTGTGCGACGGCGACGATCAGAGGCATCCGTGAATCTTACGTGCCCGGAGCGGCGGGGTCCCAGGCCCGCAACATCTTGACGGTCATCGATGTCAGTGGTTGGCTGCGGGGGTGTCGGACCGCTGGTTCCCCGCCCTCGCGGCCCTTGCGCTCCTGACCGTCTCCGCGCCCGCGTATGCCACCTCGGGGCAGCCCGAGGCGTCCGCGGACCCGTCCAGCACCTGGAGCGCCGAGCTGCGGGCCGTCGGCGGCGACGACGTCAACGTCGCCTGGACCGGCGTACCAGAACGGCTACAACGGCGGGAAGGACCAGTTCGGCCGTACCGTCGCCAACCCCGCGGGCATCGACCTCGGCGACGGCGTCTTCTGGGACGGGCTGCGGCTGACGGACAACGCGTGGGTCGACGTCGGGCGGCGCGGCACCCGCCTGCTGAATCCGTGTATTGACCACACCGAATGCACGCGATCCCTCGTCTACACCCTCGCGATTCGATGCGAACGTTGCCGATCGATGTCGCGGCGATAGTGTGCCTTGTCAATATCATCACGGGTTCGGTCTGTCGTTTCCGGTTGCGGTCACCCCCGCCCGGTGCGGCGACCGACTTGAGGAGGCTTCATGGTGCGAAAACGCCTGGTCACGACCGCGGTCGTCGTCCTCGCCGCGCCGGTGCTCGTCGCCCTGCCGGCATCCCCGGCCGCGGCGGCCCCGGCCAAGGCGCCTGCGGCGTCCGGTGCGAGCAAGACGTCCGACACGCGGCACATGACGCGGACCCAGTTCACGTTGGACGGCAAGCTGGTCGACACGTCGAAGATGGCGAAGCCGACGCAGAAGCGCTCGCTCGCCGCGGGGGAGACCCCGGCGGTCGGCACGGTCCGTCAGTGGCTGGGTTCGGACGACTACCAGGGCCGGCTGTACCGCAAGGACTACGTCCTGCGCGGTGTCGGCGAGCACATCGAGGTCTGGGTCGCGGTCGACACCTCGTTCCCGGCGGGCGACTGCCGCAACGCGGTGCCGAACACGACCACGGTCACCGACGCGCAGGTGGCGAACTTCATCCACGAGTTCGACACCAACATGTACCCGAAGGAGACCGCGGCCTTCAGCACGCCGCCGAACCGTGACGGCAGCAACGCGCTGCTCGGACCGGACGCCAACGGCAACGGCGGCGTCTACACCGGCGGCGGCGAGAAGACCGTCACGCTGGTCGACAACGTCCGGGACGACAACTACTACACGTTCCCGGCCGCCACGACCTACATCGCCGGCTTCTTCTCGACGCAGTTCAACGAACTGTTCGACCGCAACGTCATGACGATCGACGCGTTCGACTGGGAGCACCGTACCGGCGCCAACCCCGTCGACGCGCCGAGCAGTGACGTCTGCACCAGCCGCCCGGCCCGGCCGACCCTCTACGAGGGCACGTTCGCGCACGAGTGGCAGCACCTGCTGCTGTCCTACGTCGACCCGAACGAGTCGACGTGGCTCAACGAGGGTCTGTCGGACTTCGCGCAGACGCTCACCGGCTACGTCGACGGCACCAAGACGGTCTACGACAAGGGCGGCGACAGCCACCTGTACTGCTTCCAGGGCTACGGCCCGGTGCAGACACCCTTCAACCCCAACCCCCGTGACTGCGGTGGTCCCCAGAACTCGCTCAACCTCTGGGGTGAGGGCGGCAGCGGCGCCGGTGTGCTCGCCGACTACGGCAACGCATACCAGTTCCTGCTGTACCTCTACGACCACTACGGTCAGGACATCATCGAGAAGCTGCACCGCGACGCCGCCCTGCAGGGCATCAAGAGCGTCGACGCGGCCGTGAAGGCCGAGGGTGCCAAGGACGCGTACACGGTGCTGCACGACTACCAGTCGTCGGTGCTGCTGGACAAGCTCCTGGACGACTCGCGCTACAGCCTCGTGCTCGGCGCCGACAAGTCCAAGGTCACGTCGAAGAGCGTCCGCTCCTCGGTGAACCTGGCGAACCCGCAGAGCTACAGCGTGCCCGGAGCGGCCCCCAACGGTGCCGACTACGTGCTGCTGCAGAAGAACGGCACGGCCATCAAGGGCAAGGACCTGCGGTCCTTGAAGTTCACGGGCGCGACCCAGCTGCCGGCGATCCCGCTGGCCTGGACGCTGGTGAACAACGACCCCGACCGGCCGGGCAACTCGGTGCTGTTCTCGGGCAACGCCAACAACACCGACGCCACCGCGGTCATCCCGGTGACGGTCCCCGCCGCCAACGCGACGCTGACCTTCCAGGCGAAGTACGGCGCCGAGCTCGGTTACGACTACGGCTACGTCGTGGTCTCCACCGACGGTGGGACGACCTACACCGCGGTCCCCGGTGACAAGACCGTCGACGCGCCGCTCGGGCCCGGCCTGAACGGCACGACGAACGGTTTCGAGGCGCACAGCTTCAACCTGTCCGCCTACGCGGGCAAGTCGATCCTGCTGGGCTTCCGTTACGTCAGCGACGGTGGTGTCAACGAGGGCGGCCTGCTCATCGACGACATCACGCTCGGCGGCACCCTGCTGAGCGACGGCTCCAGCCTGGCGCCGTTCGACTCGCCGACGGAGATCACCCCGGTCAAGGTCAAGAACTGGCACGTGAAGCTCGTCGGCATCGACGAGGCCAACCACCTCGCGTGGCAGTTCGAGTTCACCGGTAAGAACAGCATCTCGCTCAACTGGATCCAGCTGGCGCTGCTGTCGCTGTTCCCGAAGGTCGTGGCGGTCGTCGCCTACGACGAGCCGACGGAGCAGGTCCAGCAGTACGCGCCGTACACCCTCACGGTGAACGGCGTCGTCCAGCCGGGCGGAGCTGCCTGACACCTCCGGGTGCCATGACGGCGGGCACCCCTTGCCTCGTGCGAGGGGTGCCCGTCGTCGCGTTCGCCGCTCGTGTACGGCTTGTCGTGCCGCTTCTCAGCGTCGCTTCACCGCGCTACCAGCCGACGGCCACCAGCAGCCACTGCGGAAGCTCGTGCGAGACGAACGACGACTGGCCGGCGTAGTCGTCGTACGGGAACCCGTACGCGAGCTTGTCGATGGCGTGGTCGTGCCAGAACTTGGCGTAGTAGTTCGCCGGCGCGGCCTGGTAGTACAGGCTCGGCGTCGACCACTGCGACTGCGGCAGCTGCCGCACGTGCCGGTTGAGGGCGGCGCAGTTCGCCGGGTCGTTGGCGAGCACCCCGGCGCAGCCGAAGACGTCCGACGTCGGGGCGTTGATGCCGTACTGCGAGGCGTACGCGGTGAAGTAGTTCGCGTTGACGCCGCCGGTGCGGAACGTCGGGTCGGAGCCCGGCGCGATGATCCGGTACGGCGCCTGCGACTGCGCCAGGACGTCGAACTGGGCCGGCACCTCGTCGATGAACCGCTGGAACGTCGCCGCGCGGCTCTCGGCGAACGTGGCCTGGTCCTCGCCGACCTGCACGTCGTAGCCGTCGCGGGCGTGCAGCCGCATCGCCAGCTTCAGGCCGAACGCGTCGACGCGGGTGGTGTTGCCGTTGAAGACCGACGGCCCGACGGTGAACTCGATGAAGTCGTAGTACTGGCTGTTCGGGCTGCCCAGGTAGAAGTACATCCGGCCGGCGGAGTTGGCCGGCATGTCCAGGTAGGGCTGCTCGGCGATGCTGTGCGTCTGGCCGTTGAAGCTCCAGTACACCTGGCTGTCGGGGTACTGCCCGTTGGTGCGGTTGAGCACCTTGACCATGACGACGTTGCTCGGATTGGGGATGGAGCTGGTGTCGCCCCAGAACGACCCCGGCGGCTGCGAGGTCGGCGGCTGGGACGTCGGCGTCACCGGGCCGGTGGTGCGGACCGCGAACTCCCACAGCGAGTAGCCGTAGGCGGTGGCGCGGGCGGTGCCGTTCATCCGCACGTACCGGCCGCTGCCCGCCGCCGTGAGGGTCTGGACGCCGCCGGTGCCGGTGGTGGTGGAGTAGACGGTCGTCCAGGTGCTGCCGTCGGTGGAGAGCTGGATCGTGAACGACCGCGCGTAGGCGGCCTCCCAGTTCAGGACCACCTGGCAGACGCTCGCGGTCGCGCCGAGGTCGACCTGGATCCACTGGGGGTCGCTGAACGCGCTCGACCAGCGGGTGCCGGTGTTGCCGTCGAAGGCGGCCGACGCGGGCGACGCGGCGTTCTCCGTCGAGGACGCGGTGGCCGGCCGTCCCTGTGCGGCGTTCGTGGTGCCGCAGGTGGTGCCGCCGGCCGTGCCGTACACCTGGAACTCCCACAGCGAGTAGCCGTAGGCCGTCGCGCGGGCGGTGCCGTTCATGCGCACGTACCGGCCGCTGCCCGACACGTTGAGGGTCTGGACGCCGCCGGTGCCGGTGGTGGTGGAGTAGACGGTCGTCCAGGTGCTGCCGTCGGTGGAGAGCTGGATGCTGAACGAGCGGGCGTACGCGGCCTCCCAGTTGAGCACGACCTGGTCGATCGTGTTGGTCGCGCCGAGGTCGACCTGGATCCACTGGGGGTCGCTGAACGCGCTGGACCAGCGGGTGCCGGTGTTGCCGTCGGTGGCGAGGGCCGCACCGGACGCGGCGTTCTCCGTCGACGACGCGGTGGTGGGTCTGCCCTGCGACAGCAGGCTGCCGGCGGCGCTGGCTTCTGTCGTGACGGTGATGGCGGCGTACCCGGCGATCAGGGCCGCGACGAGCAGGCCGGCCAGGCGCCGGCCTTTCCATCTGCGCATGAGACTGCCTCCCTGGGCTTGGACGGGGGCGTGCGGGACCGTCGCCGCACCAAGCCGACACACAGGTCGACGCACCGGGAGGGCGGTTGCCGGTGCTGGCGGCGTCCGGTCGTACCGAAGGGAAGAGAGCGCTCTCTCGGACTCAGCGTGGTCGATCGGTGGTCCAGCGTCAAGACCCGCGTTTTGAGCCTCGCCGATGCGGGCACGGAACGGGTCAGGGAATCCTGGGAGGTGCACCTTGTCCGAAACGCAATCCAGCCCTCAGTCGGCCGCAGAGCCGACCGGCGGCATCATCCGCAGCCTGATCCCCGCCCGGATCGACCGGCTCACCTGGGCCCCGTTCCACACCAGAATGGTGCTGGCGCTGGGCACGGCCTGGGTCCTCGACGGCCTCGAGATCACCATCGCGAGCGCCGTCGGAGCGGTGCTCAACAAGCAGGAGACCCTCGGGCTCAGCAGCACGCAGGTCGGCGCCATCGCCACCGTGTACCTGCTGGGCGAGGTCTTCGGCGCGCTGGTGTTCGGCCGCCTGTCCGACGCGCTCGGCCGCAAGAACCTCTTCATCGTCACCCTCGGCGTCTACCTCGCCGGCAACGCGCTGACCGCGCTCACCTGGGGAAACGGCACCCTGAGCCTGATCTTCCTCTACCTGACGAGATTCATCGCCGGCGCCGGCATCGGCGGTGAGTACGCCGCCATCAACTCGGCGATCGACGAGATGATGCCGGCGAAGTACCGCGGGCGCGTCGACATCGGCGTCAACGGCACGTACTGGGGCGGCGCCATCATCGGCACGCTCGGCACGTACGTCCTGCTGAACCACATCTCGCTCAACATCAGCTGGCGGCTCGGGTTCCTGATCGGGCCGATCATCGGTCTGCTCATCTGGAACCTGCGCAGGCACCTGCCGGAGAGCCCCCGCTGGCTGATCATGCACGGCCGCGAGCAGGAGGCGGAGGAGAGCATCGCGTCGATCGAGCGCGACGTGGAGCGCTCGGGCCAGACCCTCGCCCCGGTCGACGAGGGCGCCGCCATCGAGATCAAGCCGTCCGCCTCGCACGGCTACCTGTCGCTGATCAAGGTCCTGTTCCGGCAGCTACCGTCCCGGTCGGCGCTGTCCGCGACCCTCATGATCACCCAGTCCTTCCTGTACAACGCCATCTTCTTCACCTACACGCTGGTGCTGGCGAAGTTCTACGACGTCGACGCGGAGAAGACGCCGATCTACCTGATCGCCTTCGCCGTCGGCAACCTGGCCGGCCCGCTCCTGCTCGGCCACCTCTTCGACACCCTCGGCCGCCGCAAGATGATCACCGGCACGTACGTCCTCTCCGGGATCCTCCTGGCCATCTCGGCCTGGATGTTCGACGCGGGGATGCTCAACGCGTTCACGCAGACGCTCGCCTGGTGCGTCATCTTCTTCTTCGCCTCGGCCGGCGCCAGCTCCGCCTACCTGACCGTCAGCGAGATCTTCCCGCTCGAGATCCGGGCCCAGGCGATCGCCGTGTTCTTCGCCATCGCCCAGTGCTTCGGCGCCATCGGCCCGATCTTCTACGGCTGGCTCATCGGCGAGGGCCAGGACCCCGGCAAGCTCTTCATCGGCTACCTGATCGGCGCCGCGGTCATGATCGTCGGCGGCGTCGTCGAATGGTTCCTCGGGGTCGACGCCGAGGGCAGGTCCCTGGAGGACGTCGCCGTCCCGCTCTCCGCCGTCACCACCCGCCCCCGCTCGACGGGCTGACCACCGCGTACCCCCGCTCATGGTACCGTCTAGTACCATGAGCGGGACGCTGGTGCGGTGGGCGACGAAGCACGGGTTCGCGCGACTGGGCATCAGCGCCGCGGCGCGGAGGGGCGACCCGCAGGCGCGGTTCTTCGTCGACCCCGCCGTCCGCGCCGACCCCTACCCGTTCTACGACAGCATCCGCGCGCAGGGGCCGCTGGTCCGCGGGCGGATCATGTGGGCGACCGCGCGGCACGACGTGGCGTCGGCGGTGCTGCGCAGCGAGGCGTTCGGCGTCGGGTTCAACGACCGGCGGCTGCCGGCGCCGATCGCGCTCATGTGGCGGTTCGGCCGGCGCACCGCCCCGATCGGCCCCGTCGATCCGCCGTCGATGCTCGTCACCGACCCGCCGGACCACACCCGGTACCGGCGGCTGGTCTCGAAGGTCTTCACCGCCCGGGCGATCGAGGCGCTGCGGCCCAGGATCGAGCGGACCGCCGAGGAGCTCCTGGAAGGCCTGGGCCCACGGTTCGACCTGGTGGAGCGGTACGCGGCGCTGCTGCCCGTCACCGTCATCGCCGACATCCTCGGCGTGCCCCTGTCCATGCGCCGGCAGTTCCTCGACTGGGGCACCATGGCCGCGCCGACGCTCGACCTCGGGCTCACCTACCGGCAGTACCGGCGCACCGAGATCGGCATCCGGCAGAGCAACGCGTGGATGCGCGGGCACTTCGAGCGGCTGCGCCGCGACCCCGGCGACGACCTGCTCAGCCAGCTGGTGCACCTCGAGGGCGAGCAGCTCACCGACGACGAGCTGCTCGCCACCGCGGGCCTGCTGCTCGCCGCCGGCTTCGAGACGACGGTCAACCTGCTCGGCACCGGCGCCGCGCTGCTGATGGCCCACCCCGAGCAGCTGCGGCTGCTGCGCGAGGACCCGTCGCGGTGGCGCGGCGCCGTGGAGGAGATGCTGCGGTTCGACTCCCCGGTGCAGAACTCGGCGCGCATCTGCCAGCGGCCCGTGGAGATCGCCGGGACCGAGCTGCAGCCGGGCCACGTGGTCGTGCCGATGCTCGGCGGCGCCAACCGCGACCCCGCCGTCTTCACCGACCCCGGCCGCTTCGACATCACCCGCGCCAACGCCCGCGACCACCTGTCCTTCTCCGGCGGCGTGCACTACTGCCTCGGCGCCGCCCTGGCCAGGCTGGAGGGCGAGGTCGGCCTGCGCACCCTCTTCGACCGCCACCCCGGCCTCACCGTCGCCGGCGAGCCGCGGCGCCGCAAGACGCGGGTGCTGCGCGGGTACGAGTCGCTGCCCGTCGCCGTATCGGTGACCGTCTGACCGCGGGCGCGTCTCCGGCGTGTTTCCGGCGGAACCGTTCCGCCGTATTCTCCGTGCGCCGATGAATTGACCGGCGGCCGAAACAATGCAGACCCGAAATTGTCGTTCCCACATCACACAGCACCCCGAGGATGCGTGCCGAGGGACGACTGTGGGGTGGGCAATTGCGTAAGCGGCCGGTATTCGTCGCATTACTGACACTGGTGGCGGCACTGCTACCCGGTGCGGTGCCGGCCGGCGCCGCGACCCCACCCGGATTCTCCACGCGACTCGTCGTCGGTGAAGGCCTCGACGGCCCGTCGGGATTCGACATCGCCCCCGACGGCCGCGTGTTCATCCTCGAACGCAGCGGCAAGATCAAAATCTTCAAGGACGGCCACCTCCTCCCCGAACCCTTCGCTGACCTGCCCTCGGAGGCGTCCGGCGACCGCGGGCTCATCGGTGTCGCGTTCGATCCCGGGTTCGGTGTCGCCAACCACCACGTGTACTTCTATTACACCGGGCACGACCTGCTGAATCACCTCGTGCGTTTCGACGCATCGGGCGACATCGGCACCGACGGCCCGTACACCATATTTCAGACACATTCGCCGTCGCAGTTGCTGCACGTCGGCGGAAGCATCAGGTTCGGACCCGACGGAAAGCTCTACTTCGCCGTCGGCGACAACGGCTATCCACCGAACGCACAGGATCTGACCAACCCTCACGGCAAAATTCTGCGGATCAACCCGGACGGCACCATTCCACCGGACAACCCATTCGCGGGACAGCCCGGAAAACTCGGTGCGATCTGGGCATACGGTTTCCGCAACCCGTGGCGGTTCCAGTTCGACGGCGCCACCGGCCGGCTCTACGGCGGCGACGTCGGCGACTACACGTGGGAAGAGCTCAACCTCATCGTCAAGGGCGGCAACTACGGCTGGCCGGTCCACGAGGGCCGCTGCGCCGCCGGCTGCGCCGGCTACACCGAGCCGCTGCACGCCTACAACCACGACGGCGGCAGCGGCGCGGTGACCGCCGGCCCGGTCTACCGCGGCGGCCAGTTCCCCGCCGAGTACCAGGGCAGCATGTTCTTCGGCGACTACTCGCGCGGCTTCATCAAGCAGGCGCTGCTCGACGACGCCGGGCAGATCACCCAGGTCCGCGACTTCGACCCTGACGCCGGCAGCGTCGTGGACCTGAAGGTCGCCCCCGACGGCTCGCTGTACTACCTCACGTACTTCCCCGGCCAGCTGTACCAGGTCTCCTACAGCCTCGCCGGCGGCGCGCCCCTCGTGCGCGCGCAGTCCGACAGCACGGGCGGACCGCAGCCGCTCACCGTCCACTTCACCAGCGCCGGCACCAGCGACCCCGACGGCGACGACCTCACGTTCCACTGGGATTTCGGCGACGGCACCGGCAGCACCGCACCGGACCCGGTGAAGACCTACACCGCCGTCGGCGTCTACCCGGTGACGCTGACCGTGTCCGACGGCCGCAGCACCGTCAGGTCCCGGCCGATCGTCGTGCAGGTCGGCTCGCCGCCGACGGTCCGGGTCGCCGCGCCCGCCGACGGCGCCCGCTACGACGCCGGCGAGACGATCACCTACAACGCGTTCGGCACCGACGCCGCCGGCTACGACGTCAGCGACGGCGACATCAAGACCGAGGTGTTCCTGCACCACAACACGCACGTGCACCCGTTCGTCGGGCCGCTCACCGGCCGGGTCGGCACGTTCACGATCCCCGTCACCGGCGAGGCGTCGGCCGACACCTGGTTCGAGATCAAGGTGACCGTCACCGACCGCAACGGGCTCACCAGCACGAAGTCCGTCTTCATCTACCCGCGCACGTCGCTGATGACGTTCACGACCAGCCCGCCGGGCCTCGGCCTGACCCTCGACGGGGTGCCGGTCCCGACCCCGTCCACGGTCCAGGGCGTGACCGGCTTCCGGCGGGAGATCGCCGCGCCGCCGACGACGCGGAGCGCCGACGGCACCGTGTACCACTTCACCGGCTGGTCCGACGGCGGCGCGATCCGGCGCTTCGTCACCACCCCCGCCACCGCCACCACGTGGACCGCGACCTATGCGCCGTCGGCGCCGTTCTTCGGCGAGTACTTCAACAACCAGCAGCTCGACGGCCCGCCCGCGCTGACCCGGCAGGACCCGGCCGTCGACTTCATCTGGTCCGTCGGCCCGCCCGGCCCGGGCGTGAACGCCGACCACTTCTCCGCCCGCTGGTCCAAGACCGAGTTCTTCGCCACCGGCCGGTACCGCTTCACGGTCGCCTCCGACGACGGCGCCCGGCTGTTCATCGACGACCAGGTCGTCATCGACCAGTGGCACGACCAGGGCCCGACCGCCTACGAGTACGTCGCCGACCTCGCCGCCGGGCAGCACAAGGTCCGCATGGAGTTCTACGACAACGTGGTCGACGCGAGCGCGAAGCTGACCTGGGAGACCACGCCGGACCAGCCCCGCGACGCGTTCACCGCCGAGTACTGGAACACCCCCGGAGCCGGCTCCGCGCCGGCCGTCCCGGCGACCGCGCCGCAGCTGCGCCGCGACGAGACGGCCGTCGACCACGACTGGGGCCTCGGATCGCCCGACCCCGTGATCGACGCGGACCACTTCGTCGCGCGGTACACCCGTCCGCTGACGCTGACCGCCGGCTACTACGACTTCGTCACCACGTCCGACGACGGGGTGCGGCTGTGGGTCGACGCCCAGCTGGTCGTCGACCACTGGGGCGACCAGGGCGTCACCGAGTACCGGGCCCGGCTGGCGCTCGGCGGCGGCGCGCACACGATCGTCATGGAGTACTACGAGAACGCCGCCGGCGCCCTCGCCCGGCTCAGCTGGAGCCGCGCCGGTGACCTGCCCCCGGCGCCGCCCTACGAGGCGCGGTACTGGAACACGCCCGGCGCCGGCTCGCAGCCGTCGATCCCCGCGCGGGCGCCGGATCTCGTGCGGGACGAGACCGCGATCGACCACCCGTACGGCGGCGGCGGCCCCGGCGGCGGTATCGACACCGACCACTTCGTCGCCGTGTACACCCGCACCGACGTGCTCCCGTCCGGCCTCTACCGGTTCGCCGGCGCCAGCGACGACGGCATCCGGGTCATCGTCGACGGCGCGGTCGTCCTCGACCGCTGGCGGGAGCAGAACGAGGAGTTCACCGCCGACAAGCTGCTGCTGGGCGGCCCGCACACGATCCGCGTCGAATACTACGAGAACGCCGCCGGCGCCCAGCTGCGGTTCGGCTACCGGCGCGTCGGCGACGTCACCTCACCACCCGGCTGGGACGGCGCCTACTACCGCGGCACCGACCTGACCGGGGCGCCGGCGATGCAACGGCAGGACGCCGCCGTCGACTTCGACTGGGGGCTCGGCTCGCCCGGCCCCGGCGTGCCCGCCGACGGGTTCTCCGCCCGCTGGACCCGCACCGACAACCTCGCCGCCGGCGTCTACACGTTCCGGCTCCTCGCCGACGACGGCGTCCGGCTCCTCGTCGACGGCGTGACCGTCCTCGACGAGTGGCGCGACCAGCCGCCGACCACGTTCGTGGTCCAGCGCAACCTCGCCGAGGGCGCCCACGTGATCGTCGTCGAGTACTACGACAGGGCCGCCGGGGCCATCGCCCGGCTCAGCTACGACAAGACCGCCGACCTGCCGCCACCCACCCCGTGGACGGTGTCCTTCTACGACAACCCGACCGCCACCGGGGAACCCGTCCTGACCCGGCAGGACCTGGCCGTCGACCACGACTGGGGCCTCGGCGCCCCCGCCGAGGGGCTGCCGGCCGACGGGTTCTCCGCCCGCTGGACCAGGACCGACCACCTGCCCGGCGGCACGTACCGCATCACCGCCACCAGTGACGACGGCATCCGCGTCTCGATCGACGGAGCCGTGGTGATCGACGGATGGTCCGACCACCCGCCGACCACGTACACGTTCGAAACCCCGCTGTCCGAAGGCGACCACACGGTCACGGTCGAGTACTTCGACAGCGGTGGCGGCGCACTGGCGCGCTGTTCGGTCATCCGGTTGTGAAGCTCATCGGTCGTATCGAAGGAGATCCCGTGACCCCGAAGGCCACGATCGTCATCCCGTGCAGGCATGAGGAGGACAACGTCGGTCCGCTGATCGCCCGGTTGTCGGCGGTACTGCATGACGCCTCACCCGATGACGCCTCGCTTGACGGCGCCTCACTTGACGGCGCCTCACTTGACGGCGCCTCGCCGTGCGGCGTCGAGCTCCTGTTCGTGGACGACAGCGACAACGAGCACACCGTCGACGCCATCGCGGTCGCCGCCGCCCGCCTGGAGCGCGACGACCTCCGCGTCCGGGTCTTCCACCGCACCGGCGGGCAGCGGACCGGCGGCCTCGCGGGCGCCGTCGTCGACGGGTTCCGGCGGGCCCGCGCACCGAAGGTCCTCGTCATGGACGCCGACCTGCAGCACCCGCCGGAGCTGGTGCCCGCCATGCTGGCCGCTCTCGACGACCACGACCTCGTCATGGCGAGCCGCTACCGGGAGGGCGGCAGCAGCGGCGGCCTCGACGGGCGCCTGCGCCGCCTGGTGTCGACCGGCTCGACGATCCTGGCGCGGGTCGCGTTCCCGTTCGCGCTGCGTGGCGTCACGGACCCCATGACCGGATTCTTCGCGGTGCGGCTGGACAGGATGGACACCGAGAAGCTCCGGTCGCGTGGCTTCAAGATCCTCCTGGAGATCCTCGCGCGGTTCCCCCGCCTCCGCCGCACCGAGCTGCCGCTGCGGTTCGCCGAACGCGTCGCCGGCGCCAGCAAGGGCGACCTGCGCCAGGGACTGCTGTACCTGCGGCAGTTGCCCTGGCTCCGGCTCGTCACCTGGTTCGGCACGCCCGCCGCCCGCTGGGGCGCCCTGCTCGGCACGGTCGCCGCGGCCGCCGCCGCCCTCGCCGTGTCACCGCTGTCCGGCGCCGCGGTCCTCGCCCTGCTCGTGACCGCGGTCGCGCTGTACAACACCGTCGTCGGCGCGCTGGAGGTCCGATGGCGCCTGTACGGCTGGCGCACCCCCGAAGCGGTCGAGCAGATGCGCTGGCCGGCCGCCGTGCCCGACGAGGCGAAGGAGCGCTTCACCATCATCGTGCCGGCGCTCAACGAGGAGTTCGTCATCGCCGGCACCCTACGGCACCTGCTCCAGCAGGACCACGACGACTACGAGATCCTCGTGTCGCTGTGCGAGGGCGACGACGCGACCCTCGCCGAGGTCCGGCGCGTCCAGGCGCTCGACGACCCGCACGGCCGGGTCCGCACCGTCGTCCGCGCGTACACCAGATCCAACAAGCCACGCCAGCTCAACGCCGCGCTCGCCGTCGCCACCGGCACCGTCATCGGGGTCGTCGACGCCGAGGACGACGTCGCGCCGCAGCTGCTCACCCGGGTCAACACCCTGCTCGGCCGCACCGACGCCGACGTCGTGCAGGGCGGCGTACAACTCATGACGCTCGGCACCCGCGTCCGCGACTGGTTCAAGGTCCACAACGTGATGGAGTACTTCTTCTGGTTCACCAGCCGCATGTTCTACCAGGTGCGGACCGGGTTCGTGCCGCTCGGCGGCAACACCGTGTTCATCCGGCGGCGACTGCTCGAACAGGCCGGCGGCTGGCCCGACAACCTCACCGAGGACTGCGCGCTCGGCGTCCTGCTGTGCACCCGGTACGACGCCCGCGTGGTCGCCGCGTACGAACCGGAGCTCGCCACCCGCGAGGAGGTCCCGCAGACCATCGGCGACCGCCGGGCCGGGTCCCTCTTCTGGCAGCGCGTCCGGTGGAACCAGGGCTTCCTCAGCATCCTGCTCGAAGGCCGCTGGGCGACGCTGCCCACCCTGCGGCAGCGCGTCCTCGCCGGGTACATCCTCGCGACACCGTTCCTGCAGGCCTTCTCCGCGTTGCTGCTGCCCCTGTCGATCGCCACGATCCTGTGGCTGAAGGTGCCCGTCGGCGTGGCGATGCTGATGTACGCGCCCTTCGTGCCGATCCTCATCACCCTGGCGACGCAGATCGTCGGGCTGCGCGAGTTCGCCCACGCGTACCGGCAGAAGGTGCTGTGGCGGCACTACCTCTTCCTGCTCGTCGGCTCGCCCGTCTACCAGTGGGTGCTGATGGGCGCGGCGTTCTGGGCCGTGTGGCAGCACGTCGACGGCAACACCACCTGGCACAAGACCGCCCACGGTGGCCACCACCGGCCGCTGGCTCTGGAAGGCGCCGTCGCATGACGCCGGTTCTGGAAATCGAGCGCAGCCCGGTCCGTGGTGCCACTGTCGCCGCCGAGCCGAGCCCGTCGCGCTGGCGCACGCACCGGGCGTCGTTGCTCGTGCTCGCCCCGCTGCTCGTCCTCGCGGGGCTCGTCAACGGGTGGAACCTGCACGGCTGGCCCGGCCGCATCAACGACGACGAGGGCACCTACGTCAACCAGGCCTGGGCGCTGCTCGACCACGGCGCCCTGTCGCACTACACCTACTGGTACGACCATCCCTTCCTCGGCTGGGCGATCATCGCCGGCTACGCCGGCCTCACCGACGGCTTCGACCGCGCCTCCAGCGCCGTCATGGTCGGCCGCGAGGTCATGCTCATCGCCGCGGTGATCAGCTGCGCCCTGCTGTTCCTGCTCGCCAGGCGGCTGCGCCTGAGCCGCGGCTGGGCCGGGGCCGCCGTGTTCCTGTTCGCGGTCAGCCCACTCGCGGTCTACTTCCACCGCATGGTGTTCCTGGACAACCTCGCCACCATGTTCGTCCTCGCCGCGCTCGCCGCCGCCGCGTCACCGCGCCGCAGCGTCGGCGCCGCCCTGTGGAGCGCGATCTGGTTCGCCTCGGCCACCCTGTGCAAGGAGACCATCGTCATCCTCCTGCCGGCCCTGGTCTGGCTGCTCATCCAGCACACCTCCCGGCGGACCCGGGCGTGGAACCTCGGCGTGTTCTCCGTGTCGTTCGCCGTCCTGGTCGCCTCCTACCCGGTGTTCGCGCTGCTGAAGAACGAGCTGCTGCCCGGCGAGGGCCACGTCAGCCTCGGCTGGGCGCTGTGGTGGCAGGTGTTCGGCCGCTCCGGCAGCGGCAGCCTCCTCGACCCGACCTCCGGCACGTCCAGCCTCGCCAGGTCATGGACCGACCTCGACCCGTGGCTCCTGCTGACCGGCGTCGCGCTCATCCCGGTCGGCCTGGCCGTGCGCCGCCTCCGGCCGATCGGGCTGGCCCTGCTCATCCAGGTCGCCATGATGTGCCGCGGCGGCTACCTGCCCTTCGCCTACGTCATCGCCCTGCTGCCCTTCGCGGCCCTGCTCATCGCCGGGGCCGGGGCCCAGCTTTCGGCGCGGCTGCGTGCTCCGTTCGTCGTTGCCGCCGCTGTACTGGCGGCGCTCCTCTTCCTTCCCAGCTGGGCGGCGACCCTGCGTGCGCAGGCATCCTTCGACGGCAGCGCGGACTCCCGCGCCGCGACCCGCTGGGTCGTGGAGCACGTCGACCGGTCCGCGGTCGTCGTCACCGACGACTACATCTGGATGGACCTGAAGCTCGCCGGGTTCACGCACCCCGTCTGGCTCTGGAAGGTCGACACCGACCCGGAGGTGATGACCGAGGTCCTACCGGCCGGCGTGGCCAGCATCGACTACATCGTCATGGCCGACCAGGCCGTCAGCACCCTCGCCGACCTGCCGACCCTGCGCCGGGGAATGGAGTCCTCGACCGAGGTCGCCCGCTTCGGCGACATCATCGTCCGGAAGGTGCACCCGTGAAGTCCCTCCTGCGCATGGCCGGGTTCGGCGCCGTGGGGGCCTCCGGGGTCCTGCCCAACCTGGCGGTCATGTGGCTGCTCGTCGACCACTGGCACCTGCACTACCTGCCGGCCGCGGTGGCCGCGACCGAGGTCGCCATCTGCTGGAACTTCGTCCTCGTCGATTTCGTGGTGTTCCGCGACCGCCGCGGCCGGCACTGGACGGGCCGGCTCGCGCGGTTCGTGGCCCTCAACAACCTCGACCTGGCCGTCCGGCTGCCGCTGCTCGCGCTCCTCGTCTCGTGGGCGGGCGTCGACGAGCTCGCCGCCAATTCGGCGACCCTGGTCCTGGCGTTCGCCCTGCGCTTCGCCGTCACCAACCGCTTCATCTACCGCCCCGCCCCGCTGCCGGAGTCCGCCTGACAGCTGCTGCTCCTCCCTGCTCCGTTGTTCTTTCACCGCTTCGCGGCTCCGTTTCGACACCTGCCGTGCCGCGGCCCCCGGATGCGGATCCGCCGGGTGCTGCGGCATGCTGGTGCCGTGGTCTTCGAACTCGGCACCGACGGCCCGAAGGTCATCGTCGTCGGCGTCGACGGCTCGGACCCGTCCCTGCGGGCCGGTGCCTACGCGGCGGGCCTCGCCCGCAGGCAGGGCGCCCGGCTCGTCGTGGTCTACGTCGCCGGCGCCCCCACCGCGGGCCTCTTCGTCGCCGGCGCGGCCGCCGCCGTCGAACAGGCCATCACCGACGCCACCGAGGACATGCGCCGCCAGGTCGAGGCCGGCTCGGTCCACGCCGGCATCCGCGCCGAGTTCGTCGCCGCCCGCGGCGACCCGTACTCCGAACTCGTCCGCATCGCGACCGAGCTCCGCGCCGACGCGGTGGTCGTCGGCGCCTCCTCCCGACTCGGCCACCGCTTCGTCGGCTCCCTCGCCGTCCGCCTCGTCAAAGCCGGCAAATGGCCCGTCACCGTCGTCCCCTGATGGGGTGGGGACTGTCCTGCGGTGGGGTCAGGCGCGGCGCAGGGTCAGTTCGGTGATCTCGCTCGGGGCGAAGATGCGGAACGGCGGGCCCCAGAAGCCGGTGCCGCGGCTGGTGTAGAGCTGGGTGCGCTCGCCGTGGCGGGTCAGGCCCTGCACGACCGGCTGGTCGAGGCGCACCAGGTAGTGGAACGGCCACATCTGGCCGCCGTGGGTGTGGCCGGACAGTTGCAGGTCGATGCCGTGCGCGACGGCGTCGTCGACCTGCTTCGGCTGGTGGGCCAGCAGCAGGACGGGCAGGTCGGGGTCGGCGCCGGAGAGGGCCGTCGCGTGGTCGGCGCGGTGCCCCTGCAGGCCGGTGCCGGCGGCGGTACGGTCGTCGACGCCGGCCACGACGAGGCGGTCGCCGCCGCGCTCGACGACCAGGTGCCGGTTGTGCAGGGCCTCCCAGCCGAGCTCGCCCATGCGCTGCAGCCAGCCCTCGGCCTCGCCGTAGTACTCGTGGTTGCCCGTGACGTAGACGCGGGCGTAGCGGGCCTTGACGTCGCCGAGCGGGGCGGCCTGCTCGGTGCGCTGCGCGACGGTGCCGTCGGCGATGTCGCCGGTGTGGGCCACGATGTCGGCGTCCAGGGAGTTGACGACCTCGGTGACACCGCGGGACCAGCGGACCCGGTCGATCGGGCCGTAGTGCGTGTCGGTGAGCAGGACGACCTTCAGCCCGTCCAGCCCGGCGCCGAGGCGGGGGATCGCGACCTCGACCCGGCGGACCCGCGGCACCTTCATCGCCTCGACGTAGCCCCACAGCAGCAGGCCGACGGCGACGACCCCGGTGAAGCCGGCGACGAGCCTGGAGCGCAGCGGGTCGCCGACGCCGCCGGCGAGCAGGCCCAGGCGCAGCAGGTCGCCGGCGACGGCCCACACGAAGAGCTGCCACACCACGCCGAGGGCGGTGTCCGCGATCCGCGACGCCCAGTCCAGATGGCGGCGGCCGTGGCCGAGCATCATCAGCACGGGGAACGCGACGGCGGCGCCGGCGAACACGACGGTGCCGGCGACGCGGACGCCGACGGGCCACGCGTTGCCGGACAGCACCAGCGACCACCACGGCACGCCGAAGAGCAGCGCCAGCACGGTGGTGAGCGTCAACGCGAACAGCACGGGGCGCAGCAGCGACCGGCGCCGCGCGACTGGGACCGCTTCAGTGGTAGCCACGCTTCAGCATGGCACGCAGTGCCACCCCGCGACCAAGGCGATCCTGTGATCCGTCACAGGCCACGAGGCTACTGGTATTTACGGACCGAATTGTCCCGGTTTGACGCACCCGGGGTGGCCTCCCAGTGGCGGCGCAGCACCTCCAGCTCGTGCCGCCGCTGCTCGGTCACGTCGCGCATCGTGATCACCAGGCCGCGGACGAGGCGGTCGTCGCGCAGGTCGCGGAAGTGGACCTCGACCAGCACCCGGGTGCCGTCGGGGCGGCGCAGGCTCCACGTGTCGCGGGTGCCGTCCCGCCCGCCGAGCAGCGCCACGCCCAGCGTCGCGTCGACCTGGTCCCGGTCGTCCGGCGCCATGATCTCCCGCAGCGTCGCGAACGGCGTCGGCCAGATCCCCAGCAGGTCCGTCACCGACGGGCTCGTGTACCGGATCCGCTCGTCGTCGTCCAGGACGATCACGACGTCGTTGGTGTGCTCGGCGACGGCCCTCAGGTAGTCGTCGCTGTCGCGCCGGCTCGCGGCCTCGGTGAGCGCGATCCGGGCGAGCGCGAGCGCCGCCTGGCCGGCGAGCACGGTCACCGCGTCCTGCACGGTCCGCAGGTCCTTGCGGTCGGCGGCGATGTAGAGCACGGCCGCGTCGAGCGGGCAGACCAGTACGTCGCCGAACTCGCCGAGCCGCTCCTGCCACAGCGGCGGCGTCGCGCCGACCGGCACGATCCGCGGCGCGGACAGCTCGTTGAGCGGCAGCAGGTCGGTGAGGCTGGAGTCGACGACGATGATGTGCGGCGTGTCGGCCGGCAGCAGCTCC
Organism: Dactylosporangium sp. NPDC000521; assembly: GCF_042898305.1. Lineage (NCBI taxonomy): Bacteria > Bacillati > Actinomycetota > Actinomycetes > Micromonosporales > Micromonosporaceae > Dactylosporangium > Dactylosporangium sp. NPDC000521. The sequence continues at coordinate 104,564 of NZ_JBIAYW010000005.1, forward strand.
CGGACCGCGGTCCGCACGGCGACGGCGACCGCGGCCGCGTCGGTGACGCTGACCAGGACCGTGCCCGCGTGCCGCAGGGTCCGCTCCCGGCGCAGCCCGTCCGCGTGGTGCTGGACGGCGTCGTTGAGCCTGGTGACGAGCAGTGCGAGGGTGATGCCGGAGACCGCCGCGATCATCGGGCCGTCCCGCACGGTGCCGGTCAGCGCCTGCACCAGCAGGACCAGCGGCGCGAACGCGACGGCACCGAGCAGCCACGGCATGCCGAGCCCGCGGTCGGGGGTGTCCGCCGCCGCGGGGGCGGGCGGGGGAGCGGTGAGCCGGGCCATCGACGGCAGCAGCGCCGCCGCGCCCCAGCACGCGTAGAGCGCGACGTACGCGGCGTCGGCGGGTCCGCCGGGCGCCAGCCCGTCGCGGGACTGGGCGAGGCCGTACGCCACGTCACCGACGAGCATCCCGGCGGCGCCGACGGTGAGCAGGATCGCGGACGGGTTGCGCGGCGCGGCCCTGGTCAGCCGGACCGTCACGACCAGGACGACGACGTCGCCGAGCGTGTACGCCGCCTGGATCGACCACTCGGTCCCGGTCATGCCGTCGGCGGCGAGCCTGGGGCCGACGATGAACACCCAGCCGGCGAGCAGCGCGGCGCTGGCGAGGGCGAGCAGGTCGAGCAGACCGGCCCGGCCGCCGAGCGTCGACGAGGCACGGGTCAGCCCGATCAGCGCGACCGCCACGAACGGGAACATCGCCAGGTAGCACAGGTCGGCGAGGGGTGGCGGGTCGGCGCCCGCGACGAGCCCGAAGAGGAAGTCGCCCGCCGTCATCGCCACGAGCGCGGCGGCGAGCGCCCACCACGGCCCGGGGCGCTGCGGCCGGATCCGGCGTACCCCCAGCACCACGGCCCCGGCGGCGCACAGGCCGATCCCGGCCCAGGCGACGGAGTCGAGCTCGGGCGCGATGAACAGCGTGCCGGCCAGCGCCGCCATCAGCGCGCCGTACACCGCGGCGACCAGGATCTGCCGTCTGCCCATCGACATCCTTACCGTATGTATCGTCCTCTATACCACACTGTGGTTGACCGGACCTAGGCCCCGATGGTCGGCGAGCAGCTGCGGCGCCACCCACTCGCGCCGCCCGCGCGCCTCCTCGCCGACGATGCCGCGGCTGGGCATCTCGGCGAGCAGCAGCACGAAGAACTGCATCCGGTACAGCATCAGCCGCAGCCGCTGCGACGGCGTGAACGTGAACGGCGTGGCGCCGTAGTACCCGCGCAGCACCGGGTGTTCGGGCAGCTCCTCCATCCGCCGGCCGAGCGCGGTGGACACGAAGTCGTACAGCGGGTCGCCCCAGAAGTACCGCTCCCCGTCGACCAGTCCGGTGAGCCGGCGGGTGGCGCCGTCGGCCTCGCACAGCACGTTGCCGTCCCACAGGTCGAAGTGCACCAGCGCGGGCCGCGTGACCTCGTCGAGGACGCCGGTGTGCCGCTCGATCGTGGCGAGCACCTCGGCGGCCGGCACCGGCAGCTCCACCTCCCAGTCGGCGGCGTCGGCGAGCAGGTCGGCGGTCATCGCGGTGAACGCCGCCGACCACGTCGGCCCCGCCGCCCGCCCGGCGCCCTCGTAGCCGAAGTGCGGCCCGGTCACCCCGTGCAGGTGCCGCAGCGCGACCCCGAGCTGCTCGCGCACGGTTTCGTCGGAGGCCCTGTCGGAGGTCCCGTCCGGCAGCTCGGTCAGCGGGCGGCCCGGCAGCAGCCCGACGACCACCACCTCGTCGTCCGCGTACAGCACCGGCGGCACCGGGACGTGCGGCGCGTTCGCCGCCACCGTCCGGTAGTAGCGCGCCTCGGCCGCGATGACGCCGCGCTCGTACCGCAGCAGCGGCACCTCCGGCGGCGGCCCGACCTTCGCCACCACGTCCCGCCCGTCGTCCAGCGTCGCCCGCCACACCGCGGCGAACGTCCCGCCGCTCAACGGTCCACAGTGGACGACGGTCAGCCCGGCCCGCTGGTTGAGCAGCGTGGTCACGTCGTCGGCGGTGAGAAGGCGCTGGGTGGGGCTGGGGGCATGGGGCACCCCAACACTCTAGGTGAGCGCGGTGTCGTGATCAACGCGTGATCAACATAGGCGTTAATCATTGCATCTGTTAAATCCTGTATTGACAGACATTGGGGGTGGTGTAGACGACCTTGCAGGCCATAGCGTGCACGAAACGCCTGACTCAATGGGGAGGCCAAGTGAGGAAAAGGCTAGCGAGTTTCGCTGTCGCCGGATTGGTGGGTGCGGCTCTGGTGGCGCTGCCACAGAGTCCCGCCGCGGCGGCACCGTCCAAGGAGCTGAGCGACGGCATCAAACGCCAGCTCGCCGCGGGGGTCCAGGTCGTACCGAAGCAGCAGTCCACGCTGAAGGCCCCGGCCAACGCCGTCAACCCCTACACCGCCCTGCTGAAGGATCCCGGCAAGGTCGACAAGTACTACTGGTCCGAGGTGGCCAAGCAGCAGGCGGCCGCACGGGCCAACCTGAAGAAGAACTCGCTGACGGCGGCGGCGACGTCGCCGTTGCTGCACGACGAGGCCGAGCCGCGCGGGACGTTCGGGTCCAACGACAGCCACGCCACGGCGGAGCTGGTCAAGGGCTTCGGCACCGGCAAGAAGCTGAACAACCGGGCCCGCGTGCTCGGGCAGCTGTCGCCGGAGACGGTCAGCCCGAGCACGGTCTCCGCGCCGGCCGAGGACAACGGGGCCATCCCGATCGCCTCGGACCTGCTGCTCGGCGCCGGCCGCCGGGGCGTCTCGACCAGCGGCGACATCGGCGACGGCCCGCACGGCAGCGCCGGCGACGACACCGGTGACTTCGACTTCATCAAGGTGACCGCGCTCGCCGGGCAGCAGCTGATCGCCGGCACGGACACGCCGAGCGGGCCGCTGGACACCGTCATCGGCCTGTACGACGCGGCCGGCGTGCTCGTCGGCACCGACGACGACGGCGGGCCGGGGCTGGACAGCCTGCTGGACTTCACGTTCACCACGTCCGGCACCTACTACCTGCTCATCTCCGGCTTCGGCACCGGCACGGTGTTCCCCGCCGACCCGTTCGACTCCGGCAGCGGGCTCGGGTCGGGCAGCGAGGGCCCGTACCTGCTCACCGCCACGCTCGCCTTCCCCGACCGTGACTTCTACGCCGTCGACCTGCTCGCCGGCGACGTCCTCGGCGGTTCGGTGACCGGCGTCGGCACCCGGCTGACCGTCCGCGACCCGTCCGGCCGGATCGTCTTCGGCTCCGAGCAGGACGCCAGCTTCATCTACGCGCCCAGCTCCCCGCTGCCCGGCGGTGGCAACGCGGTCGTGTCGCAGGTCGCGGCGACCTCCGGCCGGTTCACCGTGGAGGTGGGCGGCGGCGCCGGCCTGTACGACATCACGCTCGAGGCCTATCGCCCCGGCCCCGAGGCGCAGGACAACGGCACCGTCCAGACGCTCTTCCTGGACTTCGACGGCGCCCGGATCAACACCGCCATCTTCGGCGGGCCCGGGGTGCGCACCCTGTCGCCGCTCGCCGGGTTCCTCGGCAAGTGGGGGCTGACCGCCGCCGACGAGAACAAGGTGATCAACGAGGTCATCGCGGCGGTGAAGGAGAACATCGTCACCGACATGAAGGAGCGCGGCACCGACCCGCGCTTCGGGCTGAAGATCCTCAACAGCCGCGACAACCCGGACCCGTTCGGCCAGCCGAACGTGCACCGCATCGTCGTCGGCGGCACGATCGCCGAGTCGGGCATCGACACCATCGGCATCGCGCAGTTCATCGACCCGGGCAACTACGCCAACGAGGACAGCGCGATCGTCCTGCTGGACGTCCTCAGTGACCCGAGCGGTGCGGCGTCGCTCAACACGTACATCACCCCGGCCAGCAACAAGATCAAGTTCATCGGCCGGGCGCTGGGCAACGTCATCACCCACGAGGCGGGCCACCTCTACGGCAACTTCCACACCGACCCGCTGAACTCCACCCCCAACCTCATGGACGCCGGCGGCGCGTTCCCCGGCCTCTTCGGGGTCGGCCCGGACAACATCGGTGGCACCGCGGACGACTTCGACTACGACTTCGGCGACGACCAGTTCTACCCGGACGAGGGTCTGGTCGGCGTCGAGGACACCCTGAACACCGCGGCCTGGGGCCTCACCAAGGGCAAGGCCAAGTGACGCGGTAGACAGCGCACCGCAGGAAGGTCCGCGTCCACGGCGGGGTTCTCCCCATCGTGGACGCGGACCCGGACATCGTGGTGATCGGCGCCGGTCAGGCGGGCCTGTCGGCCGCCTATCACCTGCGCCGGCTCGGCCTGGACCACGTCGTGCTCGACGCCGACGCCGCACCGGGCGGCGCCTGGCAGCACCGCTCGCCGTCCCTCGAGGCGTCGTCGCTGCACCGGATCTTCGACCTGCCGGGCCTGCCGTTCTCCGCGCCGCCGTCCGGCTCGGCCGCTGCCGTGGTCTCCGCGTACTTCGCCGACTACGAGCGACGGTTCGGACTCGACGTGCGGCGGCCGGTGCGGGTCCTCTCGGTGTCGCGCCCGTCCTCTGCTTCGCGTTTCGTCGTCGGTACGACCGGCGCCTCGTTCCACGCACGTGCCGTCGTCAACGCCACCGGCACCTGGACGCGGCCCTACCTCCCCACCTATCCGGGCACCTTCGCCGGGCGGCAACTGCACTACGCGGAGTACCGCGGCCCGGCCGAGTTCGCCGGCCGGCGGGTCATCGTCGTCGGCGGCGGCAACTCCGCGATCCACGTCCTCTCCGAGCTGCCGGGCGTCGCCGCCTCGGTCCGCTGGGTGACCCGCCGACCGCCCGTGTTCCACGACGGCGAGTTCACCGAGGACCACGGCCGCGCGGTGATCGCCGAGGTCACCGCCCGGGTCACGGCCGGCCTGCCCCCGGCGAGCGTCGTGAGCGTGACCGGCCTCGGGTACACCACCCTCGTCCGCGCCGCCGTCGCGAAGGGCGCCCTGGACCGGCACCCGATGTTCGACCGTCTCGTCCCCACCGGCGCCATGTGGGGCACCACCTTCGAACCCGCCGACGTCATCATCTGGGCCACCGGCTTCCGCGCCGCCCTCACCCACCTGGCCCCGCTCCACCTGCGCGAACCGGGCGGCGGCATCCGCATGGACGGCACCGCCACCGTCCGCGAGCCCCTCGTCCACCTCATCGGCTACGGCCCCTCCGCCAGCACCGTCGGCGCCAACCGCGCCGGCCGCGCCGCCGCCCGCTCCCTCGCCGCTGTAGTTCCGCCCCGCCGTGCCAGCGGTGGGGCGGACGCACAGCATCCTGGCCGCTCGCAGCCGGCGGGCTTACAGCGACCGGGGTGGGGCGATGGAGGCGCGGGAGCGCAGGGGCATGTCGACCAGGCGGGTGCCGGGGGTGCGGTCCGGGTCCAAAAGAAGCTCGACGGCGCGGCGGCCGAGCTCGAAGTGGGGGAGGGCGACCGACGTCAGCTGCGGCCGCAGCCACGACGCCAGGTCCGAGTCGTCGAAGGCGACCACCGACAGGTCCTCCGGGATCCGTAGCCCGGCGGAGGCGGCGGCCTGGTAGGCGCCCATGGCGAGCCGGTCGTTGAGGCAGATCAGGGCCGTCATGGGAGGCCCGCCGGCGAGGAGGGCGCGGACGGCCTCGTACGCGGGCTCCGGCCACCACGGGCACTCGATCGTCCCCGCGACGCGCAGGCCGGCGGCGGCGAGGGTCTCGTCGATGCCGGTGCGGCGGTGGCGGGCGGCGTACACGTGGGTGGCCGGTTCGCCGAGGATGTGGATGCCGCCGGTGTGGCCGGCGGCCAGGAGCGCCGATGCGGCCGAGCGCCCCGCGGCGAGCTCGTCGGGGACGACACTGACGGCGCGGCGGCCGCCGGTGACGCAGTTGACGAGCACGACGGGATGGCCGCGCAGGGCCGACGGGATGCGGATCTCGCGGGTGTACATCGCAGCGTAGAGAAAGCCGTCGACGCCACGGTCGAGCATGTCCTGGACGAGCCGCTTCTCGGTGGCGGGGTCGCCCTCGGTCTCGCCGATGAAGATCAGGTGCTGGCGGGCCAGGGCGGTGGCGGTGCTACCGCGGATGATCTCGCCGGCGAACGCGTCGGTGGCGATCGTGTCCGACACGAGGCCGATGGTCTGCGTGACGCGGGTGCGCAGGCTGCGGGCGGTCAGGTTGGGCCGGTAGTCCAGCTCGCGGGCGGCGCGCAGCACGCGCTGCTCGGCGTCGGCGGAGATGCGCATGTCGCGGCGGCCGGTGAGCACGAACGAGGCGGTCGTGCGCGAGACACCGGCCCGCCGCGCGACGTCCAGCAGCGTCACCCGCCCGGCGGTCATCGGCCCCCGTCCAAACGACAATCCCCTCCAGAACAGCGCAGCCCAGGACCAGTCTGCCGCACGGGAGCCCACGGCCTTGACCGATGTCACCGGCCGGAGCGAGGGCGGAGCGGCAGTCCGGGGTGCCGCGATCAGACGGCTTTGCTTCCGTTGCCCTTCAACGTGCGGCTGATCTTCTTCGGCAGCAGCACGAAGCAGTGCGCGCTGTGGTTGCCGGCGCTCCACTCCTGCGAGTTCGCGGCGACCAGGGGGTACCAGTAGCTCGCCTTGGCGTTCGCGAGCGGGTTGATGCCGCCGCCCGTGTAGCTGCGGATCTGGTCGACGCACGCCGTGTCGAACGCCGCCTTCGACGCGTCCCTGCTGTTCGGGTACGCGCCGGTGCCGGACTTCGGGGCGAGGAGCCCCATGAACTCCGCGTCGTGGGGCGCGGTGCAGGCCACCGGCGTCAGGTCGCTCCAGCTGTCGATGCTGCCGACGAGGGTCATGCACCCGTACAGCCGCTCGCTGCCGGCCTGCATGCTGCCCTGCAACGACGCGGTCCGCTCCTCGAGGTAGCCGTCGTGGCTCTTCAGCGACGCCACGTCGCACCGGAAGAACCTCGCGCCGCCCCGCCACTGGGTGGTGGTCGGCGGGTACACGAGCAGCCGCGCCCTGCCGAGCTTCCAGGACCCGCCGAGGAACTTCGTGACCTCGGCCTCGCACGCGGCGTAGGTGTCGGCCATCTTGTCCAGCGTCGGCGGCGTTTCGGCGTCGGCCGTGGCACCCGTGAAGTGCCCGACGTGCACGGTCTCGCCCATGTGCGGGCCGCCGCACGGCGCCGCGACCGTGGCGATCGGCACCGTCACGATGTCGTCGACGGTGGGGGTCGAGGTGGTCCAGCAGTCGCCGGCCTTCGGCTCGGGCACCTTCGCCTCGGGGATCATGGCCCACCCGTTGACGAGGTCCTTGTCGACCCCGGCCGGCACGCTGGCCGTACAACCCGTCACGGCCGCCAGCAGTACCACCGCGACAGCCGCCATCTTCGATCGCACCACGTCTTTGCCTCCCCCGCGAACGCGCGCGGTGGGCATTTTGTCAGTAGCCGATCAATCCCACAAGCGGAAACAATCGTGCCGCGGGAGCGGGAACCCACCGGCGGCCGCGGACAGGTACAGGTGTGACAGCTGAACTGCGGGTCCGGATCCGGGCCGGGGACGCCGACGCCTTCGGCGCGCTCTTCGACGAGCACGCCGACGCGGTCCACCGGCACGCCGTGTGGAGCACCGGCGACGCCGCACACGCCGAGGACGTGGTGTCGCTGACGTTCCTGGAGGCGTGGCGGATCCGCGCGACCCTGCACCCCGACGGCGGCAGCCTGCGGCCGTGGCTGCTCGGCATCGCGACCAACGTGCTGCGCAACCGCCGGCGCGCCGCACGCCGCCACCGGGACGCGCTGCGCCGGCTCCCGCCGCGCGACACCGTCCCGGACTTCGCCGACGAGGTGATCGCCCGGATGCACGACGCCGACCAGCTGGCCGCCGCGATGGCGGCCCTGCGGGCGCTGAGCCGCGCGGACCGGGAGGTGTTCCTGCTCTGCGTGTGGTCGGAGCTGGACTACGCGTCGGCGGCCGAGGCCCTCGGCGTCCCCGTCGGGACCGTGCGCTCCCGGCTGTCACGGGCCAGGACCCGGCTGCGGGCCCTGACACAGCAGCCGGACTCCGTCGAGCAGGGAGAGCACCGTTGAACGACCCGACCGCCCCCGCCGCCCCGCCCGTGGCGGCCCTGCCGGCGGCGCGCCGGCACGCACTGCGGCACCACCTGGTGACCGAGATCCGGCGACCGGCCCGGCGCTCCCGGCGGACGCTGGTGCTCGTGCCGGCGGTCGTGCTCGCCGTCGCCCTCACCGCCGGGGTCGTCGTCCAGGCGTTGTCGCCGGTCAGCGCGCCGCTGGTGGTGACCGTCGCCCAGGGCGACCACGGCGGCGCGATGCTGCTGCTGCAGCAGATGGCCGCGGCGGCGGCCGGCGAGCCGGACCTCCCGGCGGGCGGCGGCGAGTACCTCTACGTCAAGAGCCAGGTCGCGTACTCGGAGGTGGGTGACGGCCCGGCCCGGCTCCAGCCGGTGCACGTACGGGAGATCTGGATCCCGCTGCTGCACCGCGGCGACGGCCAGGTCCGGCAGCCGTTCTACGACCTGCCGCTCCTCGGCGCCATCCCGACGACGCGGAAGCTGCCGGACATGACACCCAACGCGCAGATCGTCGACCTGCCCGCCGACCCCGACGAGCTGCTGGCGAAGCTCTACCGGGAGCGCGCGGGGCAGGGCAACAACCCTCAGGCCGAGGCGTTCACCGCGATCGGCGACGTCCTGCACGAGTCACTCGTCCCGCCGCAGATCAGGGCCGCACTCTACCGGGCCGCGGCGAAGATCCCCGGCGTCGAGGTGGTCCGCGGGGTCACCGACGCGGCCGGCCGCCCAGGCATCGCCGTCGCGCACACCGACCGCAACTGGCGCCACGAATGGATCTTCGACGAGCGCACCTTCGACTACCTGGGCGAGCGCAGCTACCTCGTGAAGGACACCCCCGACGGCCCAGCCGGCACGGTGCTGGGCACGTCGGCCGTCACCCAGCGCGCCGTCGTCCCCAGCCTCGGCGCCCGCCCGAAGCGCTAGTTCCCTGACCGCCAGGGCTCGCTCGAGGCCGAGCAGCGTCGGCCCGTGGAAGATCGCGAACAGTACCTGCGACATCAGCAGGACCGGACCGTGCTGGCGGCGATCGGCGCTCGTCTCGAACCTGTGAGCCGGATCAGCGTGCGGCTGCCCCGGTCTCTGGCCGAGCCGGCCGTCGCCGCCTGGAACCGCGACGAACCGGGCGGGATCGGCGAGGAGAGCCGCGAAGAGTTCGAACTGCGTGACGATGCCGCCGAACTGGCCTGGATCGGCCTGGCGATCAGCGAGCGCGGCGGGTGGGACGGCGAGGAGGTCGTCGTCGACCTGGATGCCGTCCAGGTCGCGGCGGCGTTGCGAGCCGCGCGGTAGGTCAGGCCGGTCACGTGCCCGATGCGGGCGAGTTCGGTGTCGCGGTCGGGGCCGGGGCGGTGGATCCCTTCCACGTCCTGGTGCGCTGGAAGGCCAGATCGTGCCTGCGCAGGTGCTGCCACCCGCACAGCCTGAACGCGGCAAGCGTCCGGCCCCGGTGCCGGACGGCGCGTCATCCACCACCGGGAACGTGGTCAGGGCGCCAGCCTCCGGTCGTGCCACCGCCGGCGTCCCGCCTGGCACGGTGCCGCGCCTTCCGGCGGACGTGCGGCGGTCGTCATGCCGGAGGCAAGCGAGCGCCCGAAGCGGTGGACGGTCGGCGAGGTGCTGGACGCTGTCGCGGCCGCCGTCGGGTCAGGCGGTCGGCGTGGTGCCCGGGCAATCGGTGGTCGTGCGGCGGCACAACCTGCGGCTGCGGCAGTGGCAGGTCGGCCGCGCCATCGCGGTGCTGCGGGACAAGGCCGGGCTCGCCGGCATCACCGTGCACCCCATCAACCCGCCCAGCTGCCGCAGGAGGACCACCGAACCGGCCCGTCGGACGATGACCTGCCGGCACTGCAACCTCTCCGGGCACCGTGACCCGTTCGCGGCCGCCACCATCGCCACCCGCACCCCCGGGTTTCTGTGGGCGGCGGCACCAGCACCCCAGCGGCGGTGTCGCCGCAGGTGCTCACGCGCCGTCGAGCAGGATCGACACCTCCCCGGTGCCGGACTGTCCCGGCGTGACCCACGCCGAGCCCCGCCACACCGTCACGCCACCACACCACGCGGCGCGACGGTGGGACCGGTGGCAGGAGTCGGTTGGCCGGCTGAGGCCCGCCCCACCCCACCGGTGGGGAGTCGCGAGACCGCATCCATGCGGCGAGGAACCACAACACCACCAAGCCGGTGAACGGTAGTGGTCACAGCGTTAGACGCCTGTCGTGGCGGGGAGCCTTCCGGCGTTGACGGCGGCGACGAGGGCGGCGTGGTCGGCCTCGGTCTGGTCGGCGTAGTCGGCGGCGAAGGCGGCGAAGCCCTCGTCGAACTCGTCGCCGTCGGCGGTGTCGGGGGCGCCGCAGTAGCCGGACAGGGTGCGCGGGTCGATCGACTGGGCGTGGGCGCGGGCGAGGACGACGCCGCAGACGCGGGCGTAGTCGTCGAGCTGGCCGGCGCGCAGCGTCGTCGGGTCGATCGAGCCCTTCATGTCGCGGAACTGGCGCACCAGATACGGCACACCGTCGATGCTCGTCCAGCCGAGCAGCACGTCGCTGACGGTCTGCATCCAGCGCTGGCCGCGCACGACGCGCTCGCCGGCGTGCTGCTCGGGCACGGGCGGCAGATAGGGGGCGAGGGCGGACGCGCGGGCCTGCTTCACCTGCAGCACAAGCGCCTCGTCGTGGTTGCCGTGCAGGAGCACCACATACGAGCGCAGGCCGACGCTGCCGAGCCCGACGATGCGGTGGGCGACGTCGACGACGGCGTAACGGCCGAACAGGGTGCGGATCTCGTCTTCGAGGGTGGCGGCATAGCCCTCCAGGGACTCGATGACGCGGAACGAGTCGGCGGAGTCGAGCGGCACCAGGATCGGCGGGTCCGGGGTGAAGCGCCACGCGTCGTGGTCGAGGCGCTGGGTGAACTTCTGCGCGACGCGGCGGCTGGTGTTCTTCTTCGCCTTCTTGCGGACCCGGTCGAAGACGTCGGCGAGGTCGCCGATGCCGAAGTGCTCCAGCGTCGAGTGGTCGGTGGTCAGGTAGTACGCCTCCAGCAGCGACATGTCGGCGAGCTCGGCGAGGGCCGTGCGGTAGCCGGTCGCGCAGTCGTGGGCGGCGTCGCGGCACTCGTCCTCCGGCAGGCCCGCCTCCCGGCCGGCGCTGACGATGCTGGCCGTGAGGCGCTTCAGGTCCCAGTCCCAGGGTCCGACGACGGTCTCGTCGAAGTCGTTGACGTCCATCACGAGCCGCCGCTCCGGCGAGGCGAAGAAGCCGAAGTTGGCCGCGTGCGCGTCGCCGCAGATGTACCCGTGGAGCCCGGTGTCGGCGCCGCCGGCGAGGTCGGCGGCCATGACGGCGGCGGACCCGCGCAGGAACGCGAACGGGGAGCTGATCATGCGGCCGACACGGATGGGCACCAGCTCGGCGACGCGCTCCGCGTTGGACGCGGCGATCACCGCGACCGGATCACGGCCGGCCGCCGTGCGGAACTCGGTCAACGACTTGGCGGGGGTGCTGGAGCGACGCTGGACACCCTCGGCACGCAGTGCCTTCGGAGCCGCCCATCCGGTGGAGCCGATCATGCCCTTACGGTAACGGCCCCGAGGTGACACGGCGGTGTCAGATTCACGGCTCCAGCAGGTGTTCTTCCAGCGCCGTGAGGTGCGCCTCCGCCAGGCCCATCTCCAGCAGATACCCGCGGACGGAGCCGTGCCGGCCGTGCAGGTCGTGCAGGAACAGCCGCATCGCGTCGGCGGGCGCGGCCAGGTAGCGGTCCGGCATCTTGGCGATCTCGGGGTTGATCCGGCGCAGGTACGCCATGGCGGGGCCGGTCGCGCCGGCGGTGAGCGCGTAGTCCTCGGCGATGTCGTCCTCGGCGACGCCGAGCGCCCCGAGGGTCAGCGCGGCCACGACGCCGGTGCGGTCCTTGCCGGCGGTGCAGTGCACGACCACCGGCGCGTTGTCGGCCTCCGCGATCACGGCGACCGCGGCGACCATCGCGGCGGCGCCGGTGTAGGCGATGTCGAGGTACCGGTTCGCCAGCCAGCGGGCGTCGCTGGGCTCGTCGTGGTCGGGCGCGTCCTCCCACTCGGCGTGCTCCGGGTGCAGGTGGTGGTAGGCGAGGCCGGGGAACTCGGGCACCCGCCCGTCGCGGGCGACCTCCCGCGGGCGGCGCAGGTCGATGACGGTGCGCACCCCGACCGCGGTGAACGACGCGGCGTCGGCCGGGTCGATCCGGCTGAGCGAGTCGGAGCGGAAGAGCCGCCGCCAGCGCACCGTGCGGCCGCCGGTGCCGGTGTAGCCGCCGAGGTCGCGGAAGTTGAACAGGTTGGGGTGGTCGTAGCTGCGCACGCTGCGACCTTATCGGGTGCGCCGGTAGGCTTCCGTTCTGTGGATCCGGCCAGGTCGAAGCGCGCGTCGGTGACCGAGCCGCTGGGCGTGCTGCTGGCCAGCGTGCCGAAGAGCCGCCCGAGCTGGCTGACCGTCGTCAAGACCACCGTCGCGGCGACCACGGCCTGGGTCCTCGCCCGCCAGCTCGGTGACAACGTCGCGGTGCTCTTCGCCCCGATCGTCGCGATCCTGACGCTTCAGGCCAGTGTGTACGGCTCGATCGCCACCGGCCTGCAGCTGCTCTTCGCCAACCTCGTCGGCACGGCCGTCGCGATCGGCTGGGTGAAGATCCTCGGCCTGTCCTGGTGGTCGCTCGCCCTCGCCGCGTTCGGCGCCCTCGCCCTGGCCCGGCGGGTCACCAACACCCCGCTCGCGCGCAACCAGCTCACCATCGCCGTGCTGGCGGTGATCATGCTGGCGCCGGTCGCCAAGGGGTACGGGCAGTGGCGCTTCATCGACGTCGCCATCGGCAGCGTGGTCGGGCTGACCGTCGCCGTGGCCGTGCCGGAGCGGCCGCGCCTGCGGCAGGCCTGCGCGGCCATCGCCACCTGGTCGGCGGGGTGCGTGTCGGTGCTGCGGGACATCGCCGACGAGCTCGACCGCCGCGACGGGTCCCCGGCCCTGGACACCCGGGTGCATCACGACTGGGTCCGGGCGTCGCGGGGGCTGACCGACCTGAGCACCGCCGCCGCGGCCGAGGTCGCCGGGGTCGAGGAGACGGCCCGGCTCAACGTCGCCGCCGTCCGGCTCGGGGAGCGGGTCGTCGCCCTGCACGAGGAGCAGGTGTTCCTGGTCCGGATCAGCCTGCAGATCAGGTCGGTGGCGCTGGCCGCCGACCGGCTCTACGACCGGGCCGGGCAGCCGCCGGCCCTGGACCGGCAGACCTTCACCGCGCTGCTGCGGTCCCTCGCGGCGCTGCTCGAGGACCACCTCGACGGCAGGGAGACCGACGACACGCGGCTGCGGGAGGAGCTGACCGCCGCCGTGGAGCGCGTCCACCGGGTCTTCCCGAGCGCGGTCGCGGTCCTCGACTCCGTCAGCCTGCTCGGCCGGCTCGACCAGCTGCGCCAGGACGTCGGCGGCGAGGACGCCACCGCCCTCGTCGACCCGGACACCTTGCCGCGATCGTGACTCCCCGGGCGGCACCGGGCATGATAGGGCAGGCTTACCTGGGCCTGGCCTCTGGAAAGGTGTCGACGGTGCACAACGGGGACGAGTCACTCGCCACCCTGCTCGGTGGGCGGCGTGCGGCGCTCGACAGCGTCGCCCCGGTCGCCGGGTTCGTGGCGGGCTGGCTCGCCGGGGGCCGGTCGATCGCCCTGGGCGCCGGGGTCGCGGTCCTGGCCGGCGCGGTCGTCGCCGCCTGGCGGCTACGGCAGGGGCGGCCGCCCGCGGCGACCGTCGTCAGCCTGCTGCTGGTCTGCCTGGGTGCGATCGTGGCGCTGCGCACCGGCCGGGCCGAGGACTTCTTCCTGGTCAGGCTCCTGACGAACGCGGCGAGCGCCCTGGCGTGGGCGGGCAGCGTCCTGGTCCGGTGGCCGTTCCTGGGCCTGATCGCCGGCACCGTCCTGGGGCAGAAGACCAGGTGGCGGCGCGACCCGGCGCTGCTGCGGGCGTACCAGGCGGCGAGCTGGGTGTGGGTCTGCCAGTACCTGGTGCGGCTGCTGATCTTCGTGCCCCTGTGGTGGACCGGTCACGTGGTGTGGCTGGCCACCGCGCAGGTGGTGCTGACCTGGCCCCTGGTCGCGGCGTGCCTGGCCGTGAGCTGGTGGGTGTTCCGGCGCAGCCTGCCGCCCGGCCACCCCGGCCTGCGCCATCCCCGGGCGGCACCGACCGGCACCGACGCCGGTGCCACCCGCCAGTGACGCCGGCGCCGCAGGGCTTTCGGCAGGGGCGCTGTCAGGAGCGCTGTCAGGGCGCCTTGAGGGCGATGACGGCCTCGTCGACGGTGTCGGTGAGCGTCAACACACGGTCGAGCGCGGTCAGGTCGAAGATCCGGCGGATGCGGGCGTGCGGGCAGACCACCGCGAATCCCCCCGATTCGGTGTCCCGCAACCGCTTGTGCACCGACACCAGGACCCGCAATGCTGTGGAGTCGATGAACTCCACCTCCGACAGGTCCAGCACGAGCAGCGTCGCTCCCTCGTCCAGGCAGCGGTGGACCCACGTGTGCAACGCGGGTGATGTCGCGACGTCGAGGGCCCCGGTCGGGGTGACCACGACACAGCCGTCGACGGTCGCGGTCGCGAAGGTGTCGGTCATGTCCGCTCCCACGGCCCTGTTCGGTGCGGCAGTCGGTCCCTCAACGGTGATCCCCCTCGATGCGCGGCTCGTGCTCGTCCCCGAAGGGGCGGATCGCGCCCGCAACGCGTTACACCTTGTCGGTGACGCCGGTGCGTGACGCCGATCTCGCCGCGCCGTTGCGGGCTGCGGCCGGCGGCGACGAGACCGGTTTCGCCGTGCTGTGGCGCGCCCTGCAGCCGGCGGTCCTACGGTACCTGCACGCCGTGTGCGGCGACGCGGCGGAGGACGTGGCGTCGGAGACGTGGCTGCAGGTCGTCAGGGACCTGCCGCGCTTCGCGGGGGACCCGACCGCGTTCCGGGTCTGGCTGTTTCGCATCGCCCGGCACCGCGCCATCGACGACGGCCGCCGGGTCTGGCGCCGCCGGGAGGAGAGCCGCGACCAGGTCGAGTCCGGCCGCCCCGCCCCGGACGCCGCCACCGAGGTCATCGAGCACGCCGGCACCGAGTGGGCGCTGCGCCTCATCGGCGAGCTGCCCCAGGACCAGGCCGAGGCGGTCCTGCTCCGCGTCGTGGCCGGCCTCGACGTGGCCGGCACCGCCGAGGTCCTCGGCAAGCGCCCCGGCGCGGTCCGCATCGCCGCCATGCGCGGCCTGCGCCGCCTCGCCGTGCACCCCCAGGTCCGCGACCGCCGCGTCGCCGCAGGCACCACCGGCGCCGGAGCCGACCTGCCCCACGCCCACCTGGAAGGTGCCTGATGCTGGGCTGGTGGCGGCGGCGTGCGCTGTCGAAGGCGGACGCGCAGCGGCTCCTCGATGACATGACCGGCGGATCCGGCGGCCGCGGCGAGACCGGCGGCCGCGGCGGATCCGGCAGCCGCGGCGAGACCGGCGGCCGTGGGGGATCCAGCAGGCGCGGCGAATCCAGCAGACGCGGCGAAACCGGTGGATACGGCGCGATCGGTGGCCGTGGCGAGACCGGCGGGCGCGGTGAACCGGGCCGGACCGGCGACATCGGGGACTCGGCGCTGGCCGGGCTGCTCCGGGCGGCGGCCGGTCCGGCGCGGCCCGGGGAGCTGGCGGGGGAGGACGCGGCGGTGGCCGCGTTCCGGCGGGAGTTCACCGCCGGCGGCGCCGGTGACCCGGTCGCGCCACAGCGGACCGGGCCGGCCCAGCGGCCGGTCCAGCGGCCGGCCAGGCGGCGCGTCGCGGTGCTCGCGGCGGCGCTGACGGCCTGCGTGCTCACCGGGGCCGGGGTCGCTGCCGGCGCCGGCAGGCTGCCCGCGCCGCTGCAGCGGGCCGCGCACGACTGGATCGACCAGGTCCCCGACCACGCGCCGGCCCCCGTGCCCGCGACGCCGTCACGGACCGTGCCGGTCGCGTCGCCGACCACGCCCGTCGCGCAGCACTCCACCGGACCGGCGGCGACCCAGAGCCCGGCGCAGCCGAGCGCCACGGCCGCGAAGGACATGCGGAAGCTCTGCAGCGAGTGGCAGAAGGTCCGCGACAACCCGCACCGCAAGCCGATGGACCCCGAGGATCTGAGGGTGCTGACCGCCGCCGCGGGCGGCGCGGACCGTATCGAGGCGTTCTGCGGCCTGCCGCCGGCGCCGTCGCCGTCCAGTACAAAGTCGAAAAACAGCAAGTCGTCCAAGAACGCGTGACGTGATCGCGTGCCCGGCGTTGAGCACCACAACGACGGACGACCGCGACGGGAATGGACGCCATGGACGGGACCACGGAACAGCTCAGCATGACCGCCGCCGAACTGTCGTTCCTGCTGGCCAGCGGTGGCCAGCCGGGCGAGGCTCCCCGGCTGCTCGGCCTGACCGACGCGGACCGGGCCGACGCAGTCCTCAGCGCCGGGCTCGGGTCACTGCTGCTGCGCCACCTCGCCGCGCCCGTCGACGGACAGAAGCTGGAGATGGCGCCGGCGGTCGCCGCGGTCGCCGCCGGGCTGCACCGGCCGCGCGCGTTCGTGCAGGTCGGGCTGACCGCGGAGGACCAGGCCGACGGGGCGCTGCTGTTCGAGGCGGAGATGACCCGGTTCCTGGTCGCCGCCCGCGCGTACCGCTGCTACGACATCACCCCGATCGGCGCCGACGTCGACGTGCGCGAGCCGCTGCTGGGGATCGCGGACCGGTTCCTGCACCGGCACCGGCCCGCGGTCGCCACGTTCAACACCTCGACCGTGCAGGACGTCGCCCGCGGCAAGGCACCGGCCCGGGCGACCCTCGCGTCGGCGACCGACGGCACGTGGCGCTTCGTCGGCAGCGACGGCACCGACGAGGCCGCCACCGTGGTGGACAGCTTCGACGAGGCCGCCGCCCTCATGCGCGACGAGCTGGCCAAGATGCTGCCGGTGTTCCAGTTGCAGCCCTGACGGACGGCGGCGTCAGTCCCAGCCGTACGAGGAACGCAGCCGCTCGGCGATCCGGTCGAAGCGCTCCCGGTCGAGAATGGCGCCCTCACGGCGGATGCCGTGCTCCTCGACGGTCAGGACCCGGTCGAGGCGGACCCAGCTGGGCCGCTGGTCGCGGTCCCACGATCCGGGCCCGAGGGCGAACCAGTTGCGCTGGCCGTCGCGCTCGCTCTGGCTGGACAGCATCAGCCCGACGAGCTCTGTGCCCTTGCGCCCGACGACGAGGACCGGCCGGTCCTTGCCCTGGCTGGGGTCGTCCTCGTACTGCACCCACGTCCACACGACCTCGCCCGGGTCGGCGGCGCCGTCGAGCTGCGGGGCGTACTGCAGCAGCTTGTCGCTGACGTGCTTCGGCGGCGGGCCCGGCTTGTGCAGCGTGGCCCGGCCGGCGGGCACAGCGGCGGTCGGCGTGGGCGCCGGTTGCGTGGGCACCGGCTGCGCGGGGGCGGACGGGCGGGCGCCGAGCCGGGTGGCCAGGTCGCGAAGAAGTCGTTTCACGCGGACGACCATAGTCCCGATCATCTGGACGGCGCTTGCCAGCGCACTGGACACTGTGGTCCATGTACGACTTCGATGTCCTCGTGCTCGGTTCCGGCCCCGGCGGGCAGAAGGCGGCCATCGCGGCCGCGAAGCTCGACCGGCGGGTCGCCGTCGTCGAGCGGCGCCACATGATCGGCGGTGTCTGCATCAACACGGGCACCATCCCGAGCAAGACCCTGCGCGAGGCGGTGCTCTACCTGACCGGCCTGAGCCAGCGGGAGATGTACGGGCAGAGCTACCGCGTCAAGGACGACATCACCGTCGGTGACCTGGGCGCGCGCACGCAGCACGTGATCGGCCGGGAGATCGAGGTCATCCGCAGCCAGCTGGCCCGCAACCGGGTGAAGCTGCTGCAGGGCACCGGCGTCTTCGTCGACCCGCACACGCTGTCGATCTCCGACGAGCACGGTCACTCGTCGCTGGTGTCCGCCGAGAAGATCATTCTCGCCGCGGGCACCCGGCCGGCCCGCCCCGACAGCGTCGAGTTCGACGACACCACGATCATCGACTCCGACGGCATCCTCAACATCGACAAGATCCCCGCGTCGATGGTCGTCGTCGGCGCCGGCGTCATCGGCATCGAGTACGCGTCCATGTTCGCCGCCCTCGGCACCAAGGTCACCGTGGTCGAGCGGCGCGACCGGATGCTCGACTTCTGCGACCTGGAGATCGTCGAGGCGCTCAAGTACCACCTGCGGGACCTGTCGGTGTCGTTCCGCTTCCGCGAGTCCGTCGCCGCGGTCGAGCGGCACGGCCGCACCGCCGTCGCGGTCCTCGCCAGCGGCAAGCGGATCGCGGCGGACGCCGTCATGTACTCCGCCGGCCGGCAGGGCGCCGCCGACCAGATCGGCCTCGAGAAGGCGGGCCTGGAGGCCGACAAGCGCGGCCGGATCACCGTCGACGAGCACTTCCGCACCGAGGTGCCGCACATCTACGCCGTCGGCGACATCATCGGCTTCCCGGCCCTCGCCTCGACCTCGATGGAGCAGGGCCGTCTCGCCGCCCACCACGCGTGCGACGAGCCGGTGCGCGGCATGCAGCTGCTCCAGCCGATCGGCATCTACACGATCCCCGAGATCAGCTTCGTCGGGCGCACCGAGGACGACCTCACCGACAACAACATCCCGTTCGAGGTCGGCATCTCCCGGTACCGTGAGCTCGCCCGCGGGCAGATCATCGGCGACTCGTACGGGATGCTGAAGCTCATCGTCTCGCCGGAGGACCGCAGCATCCTCGGCGTGCACGTCTTCGGCACCGGGGCCACCGAGCTCGTCCACATCGGCCAGACCGTCATGGGCTGCGGGGGCACCGTCGACTACCTCGTCGACGCCGTCTTCAACTACCCGACCCTCGCCGAGTCGTACAAGGTGGCGGCCCTCGACGCGATGAACAAGATGCGCTCGGTGTCGCGCCTGACGGCCTGAGAATGTGACGGGGACCACACCACAGAACTCCAACCTCGGCCGCGACCGATGAAGTTCTCAGGAGGCAGGGCAACGACACGGGGGAAGGCACGGATGCTGCGACACGTGAGGCCGGTGCTGGTGGCCGCGCTGCTGGCTGCCCTGGCGGGCTGCACCGGCGACAAGCCGGCCGAGGATCCGTTCGCGGCGTTCGTCGCCGGGTGGCAGCGGGCCGACTTCACCGGCGTCGAGCTGCGCACGCCGGCCGGGCAGCCCCTCGCGGCCGGGGCGGCGAAGGAGCTGCTGGCCGGCACCGAGGGCGACCTCGCGGCGCGCCGCCCCGCGCTGACGAGGAGCGGCGCGGCGACGGTGCGCAGGAACGACGCCACGACCACGCTCGGCGTCGACTGGACGCTGCCCGACGGCCGCCACTGGACGTACGAGACGACCGTCGACGCCCGCAGGATCGACGGCCGGTGGGCGGTCTACCTCGGCCCGGCCGTCGTGCACCCCGACCTGCCCGACGGCCGGCGGCTGACGCTGCGCTCCACCCCGGCGAACCGCGGGGTCGTCCTCGCCGCCGACGGCACGCCGATCGTGTCGGAGATCCCCGTCGTGCATCTCGGGATCGAGCCGCGGCGGGTCCGCGACGTCAACGCCCTCGTCCAGCGGCTCGACCTGGTGTTTCGGTCCGTGCGGGTCGACGTCGACACCTCGGCGCTGCCGGGGCGGATCGCGGCCGCGAAGCCCGACGCGTTCGTCGACCTCGTCACGCTGCGCCAGACCGACTACGCGGAGATCGAACGGGACCTCGCCGCCACCGACGGGATCGCCACGCGGGCCGGCACCCTGTCCCTGCCGCTGACCCGCACGTTCGGGCGGGCGCTCCTGGGCACCTCCGGACCGGCGACCAAGGAGCTGATCGACGCCGGCGGCGGCGCGCTGAAGGCCGGCGACATCACGGGACTCACGGGGCTGCAGCGTCGGTACGACACGGCACTGCGCGGCACGCCCCGGGTCGAGATCGTGGCGGCGGACCCGCAGGGCGCGAAGGCGGCCGACAAGGTCCTGTACACCGCGTCCGCCGTCGACGGTGCCCGGGTCCGCACGACGATCGAGGTGAAGACGCAGCAGGCGGCGGAGGCCGCCCTCGCGGCCACCACGAAGCGCTCGGCGCTGGTCGCGGTCCGGGTCGCCGACGGCGCGGTGCTCGCCGCCGCCAACGGCCCCGACGCCGCCGGCTACAACCTCGCGTTCCAGGCCGAGGTGCCCAGCCCGCCGCTCGGCGTCGACGGCGCCGCGGCCGGGTTCGGCGCCGCGTGGAAGCTCGGCGCCGACATGTTCACCGGCAAGGCCACCGCGGACGGGGTCGTCGGGTCACCGCTCGTCTACGCGGGTGCCGCCGCGGCGGCCTCCCGGGGCCAGTGGCGCCAGCCGGTCCTGCTCACGGAGCCGTCGCCCGGCCCACCCGCCGCCGACGGCCCACCGGTCACGGGCGCGCTGACCGTCCCGGGCCTGTCGGTCGGGGTCCGCGCCGGCGTCGCGTACTGCGTCTACGTCGAGGGCGCCGGCCAGGACGTCACGGGTCCGATCGCCGAGGCATTCCTGAAGACCCTGAGCACCTGACGGCCTCCGGTCCCGGGCACGCTGAATGCCCGGGGCCGTGTCGGTCGCGGTGCGCGGCGGTGTCGCGTATGCGTCTTTTGTCGAGGGCGCGGGTCAGGACGTCGCGTGGCTGGTCGCGGGGGTGTTTCTGAAGGCTCTGAGTGCCTGCGGGCTCGCCGGTCTCGGGCGCGCTGACTGCCCGGGGCCGTGTCGGTCGGGGTGTGCGGTGGTGTCGTGTACTGCGTCTTTGTCGAGGGCGCGGGTCAGGACGCCGCGTGGCCGATCGCCGAGGCCTTCATGAAGACTCTGAGCGCCTGAGCGCGCTGACGGTTCTGGGCCCTGTCGGTCGGGGTGTGCAGTGATGTCGAGTAGTGCGTCTTTGTCGCGAGCGTGGGTCAGGACGCCGCGTGGCCGGTCGCCGAGGCCTCCCTGAAGACCCTGAGCGACTGAGACCGTGGCAGGCAGCGTGTTCCGGCATGCCGTCCGGTTGACGTGGTGCTCGATGCGGCGACGATCCGGTCCGCCGGTTCGCCGGGCGGGTCGTGCCGTGGGCGCTGCCGGCGGACGCGGTGCCGCTGTGCGCCACCTCTATCGCCGGCGCGGGCCTCGGCGACGGGGCAGGTCTCGGTGCCCTTCACGGTCTGGTCGGCGCCGGGCTGCTCGCCGAGGTGCCGACCGGCGTGCTTGCCGACCGGTTCGCCAACTGGGGCGCTCGTCGCCGCGGGAGTGCCGCAGGCGTCGCGTTCGCGGTGTGGAGGGTGGCGCCGGGACGCTTGCCGAGGTGCCGGCCGGCGTGCTTGCCGACCGGTTCGCCAACTGGGGCGCTCGTCGCCGCGGGAGTGCCGCAGGCGTCGCGTTCGCGGTGTGGAGGGTGGCGCCGGGA
>NZ_JBIAYW010000005.1:126208-140274 GCF_042898305.1 Dactylosporangium sp. NPDC000521
CGCTTGCCGAGGTGCCGGCCGGCGTGCTCGCCGACCGGTTCCCCGGCTGTGGCGCGCTCGTCGCGGTGGGAGTGCCGCAGGCGTCGCGGTCGCGGTGTGTGGACTGGTGGGCGGCACCGGGCGTGCGGGTGCTTGCCGCCGGGTTCGCGATCTGGGGTGTCTGCCGGACACGATCGGGGCGCTGTTCTACGGCGGGCTCGTCGCGCTCGGTGTGCAGGGCCTCGTGATCGAAGTCGTCGAGCGGCCGTCCGGGCGGCCAGGGTCGTCCTTCGATCACACGGCCCACGGATGGACTGCTTCGTGCGGGTGCCGGGGCGGGTCGACGCGGCCGGGCTGGTTGCGCAGAGTACCCGGCGCCGCTGCTCCCGACCGGCGGCTCCGCCCTGGCCGGCTGGGGGAGCGTCGGCGCCTGCCTGTGCGGTGCCCTCCTCGTGCTCCGCCTGCCGTCCATGAACGCTCCAGCCCCGGTCGAGCAGGACCCGGCTACCGGGCGACGCCGCGGGACGGGCGGCTGCGCTGGTCGTGCGCATCGCCGTCCTCGCCCCTGGGCGTGGCGGTCGGCTGGACCCGGGCCGTTCTCGTGGTCACGCTGGGTGGCGCAGTCGGGCCGGCGTCGTCTCGTACACCTGCGGCATCCGCGGCAAGGCACAGCCGGCGCTGCTCGTCGCGGCCGCTCGGCCTCGCCGCGGCCTGGGTTCCGCGCGCCGGCCGGGGGCGAATATGGCGTGAAAGTTACCTTTTGCCGAATGAAGTGAATGAATTCGTGCACGGATGCGGACCGTAGAGGCGGTGATCGCACCGTGTACGGGTGGGTGTGCGACGAACTCCGCAAAGCGCTCGATTGCCGCAAAGCGGCTGGTCAGGCCATGATGACATGTCCTTGCAAGGTATTCCTCATTAGGCAGCAAACAATCTACGGTGAGGGCAGGCCGATGGCTCCCCTCGCCAAAAAGCCTAAATGGGACCTGCCCCGTGCCGATGGGGTGTTTACGGGTGTCACTGGGTAGCGTCGGGGCCGCCACCGTAACGGTCGGGAGGGATGCGTGTCGCCGCGTAGGGTGCTGGCCGGCTACTGCGGGATCATGGCTGTCCTTGTGGCGGCCAATTTCGCGCTGCCCGCGCTGCACCTGATCCTGTGGTCGGCAATCGGCCTCACCAGCGTCGCGGCCATCCTGACCGGCGTCCACCTCCACAAGCCCCGCCGCCGCGCCCCGTGGTTCCTGCTCGCGGGCGCCGTCGCGTCGTTCATCACCGGCGACCTCATCGCCGACGTCCTCACGCTCGTGCTGGACCGGCGCGGCTTCCCGTCCGTCGCCGACGCCTTCTACCTCGCCGTCTACCTGCTGATCGCCGCCGCCATGGTGGGGCTGATCCGCATGGGCGTCGCCCGCCGCGACCCGAACGGGCTCTACGACGCCGTCACCGTCACCGCCGGGCTCGGGCTGCTGTCGTACATTTTCCTGATCCGGCCGTACGTCGAGGATCCCGCACTGTCGGTGCTGGAGAAGGGCATCTCCATCGCCTACCCCCTCGCCGACATCCTCGTGCTCGCCGTCGGTGCGCGGCTGATCACCGCCGTGCGGCGTGGCTCCGCGCTGCTGCTCCTGGCCGCCGGCGGGATCGGCCTGCTCAGCGCCGACGTCGGGTACGGGCTGAAACAGCTCAACGGCGTCTGGGAGACCGGCGGCCCGGTCGACCTGGGCTGGGCCACGTTCTACGTCCTGTGGGGCTTCGCGGCGCTGCACCCGTCGATGCGGGAGCTCACCGAGCCCAAGGTCCACCGCGCCGGCGAGGAGCACTTCGGCCGCCTGATCGTGCTCGGCCTGTCCCTGTTCATCGCGCCGTGCGTCCTGTACTTCGAGATGCGCGGCGGGGAGGTCCACGACGCCACCGTCATCGCCGGCTCGTCGGTGCTGCTGTCCGGGATGGTCCTGCTGCGCCTCGGCCGCGCGATCAACGTCCAGCGGCGGGCAGCGCAGCGGGAGCGGCGGCTGCGCCGGGCCGGTGCGGCGCTGCTCATGGCGACCGACGAGCCGGGTGTCACCGCGACGGTACGGACCGCGATCGCCGAGCTGCTGCCGCTCGGCCGGCCGCACCGGGTCGTGCTCGCGCCCAGGAGCGACCCGGGCTACACGGGCGAACCGGCCGGCGCGACCGGTGGTGCCGTGTCGATGCCGTACACCCGGAAGCTCGACGCGTCGCTCGCCGAGGAGCTCGGCGACTTCGAGGTCACGCTGTGCTGCCCACTGGCGCCGGTGGAGGGCCGCGAGTCCGGGCGGGCGCTGTACGTCGCCGCCGACGAGGTCACGCTCGTCGGCGTGCAGGAGGCCGCGCAGATCCTCGCCACCCAGGCCGCCCTCGCCCTGGAGCGGATCGCGCTCGGCGAGGAGATCGGCCGGCGCAACAGCGAGGCGTACTTCCGCACCCTCGTGCTCAACACCGCCGACGTCATCCTCATCGTCGGCGACCACGACCAGATCCGCTACGCGAGCCCGTCCGCCCGCGCCCTGTTCGGCAGCGACGAGCTCGACGGCACGCCGCTGCCGATGGCGTTCGCGAAGGAGAGCGTCGTCGAGGTCGACCGCCGGCTGCACGAGCTGCGCACCCGCGGCGTCGACCGGCCCGGCGAGGACCTGCGTGTCGTCGGCGCCGACGGGCGGCCCGCGCTGGTCGAGGCGACGTTCCGGGACCTGCGCGGCGAGCCGACCGTCGGTGGCGTCGTCGTCACCCTCCGCGACGTCACCGAGCGCAGCCGGCTGCAGGCGGAGCTGTACCAGCGGGCAACCTTCGACGCGCTGACCGGCCTGCCGAACCGGGAGGTGTTCCTCGGCCGCGTCCAGGAGGCGGTCAGCTCCGGCGCGGAGAGCGGCGCGACCGTCGGCGTGCTCATCATGGAGGTCGACGACTTCAAGGTCGTCAACGACACCCTCGGCCACGGTGCCGGCGACGCGCTGCTCGTCGCGGTCGGCAACCGGCTCACCGAGGCGCTGCGGGCCGTCGACGGCTCCTACGGCGCGGCCGGCACCGTCGCCCGGCTCGGCGGCGACGAGTTCGCGGCCCTGGTCCGGCGGGCCGGCAGCGCCGCCGACGTCGAACGCGTCGCCGAGAAGGTCCTCGCCAGCTTCGCCACGCCGTTCGAGCTGCCGCACGGCGAGGTCACCGCGACCGCCAGCATCGGCGTCGCCACGACCGCGGAGGCCGCCGACGCGCAGGACCTGCTGCGCCACGCCGACCTCGCCGTCTACGTCGCGAAGGACGCCGGCAAGGACCGCTGGCGGCGCTATGAGTCGTCGCTGCACAGCGCCGTCGTCGAGCGGCACAAGCTGCGCGCCGACCTGGACCGGGCCATCGCCGACGGCGCGTTCCTGCTGCACTTCCAGCCGATCGTGGCGATCGGCGACGCCCGTACGCACGGCTTCGAGGCCCTCGTCCGCTGGAACCACCCGACCCGCGGCATGGTGCCGCCGGCCGAGTTCATCTCCGTCGCGGAGGAGAGCGGCCTCATCGTGCCCCTCGGCGCGTGGGTGCTGCGCAACGCCGTGGAGGCCGCCGCGCAGTGGCGCCTCCTGCACCCCGGCGAGGACGTGTACGTGTCGGTCAACGTCTCCGCCCGCCAGTTCCGCGGCCGGGAGCAGGGCTTCGCCCGCTGGGTCCTCGACGAGATCGACCGGATGGGCCTGCCGCCGGCGAGCCTGCTGCTGGAGATGACCGAGAGCCTCCTGCTGCACGACGACGGCGAGGTCGCCGCCGAACTCGCCGCGCTGCGCGAGGCCGGCGTGCGGATCGCCATCGACGACTTCGGCACCGGCTTCTCGTCGCTGTCCTACCTGCGCCGGCTGCCGGTCGACGTCCTGAAGCTCGACAAGAGCTTCATCGACACGATCGCGTCCTCCGCGGAGCAGCACGCCGTCGTCGACATGATCGTGCAGCTCGCAGTGATTCTGCAACTGCAGGTTGTAGCTGAAGGAATCGAGACGGCGGCTGAGCGCGATCTTCTGGTGACGATGGGTTGCCATCTCGGGCAGGGTTACTTGTTCTCCCGCCCGTTGAGCTACGGTGACGCGAGTCAATGGTTGTTGGAGGAAGCGTCGGGGCTTCAACGGGGAAGTCGGACGGCGGCCTAAGCACCACGGCCCTCGGAGGACTTGTGCTCGAACACCTCGCCGCCGCTGTCGACGACGACCCGCGGTTCAGCGGCATCGCCCACCTGCGCGCCAGCAGTCGCTACTACGACGCCGTCATCGACGAGATCGACGGCCGCCGCATCCGCGTCGGGGACCACTGGCTCACTGACTGGGCGTCGTGCAACTACCTGGGCTTCGACCTCGAGCCGCAGATCATCGACGCCGTGGAGTCGCAGCTGCGCCGCTGGGGCACGCACCCGAGCTGGTCACGGATGCTGGGGAACCCGGCACTGTACCCGCGGATCGAGGAGCGCCTCGCGGACCTCCTCGGCGCCCCGGACACGCTGGTCCTGCCGACCATCACCCAGATCCACCTGTCGGTCATCCCGGTCCTGGCCCAGCAGGGCACGGTGCTCGTCGACGCCCGCGCGCACAAGACCATCTGGGACGGCTGCGTCCACGCCCGCGGCCTCGGCGCGACGCTGAAACGGTTCAAGACGCTCGACGAGCTCGCCTCGCTGCTCGCCACCGACCTGCCGAGGCCGGTCCTGGTCTGCATGGACGGCGTCAACAGCATGACCGGCAACATCCCGCGCATCTCGCAGTACCTGGAGCTGTGCCGCGCCCATGGGGCCGTGCTCTACGTCGACGACGCGCACGGCTTCGGCGTCATCGGCGCCCGCACCGCCGACGAGACGTCGCCATACGGCTCCGGCGGCAACAGCATCGTGCGCTACTTCGGCGAGTCCTACGACGACCTGGTGCTCGTCGGCGGGTTCTCCAAGGCGTACTCGTCGCTGCTGGCCTTCCTCGCGGTGCCGACCGTGCTGAAGAACCGCCTGAAGGCGTCGGCCGCTCCGTACCTGTACTCCGGCCCGTCCCCGACCGCGTCCCTGGCCACCGTCCTGGCCGGCTTCGACGTCAACGCCGAGCGCGGCGACAAGCTCCGCGCCGACCTGCACCGCATGTCCACCCGGGTCCTGCGGCACGTCCGCGACCTGGGCATCTTCACCCCCAACGTCGACGACACGCCCATCATCGAGCTGCCGATCGCCCTGGACCGCGACCTGGTCGAGGTGTCGGAGCAGCTGTGGGACCGCGGGCTGTTCGTGACGCTCGCCCCGTACCCCGGCGTGCCCCGCGACCAGGTGGGCTTCCGCGTGCAGGTGACGGCCGCCAACACCGACGCCCAGATCGACGAGCTGAACGCCGCCATCACCGACCTGGCCGCCGCCGACGTCTTCCAGTCCGCCCGCGAGTCCAGCGCCAGCTGAAGCTGTATTTCCGCCCCACCGGGTGGTCGTCCGCCGCGCCTCCATGATCCCGAATGGTTCCGGCAGCTCTGGCTGCCGGAACCGCACGGGATCATGGGAGCGGGCAGGTGTGGCGGCTCAGCGCTGTGAACCTTCCGTTGCAGACCCGGAATGTCCGACACCGGAGGGAGTGGCCCCCGACTCGGTGCTGGGGTTTTCATGATCCGGAAGAGTTCTTGTCGCCAGAGCGACGAAAAGTCTTCCGGATCATGGAGCCCGCCCAGCCACCGCGGCGGCCGGCCACGGTATGCCGCGCACGCGGATTCCAGCCCGCGGCACGCGCGGCTGTGCGCCGCGCAGCGGCGCATTGGGGGTCCGGGGTGAGGATCCCCCGGCGGGCCCCGCCGCGGCAGCGGTGGGGAGGTGAGCTGTAGCCGAAGGCTACCGGCGGGAATCAGGCCGGCGGAGGGTGGCGAGGATCGAGTCGCGGACGGCGGAGCGGCCGGCTTCCTGGGCGCCGAGGAGGGCGGCGTCGTCGGTGAGGGTGCTGGTGGCGATCGACGTCTCCAGCGGGGCCGCCTCCGCCAGGGCGGTCGCGACCGCGGTGCTCAGGACGGGACCGCCGGCCTGGCCGACCTCGCCGCCGATGACGACGAGCGGCGGGTCCAGGACGGCGACGACGGCCGACAGGCCGATCGCGATCCGGCCGGCGAGCGTGGTGATGAAGCTGCGGGCGGCGTCGTCGCGGTCGGCGGCGCGGGCGACGGCGGCGGCCATGGTGCCGGCGGCGGTGTCCTCCTGGATGCCGTACTCGGCGGCGAGGTCGAGCACGGCGCCGCCGCCGACGAGGTCCTGGAAGTCGACGCGGCCGGTGAACCCGCGGCCACCGGTGACGCCGGGCAGCATCATCGGCATGTAGCCGATCTCGCCGGCGCCGCCGCGGGCGCCGCGCAGCAGGGTGCCGCCGAGGTCGATGGCGAGGCCGAGGCCCGCCTCGCCGAGCCACAGCAGGGCGAAGCTCTCCGCGTCGCGGCCGGCGCCGTGGGCGCGTTCGGCGACGGCGGCCAGGTTGACGTCGTTGTCGACGCCGACGGGGACGCCGAGGCGGCGGCGCAGGTCGTCGATGAGCCCCGGGCGGCTCCAGCCGGGGACCTCCACGTGGTGCAGGACGTCGGTGCGCGGGTCGAAGGAGCCGGCGACCGCGATCTGCACCTGCGCGACGGGGTCGGGGGCGATCCTGGCCTCCTTGCACACGTCCTGGACGGCGTCCACGACGGCGGAGACGGGGTCGGTACGAGTGAAGTCCACAGCCAGGTCGAGCCGGCCGCGGACGGCGCCCGCGAGGTCGGTGACCGCGGCCGTGACGGCCGGCAGCGACGAGTCCGACGGCTCACCGAAGGTCCGGTCGCGCACGGACAGCGCGACGGAGTACGCCGCGTCGGGGTTCACCGCGTACACCTCGGCGTTGGGTCCCGGGCCGGCGCTGACGTAGCCGACGACCGTGACGAGCTTCGCCTCGGTGAGCCGGCGTAACGCCTCGGAGATCGTGGGCTTGGACAGGCCGGTGAGCTCACGCAGGTCACCGCGCGTGAGAGGGCCGCGTTCGAGGACATGACTCAGGGCCGCCGCGTCGTTCATGGCCCTGAGCAGCTTGGACGATCCGCCGAGGTGCGTCATGGTGGCTCGAACCGTATGGGCGTCCGTCGGCGGGTGTCAATCGCCACTCGCGGTCGGGTGGCCATCACTTAAACTCGCTAAGGAGGACAAAGCGACGAAAAGCGGGTCAAAGGTATGACGGTCGATCCGGAGCTGCTGGCGGCGGCGCTCGACCAGCTCGGCACCGGGCTGCTCGTCACCAGCGCCGACGGCACCGTCGTCGTGGCCAACCAGGCGACCCGCGACCTCCTCGGCGAGCAGGCGACCGGGAGGAAGGTCGGCGACACCGTCGCGGCGGCGATGGCGGCCGGGGACAGCGGGCGCTGGTCGCCGCGGCCCGGGCTGGTCGTCGAGTGGAGCTGGAGCGAGCCGCTGCTGCCCGGCACCCCGCACGAGGGGCGCTGCCTGGTGCTGCGGGACGTGTCGCACCGCATCGCCGACCGCGCCAGGCTCCGCCGGCAGAACCGGGCCCTCGCCGAGCTGGTCGCGATGAAGGCCGAGTTCACCGCCGCCGTGTCGCACGAGCTGCGCACCCCCGTCACGTCGATCGCCGCGATGTCGGAGCTGCTCGGCGAGGAGGTGACCGAGCCGGACCCCCTCGCCGCGCCGGTCGCGGCGGTCGCCCGCAACGCGCAACGGCTGCTCGGCCTCATCGACAACGTGACGGAGCTGGCCCGGATCGAGAACGCCGCTCCCGCCGGTACCGGCGAGCACGTGCAACTGGAGAAGATCGTCGCCGAGGCGCTGCCGGGCTGGACCGGTGCCGCGACGGCCGCCGCCGTGCACCTGACCGCCCACGCCGACGACGACGCCACGGTGCGGGGCGAGCGGGCGCTGCTGCGCAGGCTGGTCGACGCCATGATCGGGATCGGGCTCGCCGCGGCCGAGCCGGGCGCGCTGCTCACCGTCGGCGTCGCGGCCACCGGCGGCGGCTGGCGGGTCACCGTGCCGATCGGCGGCCGCGGCGGCGACCGGCTCTTCACGTCCTCCCTGCCGACCTCCACCGCGACCGGCGACGGCGTCCGGCACGACTCGACCGCGCTGATGCTGTGCCGCGCCATCGTCGCCCGGCACGGCGGCCGGCTGACCACCGACACAGACCAGGAAGGCGCCACGGTGCTGGCCGCGCATCTGCCCGGTTAACACGCATGGAAGACTGCGGCACCATGCTGCACTTCGTATGGGGCATCGATGTCCCCGGCACCGGGCCCCTGCGCGAGGAGCTCCTCGAGAAGCACTGGGCGTACATGGACGGCTACGTCAAGGAGCTCACCGCCCGCGGCCCGACGCTGAGCGAGGACCGCACCGAGGCGACCGGCAGCATCCACATCGTCGACCTGCCGGACCTGGCCGCCGCGCGGGCGTTCGCGTTCGACGAGCCCAACTACCGGGCCGGCGTCTACGATCCCGTGCTGCTGCTGCGGTACGAGGACACCCTCGGCGGCACCATGTGGCAGCACGCCTCCGGCGCGGGCTCCGGCTTCCTGCTCATCGGCCACGCCACCCCCGGCACGTCCCCCTCGGCCGCCGCCGCGCCGAGGCCCGGCACCCTGGCCCGCGGCGAGCTGTTCTCGCACGACGACGGCGGCTGGCTCGGCACCGCCGTGCTGGTCGAGGCCCCGGCGGCCGACGCCGGCTTCCTGGCCGGCGGCTACGAGGAGGTCGAGATCCACCCGTGGCAGATGGGCGGCCGCCGGTAACGGCTCCCACCCCTGCGGATCAAGCCGCGGACGTGTACGGTGCCGGTCGATTGATTCAACGCGAGGGGAGCGCGGGTGCCATGCACATCAACGACTTTTTGAGCGCGATCCCGATCGGTCTGCTCATCGGTGTCCTCGGCCGGCTGGTCCTGCCGGGCCGCCAGTCGATCGGCCTGTTCATCACGTTCCTCATCGGCGTGGGCGCGGCCCTGCTTGGCACGCTGGTCGCCGAGCTTTTCAACGTCGACGACAAGGCCCTCGTGAAGCTCTGGAAGATCGAGTGGAGCTGGTGGGAGCTGGGGATCCAGGTGCTGTTCGCGACGATCGGCATCGGGCTGGCCAACATGCTGACCTACACCAGGCTCGCCTCCGGCAACCCGAAGCCCCGCAAGCGCCCCAGCCGCCCCCGCCGCCGCAAGAAGGCCGAGGACTAGGCCGGCCCGGGACGGTCGGCTGCTCGCCGGCGCCACACCCGGCGGGGCTGGTTTTCCTCGCCCGGAGGGGTGGTCGATGCCGGTCCCGCGAGGGAAGTTGGATGCATGGACAGACCAGTGGTCGCCGGCGTCGACGGGTCCATGGCGAGTCTTGGCGCGGTGCGGTGGGCCGCCGACGAGGCTGCCCGGCACGGCCGGACGCTGCGGATCGTGCACGCGTTGACCTGGGAAGGCCACGCCGACGGACAGGGGATCGTCCTGGACGCGGCCGCCGACGCCCGGGCCTGGCAGCCGGGCATCTCGGTGGAGACGGTCACGGTGGGCGGCCGGCCGGGCCGCGTCCTGCAGGAGCAGTCCCGGTACGCGAGCCTGGTGGCGATCGGCGGCAGGACGCACGACGGCGGCCTGATGGACTCGTCGGTCGGTGCCTCCCTCGCCGCGTACGCCCACTGCCCGGTCCTCGTCGTCAACCGCGGCGAGCTCTGGATCCCCGAGGACGCGGCCGGACCCCCGACCCCCGAGCTGCCCGAAACCAGCCGATGGGAACTCCCGGAGATGCGACCGCACTTCGGTGGCGGGGCTCGCTACGTCGCGCCCGGGGGCGGTCAGATGCAGTACGGGCCGGTCGGCGCAGTCACGCGCCGCGGCGCGCGGCACGCTCACGGCAGGCCGTGTCCGGACCGGGCTGGCCCCGGCGCCGACCCGATGACCGCCCGGCCGGGCACCGCGCCGGTCGTGGTCGGCGTCGACGGCTCACCGTCGGCCTGGCGCGCGCTCGAGTTCGCCTACGACGAGGCCCTGTCCCGGCACGTCCCGATGGTCGCCCTGCATGCAGGGCGGGCCCGGCCGCACGCCGCCGTCCAGGCCGAGCTGGCCCCGTGGCTGCGCGGGCACGACGACGTCGACGCCACCTTCGTCGGGTCCGACGAGCCGGTCGTGGAGGCCCTCACCCACGCCGCCGACTCCGCCCTGCTGCTCGTCCTGGGCGCGCACCGGGACAGCTGGTTCGAGAACCCCCGGCCCAACCCCCGCACCCAGCTCATCGTCCACCACGCCGCGAGCCCGGTCCTCGTCACCCGCAGCGTGTGACCGTCTCCATGGCCCCGGCATGGCCCCGGCGCTGGAACCCGCCGAGGTCAGGCGCTGGGCGTCATGATGACCAGGCCGAGGCACATCTCGTCGCTGGTGCCGTCACCCCAGACCACGTAGCGGGGGGCGGTGCCCTTCAGCTGGGGCAGCTGGCCGCGCAGGGCCGCGTCGTGGGTGCAGGTGACGCGCAGCGTGTCGCCGGGCTGCAGGACGACGGGCTTGGCGAGGGGATGGATCGCCTGGTCGTCGAAGTTGTACCGGGGGACGTCGAGCAGCGTCTGCGCGCCCGGCTTGCCGGGGTTGAGCTCGATCCTGATGGAGCGGCCCAGCAGGTGCATGTGGCCGGCCACCGCGTACACCGTGGACCGGCGCGGCACGGGAAGGTCGCAGTGCTGGGTCGGGCCCGCGGCCGGCGGGGCGCCCTTCGCGCACAGCTGCAGCAGCCGGTCGGCCTGGCCGCCGACCTCCTCGCCGAAGCGCTTGCCGACGTCGGTGACGGCCGCGGCGCGGTCGCACAGCGGGCCTGACTCGGCCGGCGTGCACGGCAGCTCGATCGGCGCCGGCAGCAGCGACGTCTGCAGCGGCGTCATCGCCGAGGTGGTGTCGTTGAGCCGCAGGCGGATGCTCGACTGGTCCGCGCCGCCCGCCTGGCCGCCGGTGGCGAGCAGGTTGTAGTGGATCTGCATGACGATGAGGCTGCCGGGCGGCATCGGGTAGCCGAGGTTGGGCGCGAGCAGCGTCTCGTTGGCGCCCGGCGCCCAGGACGCGACCCACGTGTCGCCCTCGACGCCCGAGTCGCCGAAGCACGTCCAGCCGTCGCCGGGCGTGCCGGCGTCGAGCCTGCGGGCCTCGTCGGCGGAGCCGGGCGCGATGCGGAAGAAGATCGCGTGGTGCACGATGGCGGCGTTCTGCGGCAGGAACTGGCTGCCCGTCAGGTACGCCTCGCTCGTCAGCTTCGGGTCGACCAGGAAGCACCGGTACTCGTCGGTGCCGCCGTTGGGTGCCTTCGGCGTGTACGACGCCGGCATCGACAGGCTCTGGAAGCGTTCCCCGGCCCGCAGCGGCTCGGCGGGTGGGGCGGAGAAGTGCCCGCTGTGCGCCCCGCTCGCCGGTGCGCCGGCCGGCGGGGTCGAGGGTGCCGACACCGTGTCCTTCGGCCCGCCACACGCCGCGAGCAGGACCACCGCCGCGAGCGCGACCAGCTTCTTCATCGTTGCCTCCCCGTGGACGACGCCGGTATTGAATCGATGTCGATGATTCTCTCCGGATTCGTGCGGCACATCCGGGGTTCTCCCTGATAGTGCCCCTCCGGGTCAATCGACTCGATGGGCAATGGTGGATGAGGACTTCTTGCGGCACGATGTGGAAACTTTGCCGCCGAAAGTCGAAAACTGAGGAGGGCCGGCGATGGTTGTTGCGCCGGAACGGTTGGTCGTGCGGTTCGAAGGCGACGGCTCCGGCACCGGGCCGCTGTCATGGGGGCAGCTGGAGAACTGGTCGGCGATCGTCAAGCAGGGCACCTGGCTGCCGCTCGGCGGGGTCCGGCCGCTGCCGCCGGGGACGACGCTCGACGAGGTCGTCGACGAGGTCCGCTACCTGATGAGCCGCTACCAGCCGATGCGGACCAGGGTGCGCACCGGCGCCGGCGGCCACCCCGAACAGGTCGTGCACGCGTCGGGCGAGCTCACGGTCGAGGTCCACGACGCCGACGACGACACGGGCGCCGCCGGCGCCGGTGACATGGGCGCCGCCGGCGCCGGTGACATGGGCGCCGCCGGCGCCGCGGATCTGGTCGCCGCGGCCGTGCACGAACGGCTCAGGGACACGCCGATGGACTTCGCCGCCGAGTGGCCGGTGCGGTACGCCGTCGTCCGGCGGGGCGGCCGGCTCACCCACGTGGTGCTGCTGGTGAGCCACTTCGTCACCGACGCCGCCGGGGCCGTCACGATGATGACCGAGGTCGCCGCCCGCACCGCCACGCCGGTCGCCGGGCTGCAGCCACTGGCGCAGGCCGGATGGCAGACGTCACCGGCCGGTCGCCGGCACAACGAGCACGCCCAGCGCCACTGGGAGCGGATCCTCCGGGACGTCGACCCGGTCAGGTTCCCGCCTCCGGCCGAGGTGGTGTCGCCACGGTACCGGCAGGGCGAGCTCACCTCCCCGTCGCTGCCGGCGGCGGTGCGGGCGATCAGCGACCGCGGCGGCGTCGAGTCCGCGACGGTCCTGCTCACCCTGTACGCGGCCGCCCTGCACAACGTCCTCGGCGTCGACCCGGTCGTGATCCGGCCGATCACCAGCAACCGGTTCAGGCCCGGCCTCGCCGACGTCGTCTGCACCCTCGCGCAGGCCGGCCTGTTCCGCATCGACGTCGGCGACGGCCCGTTCGAGGACCTGCTACCTCGCGCGGGCAGGGCGGCGATGTCGGCGTACAAGTACGCGTACTTCCACCAGGCGGAGATGGCCGACCTCGTCGACCGCGTCGGCCGGGAGCGTGGCGCGCCGATCGAGCTCGGCTGCTACTTCAACGACCGCCGCGGCGCCGGCCCCGCCCCCGACGCACCGGCGGCGTTCCGGTGGGTGGCCGCGCAGGAGGCGCCGACGTTCGAGCCATTGTTCGTGCACGTCGACGACGCGACCAGCGACGGTGCCGAGGCGCTGCGGCTCACCGTGTACCTGGACACGGCCCACGTCACCCCGGCGTCCGCCGCGGCGGTCCTGCAGGCGATGGATGAGCTCGCGTCGAAGGCCGCCGCGGTGCTGTAGGCGCGCTCGCCGACACCCGACGCGCTCGGTGCCGGCCGGCGTGGGGTCTTCGTGGCGGCTGTGTGCTCGTGGCGGCCGGGCACTCGGTGGCTGGCGCGGCGCGGTCCGTCGCGGCCGCCTTGAGAGGTGGTCAGGCCCAGGCGGCGGGGGCGGTGCCGTAGGACGGGGGCAGGCGGGGCCAGCTGAGCGGCACGTCGTCCAGCGCGCCGGGCGGGGCGACGCCGGTCCAGCCGTTGCCGAGCGGCACCAGGTACGGCGCGACCGGCGTCTCGACCGGCGGCGCCCCGCCGAGCGGCGCACCGATCAGCCAGGCGGCGGTCCGGGCCAGGGACACTTCGACGTGCGCGGCGACCCCGGTGCGCGCCCGCTCGGCGAGGGCGGCCAGGGCTCCGGCGGCGACGAGGTACCCGGTCGCGTGGTCGAGCAGCTGGCACGGCAGCGCCCCGGGCCGGCCGGACGCGTCCCTGGTCAGCCAGCCGATCCCGGTCGCCACCTGGACCAGGCTGTCGAAGCCGCGCCGCGCGCCCCACGGACCGCCGGTGCCCCACGCGGACAGGGTCACCACGACCGTGCCGGGGTGCCGCTCGGCGACCTGGTCGGCGTCCAGGCCGAGCCGGCGGAGGGCGCCCGGCCGGTACCCGGTGACGAGCACGTCGGCACCGTCCAGCAGCCTGTGCAGCGCCGCCGGGTCCTCGCCGGCGTCCAGCAGCGCGCTGGCCTTGCCGAGGACGCCGTCGACGGCGAGCCCGGGCAGCTCCGGCCGCGCGGGGTGGTCGACCCGCAGGACGTCGGCGCCGAGCGCGGCGAGCATCCGCGTGCCGACGGGACCGGCGATGACCCGGGTCAGGTCGAGGACCCGGATCCCGGCGGCCGGCAGCGACGCCCGCGCACCGGTGTCGGCCGCCCGCCCGGCCGCGGTGCCGGTCGGTGCGGCGCGCCCGGGCGGGCGGGACGCGGTGCTGGTGGCGTGCCCGAGCGGGCGGGACGCGGTGCTGGTGGCGTGCCCGAGCGGGCCGGTCGCGGTGCTGGTGGCGTGCCCGAGCGGGC
>NZ_JBIAYW010000005.1:140374-174835 GCF_042898305.1 Dactylosporangium sp. NPDC000521
CGCGGTGCTGGTGGCGTGCCCGAGCGGGCGGGACGCGGTGCTGGTGGCGTGCCCGAGCGGGCCGGTCGCGGTGCTGGTGGCGTGCCCGAGCGGGCCGGTCGCGGTGCTGAGGGGTGTGGTGCGGACGAGCGGGCCGGTCGGGTCCGGTCCCGGTAGCTCGCCGGGTTTGCGGGCGGCCACGGCGAGCCCGCCCGCGTCGTACACCAGACGCTCCACCGTCAAGGCGGGCATCCCGGCGATCGTCGCGGCCAGCCCCTCCTCGTCCGTGCCGAGGGCGGCGAGGAGCGCGGCGCGGTGCCACGGGTAGTTGGCGTGGGTGCGGACCCAGCCGTCGGCGGCGGGCCACAGCCGCGACAGCGGCGCGAACCCGTCGATGCCGCGCCCCTCGGGGTCCCGCAGCAGCGCCTCGGCGCGCACCGCCGCGGCGACGTGCCCGGTGTCGACGGAGACGGCAGGGCGGTGGCCGGTGCGCGCGTCGGCGAGGTCCGCGGCCGCATCCAGGCACATCGCCACGGCCTCCGTCGCGCATCCGGCGACGGCGAGGGGCGATGCCAGTACCAGAGGGACAGCGGGACCGGAGATCACGACGCTCACGGTCACCATTCTCGCTCGACACCACCGCACGGTCGGGTGGATGCTCACGGCACGATGGGTGCTCTCGACATGGTCGCCGCGCGGGTCGCCGGCGGCGCGACGGTGCAGTTCCGTCCCAGCGGGTCGTCGATGGTGCCGCTGGTGCGCAGCCGCCAGCTGGTGACGGTCAGCCCGGTCGACCCGGCGCTGGTCGAGGTCGGCGACATCGTTCTGGCGAAGGTGGCCGGCACGGTGTACCTGCACCTGGTGTCCGCCGTCGACACCACCGGCCGGCGGGTGCAGATCAGCAACAACCGCGGCTGGGTCAACGGCTGGACCGGCCACGCCAAGGTGTACGGCATCTGCGTCTCCGTCGACGGCGTCCCCCGCCCCCGCACCGCCGGCAAGTGTCTTTCCTGAGGTGTCTTTCCCGAAGTCGGACACGGGTTGTCAGGTTTTCCTGGCACCGTCCTGGACATGGAACAACCACTGAAAGGCAAGGTCGCACTGGTCGCCGGTGCGACGAGGGGCGCGGGCCGGCAGATCGCGGTGCAGCTCGGCGCGGCGGGCGCCACGGTGTACGCGACGGGACGCACCACCCGGCAGCAACCCTCCGAGATCGACCGGCCCGAGACGATCGAGGAGACCGCCGAGCTGGTGACCGCCGCCGGCGGCACCGGGATCGCCGTACAGGTCGACCACCTGGTGCCGGAGCAGGTGCGCGCGCTCGTCGCCCGCATCGACGCCGAGCAGGGCCGGCTCGACGTGCTCGTCAACGACATCTGGGGCGCCGAGAAGCTGTTCACCTGGGACAAGCCGCTGTGGGAGGACTCGCTCGACACCGGCCTGCACATCCTGCGCCTGGCGATCGACACGCACATCATCACCAGCTACCACGCCCTGCCCCTCCTCATCCGCAACCCGGGCGGCCTGGTCGTCGAGATGACGGACGGCACCCTCGCGTACAACCTGGACAACTACCGCGTCTCCTTCTTCTACGACCTGGCGAAGATGTCCGTCCTGCGGCTCGCGTTCGCCCAGTCCCACGAACTGCGTCCCCACGGCGCGACCGCGGTCGCCATCACCCCCGGCTGGCTGCGCTCGGAGCAGATGCTCGACCACTTCGGCGTCACCGAGTCCAACTGGCTCGACGCGACGGCCAAGGAGCCGCACTTCGTCATCTCGGAGTCCCCGGCGTACGTCGGCCGCGCCGTGGCCGCCCTCGCCGCCGACCCGGACGTCGCCCGATGGACGGGCCAGTCACTGTCCAGCGGGCAGCTGTCGCAGGTGTACGGCTTCACCGACCTCGACGGCAGCCGCCCCGACTGGTGGCGCTACTTCCGCGAGGTCCACGAGCCGGGCAAACCCGCCGACGCCACCGGCTACCGGTAGCACCTCCGCCCCGCACGCGGCGGACCAACTGCCGGCGGCCCGCCGCCCGGGGTGCGGTGGCCGGCGGCTGGCGGCCTGTTTGTGGTGGCCGTCCGTCGGCGGCCTGCCGTCTGGGGTTTGTGGTGGCTGGCCGCTGGCGGCCTGCCGTCTGGGGTTTGTGGTGGCCGGCCGCCGGTGGTCTGCCGTCTGGGGGTACGCGGTGACCGGCCGCCGGTGGAGTGGTGCCCGGGAGTCCGTCGTGTAGCCGGTGCCGCCCGTCCGGGGTTCTTGCCGAAGCACCGTGGGCCGGCGGCTCGTGGAGCGCTGCCCGGAGATCTACGGGACTGGCTGCCCGAGGGTCGGGGTGCGATCTCGTCCGCTCACCTGGCGAAGGTGGACCGTCTCGTCCGCTGCGGGCGCGACCTTGCAGGACTGGTCCGGCCTCCACCTCCCGCCGAAGAGGCGGTCGCCTCGTTGCGGAGAGGCGTTCACCTCGCGCCGGCGACGTGGGTGCCCTACGTCTGAGGCGCGGAGGCGGTCGGCTGCTCCGGCGACCGGTAGAGGGCCGCCATCCTGTCGGCGGCGCTTCGCATGAGGTCGCGTAACGGCTCGGGCTCGAGCACCTCGACGTCGGGTCCGAGCCGTAGCAGCTGTGTGTACGCCACAGCGATCGACTCCACGGGCAGGTCCACCACCACCCGTCCCTGCTCGTCCGGCGGGTGGTGGTGGGCCTCCCGCACCGCAAGGGCCTCCACCGCGTGCCGCAGCGTCCGCAGCCCGGCCGGCGTGAGCCTGATCGTGACCCGCTCGGCGAGGACCCGCCGCACGAACTCGTCGGCGCGCTCCGCCCAGAACGCGCCCAGGTCGAACTCCGCGTCCCGCGTGAACCCCGCCTCGTCGACGGTCAGCTCGGCGATCTTGTCCACCCGGTACACCCGCAGGTCGCCGGCCACGCGCCCGACGAGATACCACCCTCCGTTCTTGAGCACGAGCCCATACGGCTCCACGGTCCGCGCGACCACCTCCCGCCCGCCCGCCGCCCGCCGCCCGACGACCTCCCGCCCGACGACCTCCCCCCGCCCCGCCACCGTGTGGTCGTCGGGCCGCTCGTCCGAGTCGGGCCGCTCGTCCGAGTCGGGTCGGCTGCCCGAGTCGGGTCGGCTGCCCGGGTCCGGTCGGCCGGCGCGGCGCTCGTACTGGAGCTGGACGACCCGGTCGTCCCAGACGGCGCGGGCCAGGTCGGCCAGCCAGGGAGGTGGCTGCGCCGGGTCCTCGAACCAGCCGGGCACGTCCAGGTGGAACCGCTGCCGGGCGCGGCTCGACGCGTCGCGGATCGGGGCGGGCAGCGCCGCGGCCACCTTCAGCTCGGCGACGGCGAGCACGTCGCCGAGGCCCATGTCGCGGGCCGGGCCGGGCAGCCCCGACAGGAACAGCGCCTCCGCCTCGGCGCGGCTGAGACCGTTGAGCTTCGTGCGATACCCGTCGAGGAGCCGGTAGCCGCCGGCGCGGCCCTGCTCCGAATACACGGGAACGCCGGCCGCGGACAGGGCGAGCATGTCGCGGTAGATGGTGCGCTCGGAGACCTCCAGGGCCTCGGCCAGCTCAGCCGCGGTGACCGTGCCGCCGGCCTGGAGCAGCAGCACGAGCGAGATGAGCCGCGACGCGCGCATGGCCTACGCCGGGTCCTGATCCGGCGCGGTGGGCGGGTCGAGCGTGTCGACGATCCGCCGGATGTCCTCGGGAGAGGAGGAGCCGTCCAGCTCGACGACCACGTCACCGCGCCGGATCCGCACCCGCGGCGGCCGGGGGCGGGTCCCGCGCCACGTCACCACCGCCATCAGCAGCCCGCCGAGCGCGATCCCGTTGCTCACCAAGGCGTTGACGACCTCGAACGCTGCGCCCATCTCCCCGGGGCGCGGCGCCGACGGCGTCAGGCTCACCCGGACCGTGCGAATGATCTCGTCGTCGCGCAGCCACCGGTACAGCTGACGCAACGACTCCTCGTCGTCGACCTCAAGGCGAATCTCCACGACGGCACGGTACCGCGCGGGTACGACAATTTCGGCCGCCGCTTCGGCTCGGCTGCAGCGATTTGGTGAGGTGACGCTAAGCTTTTTCGGGTGAACGACGTGGAGCAGCACCCCGCCCGGCGCAACACCCGCCAGCGCGACGCCGTGATGACGCTGCTCAGCAACGTCGACGGGTTCCACAGCGCCCAGGAGCTGCACGTCATGCTCCGTGAACGCGGCGCCAACGTCGGCCTCACCACCGTCTACCGGACCCTGCAGCTGCTCGCCGAGACCAACGAGATCGATGTCATGCAGGTCCCGGGCAGTGACACCCGGTACCGGCGCTGCAGCGACCGCCATCACCATCACCTCGTGTGCCGCGGCTGCGGCCGCACCGTCGAGGTCCTCGGCCCCGCCGTCGAGCGCTGGGCGGACCGCATCGGTGAGGAGCACGGCTTCACCGACGTGAGCCACACGCTTGAGATCTTCGGCACGTGCGGACGCTGCGCGCGCTGAACTCTCCGTCCGCTACGCTGATGGGGCGCGAAGGGGAGTAGTCCTCCAACTGTGTGGTCGACATACTGGGGCGTTCGCGTCCCCGGCCACGCGGCCCGGTGTTCACGGTGTCGGCTCGTCCGGCGCTGTACAGGGCGGACGAGACCTTCGACTCAGGCTGAACAAGCCGGGTCGAGGTCGTCCGTGCCCTCCTCCCGGCCAACCCCGGGAAGGTTCTGCAACCACATGAGCGGTTTCCTCGCTGCCCTCGCCATCAGCTTCGGCGTCATCTTCGTCGCCGAGCTCGGCGACAAGTCGCAGCTGATGGCGCTGACGTTCGCCACCAGGTTCAAGACCGTTCCGGTCCTGATCGGCATCACGGTCGCCACGGCCCTGGTCCACCTGGTTTCCGTCGCCGTGGGGTACGGCCTGGGCGCCGCCCTCCCGACCGCCTGGATCTCCCTGGCAGCGGCGATCGCGTTCTTCGCTTTCGGCGCCTGGACGCTGCGCGGCGACTCCCTCACCGACGAGGAGCGTGACAAGGCCAACCAGCCCACCACCCGCTCCGCCATCTTCACCGTCGGCGTCGCGTTCTTCCTGGCCGAGCTCGGCGACAAGACCATGCTCGCCACCATCACCCTCGCCACCCAGCACGGCTGGTTCGGCACCTGGCTGGGCTCCACCGTCGGCATGGTCGCCGCCGACGCCCTCGCCATCCTCGCCGGCCGCCTCCTCGGCAAGCACCTTCCGGAACGCACCATCAAGTACGGCGCCGCCGCCCTGTTCGTCCTCTTCGGCGTCTGGCTGCTCATCGAAGCCCTCCGCGCCCTCTTGTAGCCGTAGACGCCTCCGCCCCCGTACGCCCAGCCGTCGCCGAATGGAAAGCGCCCTTGACTCGGGCGCGCGACGAGCTGCGCAGTGCGGGGGCGGACGCGTGCCACGGACCTGCCGAGGCGTTCGAATGGGTGGTGGGCAGCGAATCGTAGGCCCGGCCGATCGTGGTCGTCGAGGCCGGGAGGGTCGCCTTGTCCGCGTCCGCGATGCCAAGCCGACGCGGCGCCGCAGGAGCATGGCCCGGCGGTTGGACAAGTTCGCCCGACGGCGGGGCTGGGCGGCCCGGCACTGCGAAGGGGTGACTCGGCGGAGTGGGAAAGAGCGGCCCGGCGGCGTGGGAAGCGTTCTGGGCAGGGTGAGCTACGGAGTGCGGGGGGCACGTGTGCCGCGGACTCCGATGAGGCGCCAGCGGGGCGTTCGTGGATGGCGGGCAGCGAGTCGAGTCGCGGGCCTGGCCGGTCGGGGCGGGAGAGCCGTGTGCCCGTGGCCGGGATGTCAAGCGGCAGGAGGATCGCCCGGCGGCAGGGACAGAGTGGCCTGGCGCCGCAGCATGGTGACTCGGCGGTGTGGGCCGACCAGCCGGAGGCGCGGGGCGAACGGCCTGATGCGAAGGGAAGCGTGGCTCGGCGGCGTGGGAGGGGAGCCGGTGCGCGGCGAGTGGCCCGGCAATGCGGGGGCGAGCGGCCTGATGTGAAGGGAAACGTGGCTCGGTGGCGGAGGAGGGGGCTCGTCGCGGGGCGAGCGGCGCGGCGATGCGGGGGCGAGCGGGCTGGTGGGAGGGGAAGCGTGGTTCGGCGGTGTGGGAGGGGGGCTCGTCGCGGGGCGAGTGGCGCGGCAATGCGGGGGCGAGCGGGCTGGTGGGAGGGGAAGCGTGGTTCGGCGGTGTGGGAGGGGAGCTGGTGCGCGGCGAGTGGCGCGGCAATGCGGGGGCGAGCGGGCTGGTGTGAAGGGATACGTGGCTCGGCGGCGGAGGAGGGGGCTCGGCGCAGGGCGAGCGGCCCAACAACGCGGGGGACACGTGGCCTGGCGATGAGGAACGCGGCGCAGCGGCGTAGGGAGAAGCGGCGCGAGGAGCGGGCCTGGCGGCAACAACGAGCGGCAGCACAGCGGCGTGGAGTACGGCGGTGCGAGGTTGCGCGAGCTGTGGGCCCTGTCGCCAGAGCTGCCGCTCGATCTCGCCGGTCATTGGTCCGAACTCGGCGGCCAGGTCGACGCCGTACCGTTCGGGCGGCCCACACTACGACGCGCAGGTACGCCGGCACGGAGCCTGTTGACGGTCAAGGCGCCGGCCAGCGGGTCTTGGTCGGGCAGGTCCGGCCGAATCGGTGCCGGCCGGACCTGCCCGCGAAGTGAAAGGCTCCCGCGACGCGAAGGCTCTCGGGAAAGC
Source organism: Dactylosporangium sp. NPDC000521 (assembly GCF_042898305.1). Classification (NCBI taxonomy): domain Bacteria; kingdom Bacillati; phylum Actinomycetota; class Actinomycetes; order Micromonosporales; family Micromonosporaceae; genus Dactylosporangium; species Dactylosporangium sp. NPDC000521. Next base: position 147,044 of record NZ_JBIAYW010000005.1, read on the forward strand.
GTCAGCGCCGCTTGGTCGGCTTGACGATGCGGTCGGTGCCGACCTTGTCGCGGAGGACCTCGGGGACGATGACCGAGCCGTCAGGCTGCTGGAACTGCTCGAGAATGGCCGGGAAGATGCGGCTGGTGGCCAGGGCCGAGCCGTTCAGCGTGTGGAGGAAGCGGTTGTTCTTCGAGCCCGGGACGCGGTAGCGGATGCCGGCGCGGCGGGCCTGGTAGTCGCCGGCCCAGGAGACCGAGGAGACCTCCTTGTACTTGCCGGTGCTCGGCATCCAGACCTCGATGTCGATCGTCTTGCGCATCGAGGCGCTGGAGTCGCCGGCGGCGAGCAGCGAGCGCCGGAAGTGCAGGCCGAGGGAGCTGACCAGGTCCTCCGCGTAGTCGACCATCTCCTCGAGGGTCTTCTCGCCGTCCTCGGGGGTGGTGAACTGGAAGATCTCGACCTTGTTGAACTGGTGGCCGCGGACCGTGCCGCGCTCGTCGGAGTGCGAGCCGGCCTTCTCGCTGCGGTAGCAGGGCGTGTACGCGTACGCCTTGTGCGGCAGGTCGGCGGTATCGAAGATCTCGTTCTGGTACGCGCCGAGGATCGCGGTCTCCGACGTCGGCAGCAGGAAGCGGCCGCGCTCGTCGTCGTCGGTGGCGATGTGGAACACGTCGTCGTAGAACTTCGGGAACTGGCCCGCGGCATAGCCCGCCGAGTGCAGCAGCAGGTGCGGCGGCAGCATGAACTGGTAGCCCGCGGCGAAGTGGCGGTCGATGAACCAGTTGACCAGGGCCCACTCCAGGCGGGCACCCCAGCCCGTGTAGATCCAGAAGCCGGAGCCGCCGAGCTTCACGCCGCGCTCGAAGTCGACGAGGCCCAGCTCGTTGGCGAGGGTGACGTGGTCGCGGACGTTGTCGATCTTCGGCGCCTCGCCGAAGACCTTGACGACGACATTCGCCTCCTTGCCGCCGGCCACGACGTCGTCGGCGGGCAGGTTGGGCAGCTCGCTCATCGCGGTGGTGAGCTGCTCCTGCACCGCCGCCAGGCGCTCCTCGAGCTCCTGCAACGCGGCCTTCGCGTCGCGGGTGGTCGGCTCGACCGCCTGGCCGGCCGCCTTCGCGGCGCCGAAGGCGCGAGCCTCCTCCTTGCGGCGGGCGCGCTCGGCGTCGATGTCGCCGATGAGCTCGCGGCGCTGCTTGTCCAGCTCGGCGATGGCACTCAGCGAGCGGGACACCTCAGACGGATCGAGCCTCTTGGACAGTGCGGCCTCGACGGAGGCCCGGTCCTTGCGAATCAACTCGATGTCGAGCATGGCTGCTGCGCACCTTTGCCTAGATTTTCTGGACGCTCAGGATGTTACCGGTTGGGTCCGACACAATTTCCGACCCGCCGCCGCGGTACACCCGCAACACCTCAAGTGAACGCTACTTGGCGCCACCTAGTACCGGAGCTATTATGTGACGCATGATAGCGACCGAGGACGGTGACCGGCAGACCCAGCTGCTCCGCGGCGCGCTCGACATGTGCCTGCTCGCGCTGCTGGCGAAGGAGCCCGCGCACGGCTACGACCTGGTCCGCCGGGTCGAGGCCGCCGGGTTCGAGGCGGTCGGCTACGGCACTGTCTATCCACTGCTCACCCGGATGCGCCGCCTCGGGCTGGTCGCCGACGAGCTGCAGCCGAGCCCGAGCGGGCCGCCCCGCAAGGTGTACGCCCTGACCGACGCCGGCACCGCGCGCCTGGACGCGTGGCGGCGGCAGTGGAGGCGGTTCGTCGACATCGTCGACGCCACCCTGACCGACCAGGTCACCAGCCCGGCGTCCGGGGACGCCGCCACCGGCACGCCGAGGAGCTGACGCCGTGGGCACCATCGACGACGCCATCGCGACCGCCGACCGCGCCTGGCGCGCGCACGGGGTGGGGCGCGCCGACCGTGTCAACCTCGCCGCGGACCTCAGGGCGGACCTCGCCGCCGCCGCGGAGGACGGGATCGGCCCCGACGTGCCCGGCTTCGCCCGCCGGCTCGCCGACGAGGCGGGCGTCCGGCGCGCCCCGCGGGAGTACCTCCGCTTCCTGCGGACCTCGATCATCGGGGCGCTGCTCGGTGGTGCCGTCGGGTTCGTGGTGCTGATGGTGGTGCATCCGCTGATGGTGTACCTGTTCGACCTGCCTCGATCGGTGAAGGTGCCGATCGCGCTCGCCGCCGGCGTCTTCTACGGCACCGTCGTGGCGCTCGCTGTCACGGGATCGGTCGTGGCGGTCCGGGTCGGGCTGCGCGACCTCCCGTACATGGGGAACACGGCGAAGGCGATGACCGTCCTCATTCCGGTCGCCGCGCTCGTGACCCCGCTCACGATGGGGTTCGCCCGGCTGACCGGCTACAGCACCAACTTCTTGGTCGTGGTCGCCGAGTGCGCCCTCATCCTCGCCGCCCACATGGGTGCGGTCCTGCTCGCCCGCCGCTGGGCGCTGCGCGAACCGCGAACATCGTTTGCGGTTTAAGCTTGTCACCATGGACACGATCTGGACCCGCCCCGACCGCGGGTCCCGGGGGCCTGTCCCGCAGCACAGCCGGGCCGAGATCGTCGCAGCGGCCGTGGTACTGGCTGACGCCGGCGGCCTGTCCGCGGTCTCGATGCGCGCCGTCGCCTCGGCCCTGTCCACGGGCGCCGGCTCGCTGTACCGCTACCTGTCGTCCCGCGACGACCTGCTCGACCTCATGTCCGACGCCGTCCTCGCCGAGCTCCCGCTGGACCGGCCGCTCACCGGCGACTGGCTCGAGGACCTGGTGGCGGTCGCGCGTGACCAGCTCATCCTGTACCGCCGCCACCCCTGGCTCACCGAAGCCGCCCGCCGCCAGGGCGCCCTCGGCCCCCGCGCCGTCGACTACTTCGAGCGCTGCATGGCCATCATGGCGCCGCTGCCCAGCGCCCCCAGCACGAAGATGGAGACGATGGCGGTCCTGACCGGCGTGGTCTCACTGTTCGCCCAGCCGGTGCCGAGCAACCCACCACCCGGCGACCCCGCGGCCGCGGAGCAGCAGCGGGTCGCCGCCGCCCACCTGTTCTCCCTGGTGGACCCGCAGTCGCATCCGCACCTGACGGCCGCGTTCACCGATGCTGCCCAGTCGCCACCGGCCGCCGACCTCTTCGAACGCACCGTCCGCAGCGTCCTGCGGGGCCTCCTCACTCCCTGATCCCCGGTCGGGATCGAGTGTCGAGCCCCGGCTTGACCGGACTGTCACGCCCAACTCCTCCGGATCGCGTTGGCTGCGCTGGTACCGCCCGGTCCAGCAATCGATTGTCCTCGCTTCCCCATGATCCCGTTCGATTCCGGTAGCCAGAACTACCAAGACCGTTCGGGATCATGAGAAGCGACCCCGGTGTCACCAGGGCCGGCATCGACTGTCTTCACTTTCGAGCCCGCGGCGGCGAGGAAGCACCGACTGCTGCCTTCGGCGGGCGAGGACGGCGGCCGAGGAGCAACACCGCACCCACGGCACGGACGGCGCCCACGCCACCATGGACGCGCGACCGTCGCCGTGGCGGAGGCGCCCACTGCACCACATAGGGAGTGCGATTGTCGGGGTGGGCCGAGGTCGGAGGCGGTGAGGCAGCGTCGATGGCGTAGTGCGGCAACGGCCTCTCGGGCGCGGTAGGGGCGGGCGCGGTGAACCCGGTGGCAGGGGCGGCGGGGATGGGTTGCGGATCGTGGCCGACTGGGCCGGCCGAGCGTCTGCGGGGGTGGGCAACCGGCGCGGCGGTGACGTGGCCCGTCCAGGCGGCGGTGGGGTGCCGGCCTGCCGCAGCGGCAGACGAGCCGGGGAGGTCGCAGAGCAGGTAGCGATGGAAGGCCCGTCGACGCCCCGGCCGGTGCGGCGAGGCTCTTGCACCGGGGCGAGGTTCAGTGGATGGGTGGTGGTTGTCGGGATGGCGGCGAGGTTGGAGGTGGGTGGGTAGCGTCGACGGCGCAGTGCAGCAGCGGCTTCTTGGACGCAGTAGGGGTGGCGGGCGCGGTGGCCCGCAACGCAACCGACAAGGCCACCCCTACGGCTATGGCAGGGGCGGCGGGCGCGGTGGCAGAGGCGGTGGCGGTGGCGTCGACGGCGCAGTGCAGCAACGGCCTAGTGGCGCGGTGGGGGTGGCGGGCGCGGTGGGCCCGCAACCGGCAAGGCCACCGCGGTGGTTGTGGCAGGGACGGTGGTGGGGCTGAGTGGGCTGCGGATCGTGGCCGACGGGGCAAGCCGAGCGTCCGCGGCTCGGGCAACCGGCGCGGGGCGATGTGGCCCACCCGGGCGACAGTGGGTGCTGGTCGCCCGCAGTGGCGGGCGAGTCGGGGCGGTCGCAGGGAAAGGAGCGATGGAAGGACCGTTGACGGCCCGACCCGGCCGGGCCTAGCGCAGCCCTGCCCTATGCGGTGAGGCCCGGCGCGGCCCAGTGCGGTGCGGCCCGGACCGGCGCGGCCCTGCCAAGCGCGGTGAGGCCCTGCCCACTGTGGCGCGGTCCAGTGCGGCCCGCCCTGTCTAGCGCGGCGCGGCCCGGTCCAGTGCGGCGCGTGCGCGGGGTGCGTTCAGTGGCGGTGGTGGGTGGGAGTTGAGGTCGGGGGTGGTGGGGGAGCGTCGATGGCCGCTGACGTAGGCAACCGGTGCGGGGCGATGTGGCCCGGACGGGCGGCGGTGGGGTGCTGGTCGCCCGCAGTGGCGGGCGAGTCGGGGCGGTCGCAGGGAAAGTAGCGATGGAAGGACCGTTGACGGCCCTGCCCGGCCTGCCTAGCGCGGCCCTGCCCAATGCGGTGAGGCCCGGCGCGGCCCAGTGCGGCCCGGACCGGCGCGGCCCTGCCAAGCGCGGTGAGGCCCTGCCCATTGTGGCGCGGTCCAGTGCGGCCCGCCCTGTCTAGCGCGGCGCGGCCCGGTCCAGTGCGGCGAGTGCGCGGGGTGGGTTCAGTGGCGGTGGTGGTCGTTGGGGTGGGGCTGAGGTCGGGGGTGGTGGGAGAGCGTCGATGGCCGCTGATGTAGGCAACCCGGCGCGGGGCGATGTGGCCCGGACGGGCGACAGTGGGTGCTGGTCGCCCGCAGTGGCGGGCGAGTCCGGGGCGGTCGCAGGGAAAGGAGCGATGGAAGGACCCCGTTGACGGCCCTGCCCGGCCCGGCCTGCCGAGCGCGGCCCTGCCCGGTGCGGTGAGGCCTTACCCAGTGCGGTCCAGTGCTGTCCGGACCGGCGCGGCCCTACCTAACGCGGTGTGGCCGGTCCTGCCCGGTGCGGTCCTGCCCGGTGTGGCGCGGTCCGGTGTGGCGCGGCCCCGGTGTGGCGCGGCCCCGGTGTGGCGCGGCCCGGAGTGGCGCGGGCGCAGCGCGATGGGGCCTGGCGCGGCCCTGCCCCGTGCGGTGAGGCCCTGCCCGTGCGGTGAGGCCCTGCCCCGTGCGGTGAGGCGCTGCCCCGTGCGGTGAGGCCCGGCGCGGTCCAGTGCGGCCCGGACCGATGCTGCCCTGCCTAGCGCGACGCTGCCCTGCCTAGCGCGGGCGCGGCCCTGCACAGGGCGGAGCGTGTGCGAGGTGGGTTCAGTGGCGGTGGTGGGTGGGGGTTGTCGGGGTGGGGGCCGAGGCCGGAGGTGGTGGGGGAGCGTCGACGGCGCAGTGCAGCAACGGCTTCTCCGGGGCGGCGGGCGCGGTGGCAGATGCGGTGGCGGCGGCAGGGGCGGTGGCGGGGTGGGGTGGGTTGCGGATCGTGGTGGCGGCGACCGCGGCGGCGGCGAGGCACAGGGCGGCGCAGATGAGGACGGCGGTGTGGAAGCCGGCGGAGAGGCGGGGCGGGTCCAGGTAGGCGGTGCCCGTGATGCCGGCCGCGGCGGGCAGGACGGCGACGGCGATCAGGCCGGCGGCACGGGCGACGTCGTTGTTCACCGCCGAGGCCATGCCGGCGTGGCTGGAGCGGGCGGAGGACAGGGCGGTGGACGTGAGCGGGGCGACGGTGGTGGCGAGGCCCAGGCCGAGGACGACGACGGCCGGCAGGACCGAGGTGACGTAGGAGCCGGACCCGTCGATCCGGGCGAACAGCGCCATGCCGAGCCCGACCACGACGGGGCCGGCGCTCATCTGCAGGCGCGGGCCGATGCGGCCGGCGAGCGCGCCGGAGCGGGCGGACAGCAGCAGCATGATGACGGTGACCGGCAGCAGGGAGACGCCGGCCTGCAGGGCGGAGTAGCCGGCGACCTGCTGGAGCTGGATCGGCAGCAGGAACAGGGCGCCGCCGATGGCGCCGTAGATGACGAACGTGACCACGTTGGTGGCGCTGAACTGCGGGGAGGCGAACAGGTCCAGCGGCAGCATCGGGTGGGCGGTGCGGCGCTCCCAGCAGACGAAGGCGCCGAGCAGCAGCGCGCCCCCGGCGAGGGCGGTGAGCACCAGTGGGCTGGTCCAGCCGAGGGAGTGGCCCTCGATCAGACCATAGGTGATGCCGATCAGGCCGAGCGTGACCAGCGCGCCGCCGGGCACGTCGACGCGGCCGGTGGCGGTGGTGTCGCGGGACTCGGGGACGTGGCGCCAGGTGAGCAGGACGACGGCGGCGGCGATCGGGACGTTGATCGCGAAGATCAGCCGCCAGGAGGCGGCGCCGACGAGCCAGCCGCCGAGGAACGGGCCGATCGCGGTGGCGACGCCGCCGAGGCCGGACCAGGCGCCGATGGCGCGGCTGCGGTCCTCGGGGCGGAACGACGCCTGCAGGATGGCGAGGCTGCCGGGGGTGAGCAGGGCCGCGCCGACGCCCTGCAGCGCGCGGGCGGCGATGAGGGCCGGCGCGTCGGGCGCGACGCCGCACAGGACGGACGCGACGGCGAACCAGACGACGCCGATGAGGAACATCTTCCGCCGGCCATACCGGTCGCCGAGCGCGCCCGCGATGAGCAGCAGCCCGGCGAGGGCGAGCGTGTAGGAGGTGACGACCCACTGCAACGTCTCGAGGTCGGTGTCGAACGAGCGACCGATCGCCGGCAGGGCGATGCCGACGACGGTCGCGTCGATCGCCGCGATGCCGGAGCCGAGGATCGTCGCGGTGAGGACCCAGCGCCCGGCCGCGGTGCCATAGGACAGCGTCGCCATGCCCCGAATCTAGTCGCGGGGTACGACGAAAAATCAGTGCCGGTAGCCGCGCACCTTCACCTTGAAGTTCATCGCCGGCCCCGGCGTCGGCGCGGTCTTCGTCACGAGGGTGTAGCCGGGCGGGTCGAGTGCGAGGTCCAGCCGGTGGAACAGCCGCGCCATCGACAGCGCCATCTGCACGTCGGCGAAGCTCTTGCCGAGGCACGTATGCGGCCCCCGCCCGTACGGCGAGTACGCGCCCGGCCGCAGGTGCTCCGACCGCGGCTTCTCGTACCGCTCGATGTCGAACGTCTCCGGCGAGGGGTAGTACTCCTCCATGAAGTGCGGCACGGTCGTGCCGAGGTAGACCATCTCGCCTTCCTTGATGGTGTACCCCGCGAACTCGAAGTCCCGCGTCGCGGTGCGGTTCAGCGCGACCGCGATCGGATAGAGCCGCATCGTCTCCATCAGCGCGTACCGGATCGACGGGATCTTGCGCAGGTCGTCGTCCGTGATCTCGCCGCCGGCGAAGAGCGCGTCGGCCTCCGCCTGGACGCGCGCGAGCACCGCAGGGTGCTTGAGGACCGAGTAGATGAAGGCCGCGGTCGTGTTCGCCACCGTGTCCAGCCCGGCGACGTACGGCCCGGTGAGGGCGAGCACCAGGTCGTTGGCCGGCAGGACGCCCTCGCGGTTGAGGTGCACGTCCATGAGGTCCTCGACCAGGTTGCGCTCCTGCGGAGACTTGCTGCCGGCGGTGGCGCGCAGGCCCGCGACCATCGCGTCGCTGAGCTCGAACACGCGGGCGCGGGCCCTCTTGTACCGCGGGTGCTTCAGCAGGACCTTCGGCCGCTGCCTGGTGACCAGGACGTTGAGCACGTACAGGGTCATGGTGCGGATGTCCGGCACGTACTCCAGCGGCGCGCTGCCCGTCAGGATCGTGCCGAGCTGGTCGGTGACCATGTACTGCAGGGCGTGCACGACCGGCACCGACTCGCCGGCCTTCCAGTCCCGCGCGAGGACCCGGTCGGTGATCTCGACGAGCTCGTTGCCGCGGCCCTTGATCGCGTCGCGGGAGTAGCCGCGGCGCATGATCTCCCGCAGCTCCTTGTGGCTCTCGCCGTCCTCGCCGAGGATCGTGCGGGTGCCGCCGTACTCGTCGAGGAAGCCCTGCCAGAACTCCTTGGACCGCAGGCATTCGCGGCCTTCCTTCGAGCCCATGAACTCGGCCGCCTCGGCGCCGGCGATGACCGTGCAGGACTTGTTGAACACCCTGATCTTGAAGACGGGGCCGTTCTCCCGGTACGCCTGGGCGAAGAACCGCGCGGGGTCCTTCGCCAGCTCCAGCACGTTGCCGACGACGAGCCGGCCCTTCGCCACGGGGATCGGGCGCGTGGCTGCCGGGGCGGTCTCGGTGACAGTCATCGAGCGTCGACCCTCCGTGGTTGTCGCAATGCGTCGCGGAAAATCGAAGCGATGCTATCCAAAGAGATCGACACGGTGAAGCCGGACGGTCACCTGCCATCATGGCGGGCATGCTGCTGCGGCGATGGACAGAAGGCGACGTCGAGGCGTTCTACGACATCTACTCGCGCTGGGAGGTGATGCGGCACCTGGGCGCGCACCCCCGCCGGGTGGTCGCGGACCGCGACGAGGCGCTCGTCAGGCTGGCCAGGTGGCGGGAGCGGGAGGACGGCCCCAGGGGTTGCTGGGCGATCGAGGTGGACGGTGTACCGGTGGGCACGATCCTCCTGGTGCCCCTCGCCGACTCGGACGAGGTCGAGATCGGCTGGCACCTGCACCCGGCGCACCACGGCAAGGGCCTCGCCACCCGCGGCGCCCGCGAGGTGCTGTCCCGCACGAGCGGCCGGGTCCTGGCGCTCACGGACGAGGACAACCTCGCCTCGCAGGCGGTCGCGAAGCGCCTCGGCATGACCGACGAGGGGCTGACCGACCGCTGGTTCGGCCTGACCGCCCGCCAGTTCGCCATCACGCTCGGCTGAGGAGCCATCACGCTCGGCTGAGGAGCCATCACGCTCGGCTGAGGAGCCATCACGCTCGGCTGAGGAGCTATCACGCACGGCTGAGGATCATGTGGGTCGCCGCGTCGGAGGCGACCATGCGCGTGCACGCGTAGCCGTCGGTGAGGCCGTCGGTGAAGAGCCGCTCGCCCCGCCCGAGCACGACCGGGATGATCGCCACGTGCAGCTGGTCGACCAGCCCGGCGCGCAGGTACTGCTGGACCGTCGAGACGCCGCCGCCGAGCCGCACGTCGAGCCCGCCGGCGGCCTCGGTGGCCCGCTCCAGGGCCGCCTCGATGCCGTCGGTGACGAAGTGGAAGACGGTGCCGCCCTCCATCGTGATGCTGGGCCGGGCGTGGTGGGTCAGGACGAAGACCGGGTGGTGGTAGGGCGGGTCGGCGCCCCACCAGCCCGACCAGGACCCGCCGGGGGACCAGGGCCCGCGGATCGGGCCGAACATGTTGCGCCCCATGATGGTCGCGCCGAGGCCGGTCTGGCCGGCGGCGACCATCTCGTCGTCGACGCCCTCGCTGCCGCCGTCGCGGCCGGTCATCTGCCGGCCGGTGCGGGTCTCGAAGAGCCAGTCGTGCAGCCGCTCCCCGCCGGCGCCGATCGGATCCTCGAGGCACTGGGCGGGCCCGGCGCCGTAACCGTCGACCGAGATGCAGAAGTTGTGCACACGGAGCATGGCGAGTCCCTTCGAAGACGATGTCGTCACCAGGTCGGAGCACGGCGGCCCGGATCGACATCATCAGCGAAAGCTAGGTTCCTAGGAAACTTGACACGCCGTGACGCGGACGACCAGCCACCCATGCGTTTTTGACAATCATTGTCAACTGCAGACAGGATGAGATCATGCTGCGTCGCGCCGTCCTCGCCGGTCTCACCGCCGGGTCCCTGTTGCTGAGCACCGCCGGCTGCGGCGGTGAGGAGGCCCCGAAGCGCGGCAGCGACGGCCGGTTGCGGATCGTGGCGGCGTTCTACCCGCTGCAGTACGTGTCGGAGCGGCTCGGCGAGGAGAACGCCGAGGTCACGAACCTCACCCAGGCCGGCGCGGAGCCGCACGACCTGGAGCTCAAGCCCAGCCAGCTGGCGCAGATCACCGACGCGAGCCTGGTGGTGTACCTGTCGGGCTTCCAGCCGTCCGTCGACGAGGCCGTCAAGCTGCAGGCGAAGGACAAGGCGTTCGACGTCGCGCCCGACCACGGCGACGACCCGCACGTCTGGCTCGACCCGGTCCGGTTCGCCGAGATCGCCGGGAAGCTCGCGGAGCGGCTCGCCACGCTCGACCCGGCCAACGCCGACGCGATCAGGATGCGGGCCGGCCAGCTGAAGGACGAGCTGCGCCGCCTCGACGAGGAGTACACGGCCGGGCTGCAGACGTGCGCGCGGCGGGACATCGTGACGAGCCACGCGGCGTTCGGGTATCTCGCGTCCCGGTACCACCTGACGCAGGTGCCGATCTCGGGCCTGGACCCGGAGGGGGAGCCGAGCCCGCAGCGGGTGTCGGAGGTCGCGGCCCTGGCGAAGGCGAAGGGCGTGACGACGATCTTCTTCGAGGCGCTGGTCAGTCCGAAGCTGTCGGAGACGGTGGCGAAGGAGATCGGCGCGAAGGCGGCGGTGCTCGACCCGATCGAGGGCGTCGAGGAGGGCAGCGACTACGTGTCGGTCATGGTGCGCAACCTCGCAGCGCTGCGCGAGGCGCTCGGATGCACCTGAGCCATATCCTTGGCCGGGTGCGTCGGCCCCCATTGCGCGTCCTGAGCATCCTGAGCACCGTCGTCCTGCTGGCGGGTTGCACGTCGACCGGCGCCGTTGACCTGGACCTGCCGCCGCAGCCGCTGGGTCCGGGCAACGTCGACGGCACGTCCGCCCCGGTCGCCGACCCGGTCTATCCGGGGTACGGCAACCCGTCGCTCGACGTGCTGCACTACGGGCTGGCGCTGACGTGGGCGCCGCAGACGAAGACGCTCACCGGGAAGGCGACGGTGAAGCTGCGGGTGCTGCGCGCCGAGCCGGCCTTGAAGCTCGACCTGAGCAGCCCGTACACGTTGAGCGCCACCAGCGTCGACGGGGTGGCGGCGCAGGGCCGGGTCGCCGGTGGGAAGCTGACCGTGGACCGGGCGCTGACCGCGGGCACCACGGTGACGCTGGTGGTGGAGTACCGGGGGACGCCGGCGCCGGTGCCGATGCCGTCGCACCGTGGTGACGCCGAGCCGCTGGGGCTGACGGTGACGGACGCGGGCGAGCTGTGGACGATGCAGGAGCCGTTCGGCGCGTCGACCTGGTACCCGTCGAACGACCAGCCGTCGGACAAGGCGCTGTACGACATCTCGATCACCGTCCCGGAGGGCTGGGAGGCGGTGGCGAGCGGCACGCCGGGGCCGGTGACGGGCAGCACGTACACGTACAAGGCGACGCAGCCGGTGGCGAGCTACCTGACGACGCTGGCGGTCGGGCAGGATTATCAGGTGGCGCGGCTGACCGGCCCGCGTGACCTGCCGATCTCGCTGTGGACGAGGCCGGGGAAGGACGACAGGTATCTGCCGGTGCTGCGCAAGGCGCCGGAGCAGCTGCGGTGGCTGGAGGCGCGGTTCGGGCAGTACCCGTTCCCGAGCGCGGGCGCGGTGATCGTGCCGTCGCGGTCGGCGATGGAGACGCAGCAGATGGTGACGATCGGCGGTGACGTGCTGTCGGCGGGCACGAACGTGTCGGCGCTGGACGGGATCATGCTGCACGAGTACGCGCACCAGTGGTTCGGCAACGCGGTCAGCCCGGCGGTGTGGAAGGACGTGTGGCTCAACGAGGGCTGGGCGACCTACGCGGAGGCGCTCTACACGGCGGAGCGCGACGGCTACGACATCGAGGACTGGGCGCGGCGGGCGCGCAGGAGCGACGCGGACGCGCGGCAGCGGCTGGGGCCGCCCGGCAGCCCGCGGGCGGACAGCTTCGCGGAGAGCAACGTGTACGTGTGTCCGGCGTTGATGCTGCATGAGCTGCACCGGGAGTTGGGTGACCCGGCGTTCTTCGCCCTGGCCAGGGCGTGGGTGTCGCAGCACGCGGGGACGGCGCAGGACCGGGCGGCGTTCACCGCGTTCGTGAACAAGCAGTCGGGCCGCGACTTCACGAAGCTGATCGACACCTGGCTGGACTCGCCGACGACCCCGGCGTAGCCGCTATTCGTGCAGGCCGCCCGCGACGACGTGGATGAACGCGGCCTGCACGTCGTCGGAGTTGAGGGCGGCGTCGACGTACGCGTCGATGGGTTTGAGGGCGGTCTTGAGCCGGTCGACGGACTCCTTCCTGCCCAGCACGACGACGCTGACCTTGACGGGCTTGTTCGGGTCCTGCAGGTCGGTGAGCTTCTGCACGAGGGCGTCGACGGCGGCGGTGTTGGCGCTGTCCTTGTTCTGGTCGTCGGTGAAGACGAGGACCTGGTTGAACATGTCGTCCTGGTAGTCGTCGCGGACCGACTGGTAGGCGGCGACGAGCGTGTCGAAGAGCCCGGGTCCGGTGCGGTGGGCGGCGAGCTTGCCGACCTGTTTCTCGAACGAGGCGCGGGAGGTGTCGTCGAGGCGGTCGGTCGGCATGAGTTTGCGGTAGCCGGGGCTGCCGGGGCTGACCTCCCACAGGCCGAGGCGGGACCCGACGGGCATGAGGCCGGACAGGACGAGGCAGCCGTTGCGGAGCACCTCGATCGGCTGGGTGACCTGCTTGCCGGGTGGTGGTGAGGTGGGTGGGCTGCTGCTGCCGTTGCTGGCGAGGTCGACGACGATGAGCAGGTTGCTGCGCCGGTCCTCGGGGTCCCAGGTGGCGAAGATGTGCTGCACGTGGTGCGGCTGGAGGACCTCGAACGGTTTGGCGGTCGGTTCGGGCAGGACGTTGGCGCCGTCGAAGATGGGCCGGAGGTTGTCGGGGCCGCGCAGGCCGGCTTCGGCGATGGCGCGGCTGCCTTCGGCGCTGGTGAACGCGGCGTAGAGGCGGCGCAGCGCGGCGGCCTTCTTCGGGTTGGCGGCGGCGGCCGCGGACGGCAGCCACGTGTAGCGCAGCAGCGCCGTGTGGTCGCTGCCCACGATGTACCGGCGGTCGGTCTTCGCCAGCCGGAGGGTGGCCAGCAGCGCGTATTCGGGGATGAGCCCGACCTCGCCGGGGGCTTCGGGGACGGCGGCGAGGTCGTGGTTGACGGTGCGGGTGACGGTGAGGACGTTGGTGAGCACGAGCGAGGACGCGTCCATGCCCTTCTCCAGCCACACGGCCTCGCCGACGGCGCCGGCGCCGACCATGCCGTCGCCGGACATGGCGGGGTTGCGCACGACCATCCTGACGCCGGAGTTCTTGGTGTTGAGCAGGCCGGACAGGGCGAGCCAGCTGCCGCCGCCGGCGTTGATGCGGTCGCCGGTGGCGGGGTCGGTGACCATGTAGATGGGGCTGGACGCGAGGGTGGCGTAGGCGTTGAGGGTGTCCTTCTTCGCCAGGAACTGCGGTGGCGCGATCATGTCCCAGGATGCGTCGTCGGGGATCCAGAGGTCGGCGCGGCTCTGGGTGAGCTGCCCGGCGGCGGGCCGGCCGTCGGTGCTGGTGGTGTCGACGAGGACGCAGTCGTCGCCGCCGCGCAGGGTGCGGCCGGCGGCGGAGACCACGGTCGCGAACGACGACGCGGTGACGACGTGCAGGGTGGTGGGGCAGCCGCCCTCGGCGCCCTCGGCGCTGTTGTTGCGCAGCACGTACCAGCCGGCGCCGGCGACGAGTCCGACGGCGAGGAGGAGCACGAGCCCGCGCAGCAGGGTGCCGATGAGGCCGGTGCCGCCTATGTGTTTGCCCATCGTTGGCAACCATCCGCGAGGTCGTTGGGGGTGGAACCGCGGAAAGTATGCCATTGAGCAAGGATGATTCCGGTCCCGGTCGACCGTCCGGACGTGACCCTGAGCCGTTCAGCCAGGGTGCCCGTCCGGACGGGCGATCGGGTGGCGTTCAGCTTCGTGGCGCGACGGTGCCGAGGACGCCGGTGCTCGGGGCCCAGTCGGCGGAGACGATGGTGGCGCTGCGGCCGGCGAGGAGGTTGATCCTGGCGAGGGCCTGGGCGTTGGTGGGTGCGGTGGGGTCGATCGGGGGCGGGACCGCGGAGGCGTCGGTCATGACGAGCAGGTAGTGGTTGGTGTTGTACCAGGTGGTGTCGATGGACCCGTTGAGGTAGGTGCTGGCGCTGCCGTCGAAGATCACGAACCAGGGGCGGATGTTGGTCTCGCTGTAGCGGGTGCGCGGGTCGCCGGCGGCGGCGTCGAGGACGGACGGGAAGGCCTGGGCCCGGGCGAGGTTCCCGGCGGCGTTGAGGTCGCGCAGGTGGCGGCCGTATTCGACGTCGGTGTCGAGGTTGTCGAACGGGTTGCCGCGTTCGAACGTGCCGGGGATGATCTCGAGCATGACCTTGCCGGCGAGGGCGGCGCGGGCCGGCCAGTTGTCGGCCTTCGCGGCGGCGTCGAGGGTGGCGTAGGAGCCCTTCAGGTCGGCGGGCTTGAACACCTTGGTGCCGAGCTTGCCGGCGACGAGGGTGTCGAAGTCGGCGGGGCCGAGCCCGTACCGGCTGTCGAACCCGGCCTTGAGCTCGATCTTCAGGTGCAGCGGCTGGTGGCCGGGGTGGGCGTCGCTCCAGATGCGGATGTCGTCGAGGCAGGCGCCGAACTGCTGGTCGCGGGCGCCGGTGCGCAGCTGGGCGGCGGTGGTCGCGGCGGTGCAGTTGTTGCTGGTGCCGAAGAGCTCGTGGTTGACCCGCCAGCGGCGGGTGGCGGTGTCGACCCAGATGTCGAACTCGAGCAGGGACACGCCGGTGTCGAGGGCGTCGGCGAGGTAGGCGTACTTCGCCTTGTCGTAGGTGTTGTGCACGCCGACGGCGGTGGTGTGGGAGAGCTTGAGGGCGTCGGTCGGGCCGGCGGCGTGGGCTGCGGCGGGGCTGACGAGGGCGGCGGCGACGACCGTCGGGAGTGTGACGGTGGTCAATGACTTCCAGCGCATGCGGGGCACGATATCCATCGATGGAGTCCGGATGGAACCGGCGATGTGAACAGCTGCCGAACGATCATCCACTGTGGACTAGGTGAACGCCGCCTGAACAGCGGATATACGGCAGAAGCCTTGCGGAACCGGGGCACAATCACGGGCGTGAGAAGGACCGGATGGCTCATCGTCCTCGTGGTGCTGTTCGTCGTCGCCGGCGCCTCGATCGGCCACGTCCTCGGCCGCGACGCCGCCCCCCGCGAGCTCACCGGGGTGATCGGCTCGGAGAAGGCCGGCTTCTTCGCCGACCCCGAGGTCAAGGCCGCCCTCGGCAAGCACGGCTTCCGGCTGCGCCTCGACCCGGCCGGCTCCCGCCGGATGGCCGGCATGCCGCTGTCCGGCTACGACTTCGCGTTCCCCGGCAGCGCCCCGGCGGCCGCGGAGATCGCCCGGCACCGCCGGCCCGCCGGCCCCGCCGTCACGGTGTTCAGCTCGCCTCTCGCCGTCGCCGGCACCAGCCCGATCGTCGACCTGCTGCAGACCGCGGGCCTCGCCCGGCGCGCCGGCGGCGGGCACTGGACCCTGGACATGAAGGCGCTCGTCGCGGCGAACCAGCGGCAGCTGCGCTGGGACCAGATCCCCGGCAACGTCACGTTCCAGGTCAAGCAGGCGGTCCTCGTCGCCACCACCCGGCCCGACGACTCGAACTCCGCCGCGCTCTACGCCGCGATCCTCAACCAGGTCACCGGCGGGGACCTCAACGCGGTCACCAAGCTCTTCGCCGACCAGGGCGCGGTCGACACCACCACCGAGGAGCCGTTCGAGAGCTGGCTGGCCCGCGGCACCGACTTCGCGCCGCTGGTGCTCGTCTACGAGGCCCAGTTCCTGGACCGCGGCAAGGGCGGCAACCGCGTCCTGCTCTACCCGCAACCGACGATCGTCAGCGACCACACGGTGGTGCCGTTCACCGCCGCCGGCGCCGAGCTGGCGAAGCTGCTGCAGACGGACCCGCAGCTGCAGCGCCTCGCCGCCGCGCACGGGTTCCGCACCGCCGGCGCGCCCCTCGCGCCCGGCGCGGCCGCCCTCGGCGGCCCCGACATCCTCCCGTCCCCGGACGAAACCACCCTGCAAGCGCTGCTCGCCGCGCTGGAAGAGAGACTCACATGAGGAAGCTCCTGGCAGCCCTGGCCGTCACCGCCGTGCTCGCTGCCCTTGCCGCCTGCACGGACACGCCGCAGGCCGCGAAGGGGGAGCCGCCGTTCCTCAAGGGCGACGGCACGCTGCGGGTCCTGGCCGGCAGCGAGCTCGCCGACCTGCAGCCGATCCTCGACGAGGCGGCCGCGGCGACCGGTGTCACCGTCAAGCTGACCGCCACCGGCACCCTCGACGGCGTCGAGTCGGTCGTCCAGGGCGGCGCCGCGAAGCAGTACGACGCCACCTGGTTCGCCAGCAACCGCTACCTGCAGCTGCACCCGGACGCCGCGTCCCGCACCGGCACCGCCACGAAGATCGCGACCTCGCCCGTGGTGCTCGGCCTGCGCCGCTCCGTCGCGGAGCAGCTCGGCTGGACCCGGACGAGGCCGACCTGGAGCGAGATCGCGGTCGCCGCGGGGGAGCGCCGCTTCACGTACGGGATGACCAACCCCGCCGCGTCCAACTCCGGCTTCGCCGCCCTGGTCGGGGTCGCCGCCGCGATCGCCGGCACCGGCGCCGCGCTCACCGCCGACCAGATCGGGCCGATCACCCCCAGGCTGCGGGCGTTCTTCGCCGGGCAGAGCCTCACCGCCGGCTCGTCCGGCTGGCTCATGGACGCCTACCTGCGCGCCGCCGCGGACGGACGGCCCGTCGACGGTCTCGTCAACTACGAGTCGGTGATCCTGTCGCTGAACGCGTCCGGGAAGCTCACCGACCCCCTCACCGTCGTCTACCCGGCCGACGGGGTCGTCACCGCCGACTACCCGCTGACGCTGCTGTCCGGTGCGTCGGAGCAGGCCCGCACCAACTACGCGGCGGTGGCGGACTACCTGCGCCGGCCGTCGGTCCAGCGGCAGATCATGCTCAAGACGTGGCGCCGCCCGGCGCTGCCCGACCCGTCGCTCACCCTGGACGCCGCGTTCGGGCCGAAGAGCGGCAACCTGCCGGAGCTGCCGTTCCCCGGCAAGCTCGACGCCGCCGACGCGCTCATCGGCGCGTTCGGCGACTCGCTGCGCCGCCCCGCCCGCACCATCTACGTGCTGGACCTGTCCGGGTCGATGAAGGGTGAGCGGCTGCAGGGGCTCAAGACCGCGCTGACCGGGCTCACCGGCGCCGACACGAGCCTGTCCGGGCAGTTCAGCCGGTTCAACGGCCGCGAACAGGTGATCCTGCTGCCGTTCAGCACCCGCCCCGGCGCCCCGACGACGTTCGACCTGCCGGAGGCCGGGTTCGAGCCGACCCTCGCGCAGATCCGCACCCACGTCGGCACCCTCAAGGCCGACGGTGACACCGCCATCTACGACGCGCTGCTCGCCGCGTACGGCATGGTCGGTGCCGGCGGCGACGACCGGGTCACGTCGATCGTGCTGCTCACCGACGGCGCCCGCACCGCCGGCGCCGACCTCGCCGCGTTCCGGGCGAAGGTGCCGCAGCTGCCGCGGGTGCCGGTGTTCACCGTCCTGTTCGGCGAGAGCAACACCGGCGAGATGACCGAGGTCAGCAACCTCACCGGCGGCCGCACCTTCGACGCCCGGGCGACCGGCGCCCTCGCCGGCGCGTTCAAGGAGATCCGGGGATACCAGTAACGAACTGTTCAAACCGCGGCAGTGGTGAAACGTCGGGCGAGAGGGTACATCCATGGCATGGCTGACCTCTCGCTCGACGACTACCTGGTCGAGGACGACGACGATGACGACCCGGTGCTGCTGCGCAAGGACGGGCAGCCGGTCGACACGTGGCGGGAGGAGTACCCGTACGACGAGCGGATGACCCGCGACGAGTACGACCGCACCAAGCGCCTGCTGCAGATCGAGCTGCTGAAGCTGCAGTACACGCTGAAGGCCCGCGGTGACCGGCTCGTCATCCTCTTCGAGGGCCGCGACGCCGCCGGCAAGGGCGGCACCATCAAACGGTTCATGGAGCACCTCAACCCGCGCGGCGCCCGCGTCGTCGCCCTGGAGAAGCCCAGCGAACGCGAGTCGACGCAGTGGTACTTCCAGCGGTACGTGCAGCACCTTCCGGCCGCCGGCGAGTTCGTGCTGTTCGACCGGTCCTGGTACAACCGGGCCGGCGTCGAGCGGGTCATGGGCTTCTGCAGCCGCGCCGAGTACCTGGAGTTCATGCGGGAGGCGCCGGAGCTGGAGCGGATGCTCGTGCGGTCCGGGATCAACCTCGTCAAGTTCTGGTTCTCCGTGTCGCGCAACGAGCAGCGGACCCGGTTCCTGATCCGGCAGGTCGACCCGGTCCGGCAGTGGAAGCTGTCGCCGATGGACCTCGCCTCCCTCGACAAGTGGGACGACTACACGGAGGCGAAGGAGGCGATGTTCTTCTACACCGACACCGCCGACGCCCCGTGGACCGTGGTCAAGTCCAACGACAAGAAACGCGCCCGGATCGAGGCGATGCGGCACGTGCTGAGCCGCTTCGACTACGACGGCAAGGACTTCGACCTGGTCCGCAACCCCGACCCGTTGATCATCGGCCCGGCCGCGCTCGCCGACGAACCCACGGACGACGCACCCCGGCTGTAGCGGTCTAGCTTGTGCCGTGGTTTGTCCCTAGGCTTGTGAGGTGTCGGAAGGGCGGACGGTGCCGTCGTGGCGGTTGGGTGAGCACGTCAGCGCCACGTATGGGGCCGCCGACGAGTGCCGCGACCTGCTCGCCGGGTTCGTGAGGTCCGGGGTCCGCCCAGGTCGGCGCGTGGTCGTGTTCCTCGACGCGGACGACACCGACCTGGCGCGGCACCTCGCCGCGGCCGCGCCCCAGGCGACGGCCGGGCAGCTGATCGTCGTGCTGTACGGCACCGGGTTCACCGCGTCCGGCGCCGAACGGGTCCAGCAGATGCTCGACGGTCTCGTCACCGTCCGGGACGAGGCGTTCGCCGACGGGTACGAGACGGTGTACGTCGCCGGGAAGATGACGTGGACGCTGCGGGCCGGGTTCGACACCGCCGACCTCGTCGCCTACGAGTCGGCCGTCAACGCGTTCTTCGGCGACGGCCGGATCGCCGGGCTCTGCCTGTACGACCGCCGCAGCTTCGACAGGGAGGCCATCGGCGCGATCGCGGCCACGCACGCCGGGCCGCTGCTGCGCTTCACCGTCGGCGGCTGGGGCGCGCACCTGCGGCTGTCCGGCGAGCTCGACGCGTCCAACACGGGCGCGCTGCCGTCGATCCTCGGCATGGTCACCGAGGCCGACAGCACCGTGCTGCTCGACGCCAGCGACCTGGAGTTCCTCGACGCGGCCGCGGCCCGCGCGATCATCGGGTTCGCCGCGTCCCGGCCCAACTGGCACACCGTCGTGCGCTGCACCCGCGGCGTCCGGCAGGCACTCGACCTCGTCGGCGCCGCCGAGGTGCCGACGCTCGTGCTCCGCGACCAGGTCATGGGCGGATGACCGGTCGGGTGCTTCACCGCCGGTCCGGCGGGGTATGACTGTCCGCGTGCCTGCCTTTCCCCGCGGTGTAGCGACCTACTACGAGACCTCCGGCCACGCGCGCGTCGACATCGCGCCCGAGGTCGTGCAGACGGTGACGTCGCTGCTCGGACCGCCCGCCACCGGGCCCGCCGCAGCGGGCCGGGGACCGGTGGTGCCGTCCGGGCCGCTGCCGGCGGTGCCGCGCACCTGGGGGTGGATGCTGCAGCTGTACGGGCTGCGCTCGGCCGGCTCGTGGGGCGTCGGTGACTTCGCCGACCTCGCCGCCTTCACCCGCTGGGCCGCGTCGACGGGCGCCGGGGCGGTCCTCGTCAACCCCCTGCACGCCGTCGCACCCGTCGATCCGCTGCCGTCCTCGCCGTACTCGCCGTCGTCGCGCCGGTTCGTGAACCCGCTGTACCTGCGGATCACCGACCTGCCGGAGTACCGGTCCGCCGCGCCGGACGTCCGCGCCGCCGTCGACGCGCTGCGCCCCGCCGAACCGGCCGACGGGCTGATCGACTACGACGGCGTGTGGCGGGCGAAACGCGCGGCGCTGTCCCTGCTGTGCCCGGCGGCCGGGGGTGCCGCCACCGAGCGCCCCGAGCGTTCGGAGCCGGCGGACTTCGCCGTGTACTGCGCGCTCGTCGCCGACCACGGCCCCGACTGGCGTACCTGGCCCACTGAGCTGCGGCAGCCCGGACCGGCCGCGTACGCGGCCGCCGACCCGGCGGCGGTCGCGTTCCACAGCTGGCTGCAGCAGCGCTGCGCCGAGCAGCTGGCGGCCGCGAACGCCGCCGCGGCCGGGATGTCCGTCGGGATCATCCACGACCTCGCCGTCGGCATCGACCCCGGCGGCGCCGACGCGTGGACGATGCAGGGCGTGATCGCCGCCGGGGCGAAGATCGGCGCGCCGCCGGACGCGTTCAACCAGCAGGGCCAGGACTGGGGGCTCGCCACGTGGAGCCCGGACCGGCTCGTCGACACCGGCTACGCCGCCTGGCGGACCCTGCTGCGTGACATCTTCCGGCACGCCGGCGGGCTGCGCGTCGACCACGTCGCCGGCCTGTGGCGGCTGTGGTGGGTGCCGCCGGGCCAGACCCCGGCGCAGGGCACGTACGTGTACTACGACGACGAGGCGATGCTCGGCATCCTCGTGGAGGAGGCGAAGCTCGCCGGCGCGGTCGTCGTCGGCGAGGACCTCGGCACCGTCGAGGAGGTCGTCACCACCACCCTGCAGGACCGCAACATCCTCGGCTCGGCCGTGCTGTGGTTCACCCGCGACGACGACGGCCGGTTCCTGCCGCCCGGCGACTGGCCCGAGAACGCGCTCGCCAGCATCTCCACCCACGACCTGCCGACCGCCGCCGGGTTCCTGTCCGGCGAGCACGTCCTGTCCCGCGCGGAGGCCGGCGTCCTCACCCGCGACGTGAAGCTCGAATGGGCCGACGCCACCGCCGACCGGACGGCGCTGCTGGACCTGCTGGACGCCGAAGGGCTCACCGGCCCCGACAGCACCGACGAGGAGATCGTCCTCGCCATGCACCAGCTGCTGGCACGCACCCCGTGCCGGATCGTGCTCGCGTCCCCGTACGACGTCCTCGGCGAGGTCCGCCAGCCGAACCTGCCCGGAACCACCACGCAGTACCCGAACTGGCGGATCCCGCTGCCGCTGCCGCTGGAGGAGCTGACCACCGACCCGCGGATGCGGCAGATCGCGGACCTGTTCTCCGCCGAGATCTCGGTGGCGCGCCCTTGACGGGGTCGCTCAAGATGGGTGCCCGGAATCCCACGATCAGGGAGCGGGCGGATGTCGAGCGGGAACAGCTACCTTCAGCAGGTCGTCGCGCAGCAGGAGCGCCTCGAGAGTGACCTGAGGTCCAAGCGCAGCGTCGCGGCACCGGCCGCCGTCGCGCCGGGCGGGCCGACCCGCGGCGGCGGTGGCGGTGGCGGTGGCCGGGTGCAGGCGAGCCAGCCGGCGCCGAACGCCGTCGAGGTCCGCGTCACCGGGTTCGGCCGGTGGAAGACCGTCATCGTCCCGCCGAACGCGTTCGTGGTGCACACCCGCCGCGGCCGTAGCGAACCCCTGCACGTCGGGCTCGGCGTGTCGTTCCGGTACAACCCCGCGACCGACTCCTACCTCGTCGTGCCCGGCGCCATGCAGACCATCCTGATCAACGCCTTCTGCATCTGCCGGGAGCTGCAGGGCGTCCTCGTCCAGGCGTACGTGCAGTGGATCATCGAGGACTTCTCCACCGCGTACCGCAAGCTCGACTTCGGCGACGCCGAGGACCCGATGCGGCTGGTGAACCTGCAGCTCAAGGAGCAGGCCGAGGCCGCGATCAAGGACAAGGTCGCCACCCTCGGCGTCAGCGACGTCCTCAGCGACAAGCAGCCCATCATCGAGGAGCTCACCGCCCGGCTGCGGGCCGTCGCCGAAGGCACCTCCGGGGACGGTGCCGGGGGCTCCTCCGCGGGTCTCGGCCTGCGGATCGTCACCGTGCAGATCAAGGAGGCCGTGGTCAGCTCGTCGCGGCTGTGGGAGAACCTGCAGAAGCCGTACCGCTCCGAGCAGGGCCGCATCGCCCGGCTCGCCGAGCTCGCCGCCGAGGAGGCGATCGGCGCCCGTGAGCTCGCCGCGTCCCGGCTGCGGCAGACCCAGCAGATCGAGAGCGACCGGGAGCTGGCCGAGCTGCGCGCCCGCAACGCCGCCGTGCAGTTCGACCAGGAGGCGCAGGAGCAGCTGCGCCGCTCGCAACGGCAGGAGGAGGACAGCCGCGCCCTCGCCGACCTGCAGGACGCCACGTCCCGGCACGCCATGGCCCTGGAGCGGTCCCGGGCCGCGGAGGAGGCGGAGATCGGCCGGCTGCGGATCGAACGCGACACCGAGCTGCGCCGCCTCACCGTCAACGGCGAGCTGGCCGTCGAGGCGATCCGCGCCCAGGCCGTCCACGAGCAGGCGCTGCTCAAGCTGGACCGGACCCGGCTGCGCGCCGAGATCGACAACTCGCAGTCCGCCGAGGCGATCCAGGCGAAGCTCGTCGGCTCCCTGCCCGAGATCGTCGCGAAGCTGCCCAAGCCCGCGGAGCTTCGCACCGTCACCATCGGCGGCAACGACACCTCGACCGTCGGCGGCCTCCTCGCGGAGCTCGCCAGCGTCGTCGGCGCGCTGCAGGCGACCTTGAAGAAGCCCTGACCGCGGCTATTCGACGGGCATGAACGGGCGCTTGCACCGGCGGCGGGCCGTCGGGTCGAGGTGCCGCCAGCGGATCGTCGCCATGCTCCGCCCGTCCGGCAGCGTGTGCATGAACACCCCTTCGACCGGCAGGAACCCGGCCGAGGCGAGCCAGCGGCGGCTCGCCTCGTTGTCGGTCTCGGACCTGGCCCGCAGCTCGGTGATGCCGAAGTGCCGGTGGGCGAAGGCGCACACGACCTGCAGGGCCTCCCGGCCGAAGCCGAACCGGCGGAACGCCGGGTGGACGAGGCCGCCGACCTCCAGGTAGCCGTCGTCGGCCCGGCCGAAGCCGACGCTGACGACGGCGACACCGGTCTGCGGGTCGCGGCCGACGAACTCGGCGCCCTCGTCGGCGATGACCATCGGGTCGGTGTCGTCCTGGTCGACCCAGGGCCCATCCTCGCCCCAGCCGAGCCGGAACCTCGCCTCGGCGTCGGCCAGCTGGGCCCACACGTCGATCAGTTCCTGCCGGCGCGGCACCGACACCTCCAGCCGCGCCGTCGTCGCGCTGTGCGCCCCGCCGAACCCGCACCGCAGTACCGGCGCCGCCGTGTCGACCATGGTTGTCGACGGTACCCGACGGCGCCGGCTGCGCCGGCTCAGGCGGAACCGCTGCGCGGCGCCAGCTCAGGCGGAACCGCTGCGCGGCGCTAGCTCAGGCGGAACCGCTGCGCGGCTCTAGCTCAGGCGGAACTGCTGGGCGGCGGAGCCGTTGCAGTCCCAGATGCGCAGGGCGGTGCCGTTGGCGGTGGCCCCGTTGGGGGAGTCCAGGCAGCGGCCCGACTGCGGGTTGCGCAGTGAGCCGTCCGCTTGCTGGACCCACTGCTGGCCGCCGACACCGTTGCAGTCCCACAGCTGGACGGCGGCGCCGTTGGTGGTCACGTTGCCGGCGACGTCGAGGCAGCGGCCCAGGGTGCGCAGGGTGCCGCCGGACGGCGTCCAGTGCTGGTCGGCGGCGGATGCCAGGCAGTCCCACAGCTGGACGCGGGCACCGTTGACGCCGATGTCGTCGCCGTTGACGTCGACGCACTTACCACCCGGACCGGCGATCGTGCCCGTCGCCAGGCGGAACACCTGCGCCGCGGAGCCGTTGCAGTCCCAGATCCGCAGGCGGGTGCCGTTGGCGGTGGCGCCGTTGGGCGAGTCGAGGCAGCGGCCGGACGCCGGGTTGCGCAGGGTGCCGTTGGCCTGCGGCACCCACTGCTGCGCGCCGCCGCCGTTGCAGTCCCACAGCTGGACGAGGGCGCCGTTGGCGGTCGAGCCGCCCGTGACGTCGAGGCAGCGGCCCAGGGTGCGCAGCGTGCCGCCGGAGGCCGTCCAGTGCTGGTCGGCGGCGGACGCCAGGCAGTCCCACAGCTGCACCGCGGCGCCGTTTCCGCCGGAGTCGTCGCCGGACACGTCGACGCACTTGCCGCCCGGGCCGGTGAGGAAGCCGCCGGCGGCCGGGGCGGGTCTGGCCTCCACGCCGGTCGCGGTCATCGTCACCCGCTGGATCGAGCCGTCACCGTTGAAGTACATGCGGTCCAGCGCCGCGTACCGCTTGCTGTAGTCGCCGTTCTGGTAGCGGTGGTAGACCATGTACCAGTCGTCGGTGCCCGGGTACTGCAGCAGGCCGTTGTGGCCGGGACCGTTGTAGGCGCCGGCCGCGGACAGGATCTGCCCGCCGTAGGTCCACGGGCCGAGCGGGCCCGGGCCGGTGGAGTACTGCACGTTGTAGCTGTTGTCGGCGTAGGAGCCGTTGGAGTACTGCAGGTAGTAGCGGCCGCCCCGCTTGAACACGAACGGCGCCTCGGTGAAGTTCTGCGGCCGCTGGACGGTGACCGTGCCGCTGACCGAGGTCATGTCGGCGCCGAGCCGGAAGACGCCCATGTTGCCGCCGCCGGCCGAACCGCCGAAGTACAGGTACGCCTGGCCGTCGTCGTCGACGAACACCATCGGGTCGATCGCCTCGATGCCGTTGAACAGCTTCCCCTGCACCAGCGGCGAGCCCTTGTCGCGGCACGGGCCGACAGGGGAGTCGCAGACGGCGACGGCGACGGACGTGGCGATCGCCGTGTAGAAGTAGTACTTCCCGTTGCGGTACACCATGTCCGGCGCCCACGTGCGGGTGTCGGTGGAGGCCCAGCTGACGGTGGCGCGGTCCAGCACGACGCCGGCGTCGACCCAGTTGGTGAGGTCGGTGGAGCGCCACGCGTGGAAGTACCGGCCGGGCGCGTCGGTCGAGCCGCCGCTCGCGGTCGTGTACACGTAGTAAGCGCCGTTGAACAGCTCGATCGAGGGGTCCGGGTGGTCCCCGGGGAGGATCGGGTTTCCTGAGGTGGCGGCGAGCGCGGGTCGCATGGGGGCCACCAGCAGCCCCACAAGCAGTGCCGCCAGGGCGAGGACACGTTTCATCGCAAACTCCTGACCTGACACATGGCGGTGTGTCGATGCCAGATTATGCGCACATGCGGCGCCTTGTGAAAGATCTTGTTGAAAAATGTTCCACTTGACTTCCGTACACCGGCGGCATTGAATAACCAATAGGTTAGATAACCAAGTGGTGAGGTAACCCATGGTCACCGATCAGCTCAGCATGACCTTCGCCGCGCTCGCCGACCCGACCCGGCGGGCGATCCTGGCCCGGCTGACCCGCGGCGAGGCGACCGTGAAGGAGCTGTCCGCGCCGTTCGCCATGAGCGGCCCGGCGATCTCCAAGCACCTGCGGGTCCTGGAGCACGCCGGCCTGATCAGCCGCGGCCGCGAGGCGCAGTGGCGGCCCTGCCGGCTGGAGGCGGCCCCCATGCGCGAGGTGACGGAGTTCGCCGAGGAGTACCGGCGGTTCTGGGACAGCAGCTACGCGCGACTCGACAGCTACCTGCAGACCCTGCAGCAGAAGGACGGCACCGATGATTGACCCCAACGCCACCGCGTTCGACCTGCCGAGCGACGTGGAGATCCAGATCCGGCGGACCCTCGCGGCGCCGCGGGCGCTAGTCTTCGACTGCTACACGAAACCCGAGCACCTGCCCAACTGGATGACCGGCCCGCCCGGGTGGACCATGCCGGTCTGCGAGATCGACCTGCGCCCCGGCGGCACCTACCGGTACGTGCTGCGCGGCGAAGACGCCGCCGAGATGACGCTCACCGGCACGTTCACCGAGGTGCGGCGCCCGCTGCGGCTCGTGGCCACCGAGACGTGGGGCCCCGGGTTCCCCGAGACGCTCAACACCGTGACGTTCGAGGCCGCCGGCAGCCACACCACCGTCACCACCCTCGTGCGCTACCCGTCGCAGGAGGCGCGCGACGCCGCCCTGCGGTCCGGGATGAAGGAAGGCCTCGAGGCCGGCTTCACCAGCCTGGAGTCGTACGCGCAGGGCGTCACCCTCCCGCCCGTGCCCGACATGCGCCTCGAGCTGGTGCCGGTGCCCGTCGCCGACGTCGACCGCGCCGTCGGGTTCTACGTCGACCTGCTGGGCTTCCACCTCGACCACGACATCAGGCCCAGCGACGACATCCGCGTCACCCAGCTCACCCCGCCCGGCTCGGCGTGCTCGATCGTGCTGTACAAGAACCTGCCCGGCCTCGACCAGCCCGCCGGCACCCTGCGTGGCCTGCACCTCGTCGTCGCCGACATCCACAAGTCCCGCGAGCTGCTGCTCGCCCGCGGCGCCGACGTCGCCGACGTCGATGACATGGGCGGCATCCTGTACGCCGCCCTCGCCGACCCGGACGGCAACACCTGGCTGCTGCAGGAGATCCCGCCGCGGCCCTGACACCCGCCCGGCGCCCACGGCCGCGCCGTGCTCCTCGCGGCTGTGGGCGCCCCTTTCGCTCAGCGGTGATCTAGGCTTCTCCGGGTGCCGATGACGTTCCCGTCCCACGCCGCGGCCGTCCTGCCGCTGAAGTTCGGGCGACGGCGGTGGTTCGACGGGGTGGCGCTGGTCATCGGCTCGGCCGCGCCGGACTTCCCGTACTCGGTCGCGCCGTACGTGCAGTACAACGCGCACACGTGGCTGGGCCTGCTCGTCTTCTGCGTCCCGGCGACTGACCTGGCTGACCTGGCTGACCCGCCGCGCCGCCCCCGCGGTCGTCGCCCACCTGCCCCGCTGGACCCACGACTACGCGGTGCTGCGCGTGCACCGCTTCCCGTTGCTCGTGACGTGCCTGTCCGCCTGGATCGGTGCCTTCTCCCACCGGGCATGGGACCTCGTCACCCACGCGGGCGTCCCGGCCCGCGGCACCCAGGACTGGACGTTCCTGAACGCGACGGCGTTCGCCGGCCAGCCCTGGTGGCGCGTCCTGCACTACGGCTCGACCGTCGCCGGCGCGCTGCTCGTCCTCGCCGCCGCCCGCCACATCCACCGCACCCGCTGGCTGCTCGCTGACGGCCCTGCCCCGTCCTTCCCGCCGAACCCGCGGGTGTTCTGGTCGGCGGCCGCCCTGATCGCGGTGCCGGGCGTCGCGATCCAGCCGTTCCTGACCTGGTTCACCGAGCCTCAGGCCATCATCGTGCGTCTCCTGGAGGTCGGCTGCCTGGCCCTCCTCACCGCCGCGGCCGCCGTCCACCTCAAGTCCCACCGCCCGCTGCACCCCGCCACCGGTTGACCGGCCAGGCCTGGTGGCTCCTGACCCAACCCAAGCGCGTGAACGCGAAGGATCTCGCCGAGGTGATCCAAGGACAGCAGTGGCCGCCTGCACGGCCAGTTCCGTCCGTGGATCACGCGTCGACTTCCGGTGGCGTCCCCGTCGCCGGGCCGCGGACTCAGGTGGGTGGACGCGAAGGGTCTCGCCGAGGTGATCCAAGGACAGCGGTGGCCGCCTGCACGGCCAGTTCCGTCCGTGGATCACGCGTCGACTTCCGGTGGCGTCCCCGTCGCCGGGCCGCGGACTCAGGTGGGTGGACGCG
>NZ_JBIAYW010000005.1:174935-198598 GCF_042898305.1 Dactylosporangium sp. NPDC000521
AAGGGTCTCGCCGAGGTGATCCAAGGACAGCGGTGGCCGCCTGCACGGCCAGTTCCGTCCGTGGATCACGCGTCGACTTCTGGTGGCGTCCCCGTCGCTGGGCCGCGGACTCAGGCGGGTGGACGCGAGGGGTCTCGCCGAGGTGATCCAAGGACGGCGGTGGCTGTCCGCGCGGCCAGTTCCGTCCGTGGATCACGCGCAGACTTCTGGTGGCGTCCCCGTCGCTGGGCCGCGGGCCCAGGCGCGTGGACGCGAGGGGTCTCGCCGAGGTGATCCAAGGACGGCGGTGGCTGCCCGCGCGGCCAGATTCATCCTTGGATCACGCCGGCAACTCGCGGAGGGCGACCACCCGATGCGGCGCGCAAGCGCCGCTTGCCCTGCCTCGCGTCTCAGCGCGGGCAGTGCGCCGCGCAGCGGCGCATTGGGGTGCGGGTGAGAATCCCCGCCGGGACCCGCCGCGACAGCGGTGGGGCGGCAGCACAGCGGTCGGGTGAGAATGCCCGCCGGGAACCGGCGCGCAGCGGTGGGGCGGAAGCACAGCATGCCCGCCGGGACCCGACGCGGCAGCGGTGGGGGCATTACAGGATGGCGGCGGACTCCGGGGGGAGGGTGAGGGAGTTGGACTGCAGGACGACTGCGTCGTCGGTGGTGAAGAGGAGGCAGTCGGCGGAGAGGGGGACGGTGCGGGGGTCGGCGGTCAGGTTCGCCACCACGACGTGGGGGCCGCGGCGGATCAGCAGGACGCCGTCGTCGTGGGTGACCTCGACCAGGGGCAGGCGCGGGTCGGACAGGGCGGGGTGGCGTTTGCGGAGGGCGATCAGCGACCGGTACACCGCCAGCATGGCCGGGTCCTGGGCGGACCAGTCCAGGTGGGAGCGCTCGAAGGTGGCCGGGTCCTGGGGGTCGGGGACGTCGCCCGGCGGCCAGCCGTGGGCCGCGAACTCCTCGCGGCGGCCGGTGCGGACGGCGGAGGCCAGGTCGGGCTCCGGGTGGCTGGTGAAGAACTGCCACGGGGTGCGGGCGGCGAACTCCTCGCCCATGAAGAGCATCGGGGTGAACGGGGACGTGAGCAGCAGCGTCGCGCCCACCTTGAGCAGGCCGTCGGAGAGCGACTGGGTCAGGCGGTCGCCGGTGGCGCGGTTGCCGATCTGGTCGTGGTTCTGCAGGCAGACGACGAACCGGTGGCCGGGGATGCGAGCGGTGTCGACCGGGCGGCCGTGGACGCGTCTGCGGAAGGACGACCAGGTGCCGGCGTGGAAGAAGGCGGAGGTCCAGACGGTGGCGAAGCAGGCGGGGGAGCCGAAGTCGCCGTAGTAGCCCTGCCGTTCGCCGGTGAGCAGGGCGTGCAGGGCGTGGTGCACGTCGTCGTCCCATTGGGCGTGCAGGCCGTAGCCGCCGCCCTCGCGGGCCGTCACGAGCTTGGCGTCGTTGAGGTCGGACTCGGCGATGAGCGACAGGGGGCGGCCGACGGCGGTGGACAGGGCGTCCACGGCGACGGCGAGCTCCTCCAGCAGGTGGGTGGCGCCGCGGTCGACGAGGGCGTGCACGGCGTCGAGGCGCAGGCCGTCGGCGTGGTAGTCGCGCAGCCACTGCAGGGCGCTGTCGATGATGAAGCGGCGGACCTCGCCGGAGTCCGCCTCGTCGAGGTTCAGCGAGCGGCCCCACGTGTTCGTGCCCGCGGACAGGTAGGGGCCGAACATCGGCGTGTACGCGCCGGACGGGCCGAAATGGTTGTAGACCGCGTCGATGATCACGCCGATCCCGTGGGCGTGCGCGGCGTCGACGAAGCGTTTGAGGCCGTCGGGGCCGCCGTACGACTCCTGGACGGCGTGCCAGCCGACGCCGTCGTAGCCCCAGTTCCACTCGCCGTTGAACGTGTTGACGGGCAGCAGCTCGACCATGTCGACGCCGAGGTCCCGCAGGTAGGGGAGCTTTTCGATCGCCGCGTCGAACGTGCCGCCGGGGGTGAACGTGCCGACGTGCAGTTCGTAGATGACGCTGCCCGGCAGCTGACGGCCCTTCCAGTCGCGGTCGTTCCAGGTGTACGAGTCGTGCTCGTACACCTGGCTCAGGCCGTGGACGCCGGACGGCTGCCGCCTGGAGCGGGGGTCGGGAAGGACCTCGCCGCCGTCGAGGACGAACCCGTAGTCGGTGCCGTGGCCGGCGTCCGGCACGGTCAGCGTCCACCAGCCGTCGTCGCCGGAAGCCATGGGCAGCCTGGCGCCGCCGGTGGACAGCTCGACGCTGCCCGCGGACGGCGCCCAGACGCGGAACTCGTGCACGGACTACTCCCTCACCAAGAGCGCGACGGGGTACGTCGAGAGGATGTCACCGACCCGCGTGGAGGCGATCGCGCGGCCGGTCAGGACGTCGGTCCAGGCGCCGGCGGGCAGCTTCAGGTCCTGGCCGTCCCAGCCGCCGGCGGTGGCGAGGCGCAGCGGCAGCCGCGTGGCGACCGTCACCGCGCCGCCGCGGTCGAAGGCGATCACGTTGCCGGCGTTGTCACCGGTGGTGGGCACCGGCTGGTACTGCCGGAACAGCTCCGGCCGGTCCCGGCGGAGCCGCAGCGCCCGGCTGACGACGAGGAGCTTCGCCACGCCGGAGGAGTCGACGGGCGGCGGCACGGTGGCCGAATCCAACGCGAGCAGGAGGTCGCGCCGCTCGGCGAAGTCGACGGGGCGGCGGTTGTCGGGGTCGACGAGCGAGTCCTCCCACAGCTCCGTGCCCTGGTAGACGTCGGGGACGCCGGGCATGGTCAGCTGCACCAGCTTCTGCCCGAGAGCGTTGGACCACCCGTACGGCCGGATCGCCGCCACGATCGCGTCGACCTCGGCGCGCAGGGCGGTGTCGTCGTCGAGGAGGCGCACGGCGGCGGCGAGCGCCGCCTCGAAGGACGAGTCGGGGTTGTCCCACGAGGTCGAGCGGTTCGCCTCCCGGGCCGCCTTCGTCAGGTACGCCTGCAGCCGCTCGGCGCTCAGCGGCCACGCGCCGACCACGGTCTGCCAGAACAGCGTCTCGAACGACGGGTCGGGGATGCCGGCCCGGCCGAGCAGCGGCGTGAGCAGGTCCGGCGCCTCGGACAGGACCGCGAGGCGGGCCCGGACGTCCTCGCCGCGCTTCGTGTCGTGGGTCGACAGGGTCGTCATCCCGGCCGGCCACTCGGCGAGGCGGCGGGCGGCGGCGGCGTGGAACTCCTGCGGTGGCACGCCGAAGCGGGACGGGTCGCCGCCGACCTCGTTGAGGGCGATGAACCGGTTCCACCGGTACATGGCGGTGTCCTCGACGCCCTTGGCCATGACGGCGCCGGTGAGCTGCTGGAACCGGGCGCACAGCTCGTCGGCGGGGTCGGTGAGGCGGGGGACGAGGTCGTCCAGCGCGTCGGCGAGGTCAGGCCGGCGGCGTTTCGTCTCCGCGACGGCGGCGTCGAAGTCGTCCCGGCCGTACGGCAGGTACGTGCGGTACACGTGGAAGTTCGCGGCAAGCTCCGCCAGGACGTCGACCGTGAGGGGGCCGGGCGCGAGGGCGTGCAGGCGGCGCAGCTCGGCCGGGAACAGCCGCCGGGTCACGTCCAGTTTCTGCCCGTGCGCCTCCTCGGGCCAGTCCTCGCCGTCGAACGGCGGGGCGCCGGCCGGGTCGATGAACAGGCCGCACACCTCGCCGAGCGCGTCGTAGCCGGTGGTGCCGTCGACGGGCCAGTGCGGGGGCAGCGGCTCGCCCCGCTCCAGGATCTTCTCCACGACCAGCCACGCGTCCGGCGCCCGCTCGCGCAGCGCGGCGAGGTACCCGCCAGGGTCGCGCAGCCCGTCGGGGTGGTCGACCCGGATGCCGTCGACGTCGCCGTCGGCCACCCAGCGCAGCACCTCCTCGTGGGTGGCGTCGAACACGGCCGGGTCCTCCACCCGTACACCTGCCAGCTCCGTCACGGCGAAGAACCTGCGGTAGTTGAGCAGCTCGTTGCCGCGCCGCCAGCCGATGAGCCGGTAGTGCTGCCGGTCGTGCACCTCCTGCGGGGTGCCGTCACCGGTGCCGGGCGCGATCGGGAAGCGGTGCTCGTAGTAGCGCAGCTCGCCGCCCTCGACCGACAACAGCGAGACGTCGGAGTCGTCACCCAGGACCGGCACCACGAGCGGGCCGGCATCCCAGTCGATGTCGAACCACGACGCGTACCGCGACGACCGGCCGTGCGTCAGGACGTCCCACCAGGCCGGGTTCGCGGCCGGCTGGAACAGGCCCATGTGGTTGGGCACGATGTCGACGACCAGGCCCAGCCCCTGCTGCCGCAGCGCCTCGACCAGCCGCCGCAGCGCCTCCCGGCCGCCCAGCTCCGGGTTGACGCGGGTCGGGTCGACCACGTCGTAGCCGTGCGGGGAGCCGGGTGTCGCGGCGAGCAGCGGCGCCGAGTACAGGTGGCTCACGCCGAGGTCGTGCAGGTAGCCGGCGAGCCCGGCGGCCGCGTCGAGGTCGAAGTCGGGGCGCACCTGGACGCGGTACGTCCCGGACGGGATGTTCGCCGCCACGCGGATCACACGGTCCGGTCGAGCACGACGAGGGACCGGTCCGGCACCACGAGGGTCCCGCCGGCGGTGTACGACACGCCGCCGCGGGCCGACCCGGGCGCGGTGGCGATCACCAGCTCCCACTCCTTGCCGTAGTCCGTCTCCGGGATGACGAAGTCGACCGGCTCGTAGTGTGCGTTGAAGCACAGCAGGAACGAGTCGTCGACGTGCCGCTCACCGTGCGACCCCCGCTCGGTGATCGACTGGCCGTTGACGAACAGCATGAGCGCCTTGCCGAACTGGTTGTCCCAGTCCTCCTCGGTCATCTGCCGGCCGTCGGTGGCGAACCACGCCACGTCCGGGATCGGCGTACCCTCCTGCCGGGCGACGGGCCGCCCGGTGAAGAACCGCCTGCGGCGGAACACCCGGTGCCGCTCCCGGAACGCGGCGAGCCCCCGGGTGAAGGCGAGCAGCTGCTCGTCGACGTCGTCCCAGTCGATCCAGCTGATGTCGTTGTCCTGGCAGTACGCGTTGTTGTTGCCGCCCTGGGTGCGGCCGAGCTCGTCGCCGGCGGCGATCATCGGCACCCCCTGCGACAGCATCAGCGTGGTCAGGAAGTTGCGCCGCTGCTTCGCCCGCAGCGCGTTGATCTCCGGGTCGTCGGTGGGGCCCTCGACGCCGCAGTTCCACGACCGGTTGTGGCTCTCCCCGTCGCGGTTGTCCTCGGTGTTCGCCTCGTTGTGCTTCTCGTTGTACGACACCAGGTCGTTGAGTGTGAAGCCGTCGTGGCAGGTGACGAAGTTGATGCTCGCGAACGGCAGCCGACCGTCGTCCTGGTAGAGGTCCGCCGAGCCGCAGATCCGCGACGCGAACTCGCTGAGCGTCGCGGGCTCCCCGCGCCAGAAGTCGCGGACCGTGTCGCGGAACTTGCCGTTCCACTCCGTCCACAGCGGCGGGAAGTTGCCGACCTGGTAGCCACCCGGGCCGACGTCCCACGGCTCCGCGATCAGCTTCACCTGGTTGACGACCGGGTCCTGCTGCACGACCTCGAAGAACGTCGACAGGCGGTCGACCTCGTAGAACTCGCGGGCCAGGGTCGAGGCGAGATCGAAGCGGAACCCGTCGACGCGCATCTCCGTCACCCAGTAGCGCAGCGAGTCCATGATGAGCTGCAGGGTGTGCGGGTTGCGCACGTTGAGGCTGTTGCCGGTGCCCGTGTAGTCGGTGTAGTAGCGGTTGTCGTCGTCCTCGAGCTTGTAGTAGTGGCCGTTGTCCAGGCCCTTGAAGCCGAGCGTCGGACCGAGGTGGTTCCCTTCGGCCGTGTGGTTGTAGACGACGTCGAGGATGACCTCGATGCCGGCCGCGTGCAGGGCCTTGACCATGCCGCGGAACTCCTGGACCTGCTGGCCGCGGTGCCGCCGGGCGTACCCGTGGTACGGGGCGAAGAAGCCGATCGTGTTGTAGCCCCAGTAGTTGGACAGGCCGAGCTCCACCAGGCGCTGGTCGTGCACGAAGTGGTGCACCGGCAGCAGTTCCAGGGCGGTGACGCCGAGCCGGCGCAGGTGCTCGATGATCGCCGGGTGGGCGATGCCGGAGTACGTGCCGCGCAGCTCCTCCGGCACGTCGGGGTGGCGCATCGTCAGGCCCTTCACGTGCGCCTCGTACACCACCGTGTGGTGGTACGGGATGCGCGGCGCCGAGTCGTTGCCCCAGTCGAACCACGGGTTCACCACGACGGCCTTCGGCATGAACGGCGCCGAGTCGGCCGTGGACATCTGTTCGGGGTCGTTGAAGTCGTACCCGTAGACGGCCGGGTCCCAGGTGATGTCGCCGTCGATCGCCTTGGCGTACGGATCGAGCAGCAGCTTGTGCGGATTGCAGCGCAGCCCCCGCGCCGGGTCGTAGTCACCGTGCACGCGGAAGCCGTAGCGCTGTCCCGGGTCGACACCCGGCAGGTAGGCGTGCCACACGAACGCGTCGACCTCGACAAGCTTGATCCGCTCCTCGACGTCGTTGTCGTCGAACAGGCACAGTTCGACGGCCGTTGCCACCTCGGAGAAGATCGCGAAGTTCGTGCCCTGCCCGTCGTACGTCGCACCCAACGGGTACCGGTTGCCCGGCCAAACCTGCATCTCTGCTCCCGATCCTTCGGTTGGCATCCTTCAGTCGGCACCAGTGTTCAACGGGTGCCGCGTTGCCACAGTGTTACGTGCGTCGAAAGTTCACGCGCGGGTACGCGCGAAGCTGGCTGCCATATGCCCAACACCCTCAATAATGAATCGTGCGCCGGGGCGCGTCGGGTTTCCGACAGGTGCCAGGGATGAATCACACCCGAATTTCGTGTGGCGCGCGTTTCAAACAAGGGGGTTCGGATCATAGTTGGGCACATGCCCCCGGGATCGGTCATGACCTTCGGCCCCCATGTCTGCGGTTCGGCTGCCGGGTTCGAGCACGAATGGCTCGTCACCGACGGGACCGGTGGCTACGCGACCGGGACGGTCGCGGGGCTCCGCACCCGCCGGTACCACGGCCTGCTGGTCACCCCCGACCGGCACCTCGCGCTCGCCGCCCTCGACCCTGTCGTCACCCTGCCCGGCGGCGCCACCGTGCGCCTCGCCGTGCACGAATGGGCGTCGGGCGCGGTCGACCCGGCCGGCCACCACCACCTCGAGCAGTTCGAGCTCGCCGACGGCGTGCCGCGCTGGCGCTGGCGGATCGGCGAGGTCGTGATCGAGCGCGAGATCGCGATGACGCACGGGCGCAACAGCGTCGCCGTCGTGCACCGGCTCGTCGCCGCGCCGGCCGGCGCCAAGGTCGAGCTGGCGCTGACCGCGCTGTGCACGTGGCGCGAGGCCGACACCGAACGGGACCGGACGACCGAGCCGCCGGTGGTCGAGCTCGTCGAGGGCGGCGGGTTCACCGTCGACGGCGCCTACCGCGTCGACGGGCCGGACTTCCGGCCGGTCGGCGAGTGGTACCTCGACGCGTACGCCCGCGAGGAGGCCGCCAGGGGCCTCAACCCGGTCGAGGACCTGTGGGCCGCCGGCACGTTCCAGGCCGTCCTGGCCCAGGGCGACACGCTGTCGGTGTCGGCCTGGTCCGGCGACCTCGACGCCGTGCCGCCCGCGGCGGCCACCGTGGTGAGCGACGCGGGGCGCCGGGCACGGAAGCTGCTGCGGACCGCCGCCACCGCCGGTGCCCGCGACGCCGTCGACAAGGCCCTCGTGCTCGCCGCCGACCAGTGCATCATCACGACACCCGACGGGACGCCCGGCGTCGTCGCCGGGTACCCGTGGTTCGGCAGCTACCTGCGCGACACGATGACCGCCTACGAAGGGCTGTTCCTGGCCACCGGACGGTTCGAGGAGGGCGCCCGCCTGCTGCGGGCCCACGCCGACCTGCCCGAGCGGATGCGCACGTCCCGGCTGGGCGACTGCGACGGGCCGCTGTGGTTCGTGCACGCCGCCGAGCGGCACGTCGCGCGCACCGGCGACGACGCGCTCGCCGCCGAGCTGCTGCCCGTGCTGGAGAGCGTGATCGCCGCGTACACCAAGGGCACCCGCGACGGCGTGCGCGTGGACGCCTCCGACGGGCTGCTCGCCGTCGAGGCCGACGAGTCCGGCCTCACCTGGATGAACGCCCGGCTGCCCCGGGGTCCCGTCACCCCGCGCGACGGCAAGCCCGTCGAGCTCAACGCCCTGTGGGCCAACGCCCTTGGCGCCGTCGGCGCGCTGCGGGAGCGCTGCGGCCGCGACGCCTCCGTCGTGCACGCCCGCCGTGAGGCGGTGAAGGCCCAGGTCGTCAAGCGGTTCCGGGCACCCGACGGCTGGCTCTTCGACCTCGTCGACGCCCGGCCCGCCGCCTATCCGAAGGGCGGCGGCAGCATCCACGACGACGCCGTGCTGCGCCCCAACCAGCTGCTCGCGTTCAGCCTGCCGTACGCGCCGGCCGCCGACGAGTCGCGGCTGCGCACGCAGGTGCTGCAGGCGATCGGGTCGACGCTCGTCACGCCGCTCGGGCTGCGCAGCCTCGCCCCGGCCGAGTACGGCTACCACGGCACCCACCGCGGCGGTGTGGTCGCCCGGGACACGGCGTACCACCAGGGGACCGCGTGGCTGTGGCTGCTGGGGCCGTACGTCGAGGCGCGGATCGCCGCCGGGCTGCCGGTGGACAGCGTGCTCACCGCCGTCGAGGCGCACGTCGGCGAGTGCGGTCTCGGCTCCGTCAGCGAGATCGCGGAGGGTGACGCCCCGCACCGCGCGACCGGCGCCCCGTTCTCCGCCCGTTCGGTCGCCGCGGTGTTGCACGCACGCGCCGTGGTCAGGCAGAACCGCAAGTTGCAATCGGCATCTTCCGGCAAGACCGAAAAGTTGAAATTGGCCCGCGAAGCTGCTCCGCGCAAGCGCCGGAACGCGCTACGGTGACAGTCGGCGACGAGAGGTATCCGCTATGCGCGTATTGATGATCGCCTGGGATTTTCAGAGTCCGTCGACAGATGATGCGCCCCGCGGGCGTATCGCCGCGCTGTCAGCAGCTTTGGCCGCCGCCGGTCACTCGGTGACCGTGGTGACCCGCCACGGCCCCGTCCCGGAGTCCGTGGTCGACGGCGTCCGGGTGGTCCGGGCCGCGCCGCTGCCGTCCGCCGACGGGGCGGGTGGAGCGGGCGCTCTCGCCGACACGATGGCCGTCAACCATCTGCTCGCCGAGGCCGCGATCCGCACCGTGCCCGCCGAGGGGTATGACGTCATCCATGCCCACGACTGGTTCGTCACCCACGCCGCGGTCACCCTCAAGGATGCGCTCGGGGTGCCGTTCGTCGCCTCGATGCAGGCGACCGAGGCGGGCCGGCGCAACGGCTACCTGACCGGCGACACCAGCCGCTCCGTGCACTCCGTCGAGTGGTGGCTGGGCTCGGAGGCGTGCCGGGTGATCGTGCCCACCGAGTACCTGCGGTGGGAGGTCCAGCACCTCTTCGACGTCCCCGACGAGCGGGTCGACGTCGTGCCCAACGGCATCGATCCCGACATGTGGACCGCGAGCGCCCGCGAGGTCCTCGCCGCCCGCCTCCGCTTCGCCGGCGAGGGCCCGCTGCTCGTCTACGCGGGCCGGCTCATCGCCGAGAAGGGCGTCCAGGACCTGCTCGAGGCACTTCCGGCGATCCGTGACCGGCACCCCGGCACGCGCGCCGTCGTCGCCGGCGACGGTGACTACCGGGCCGCCCTCATCGAGGAGGCGCGCAAGCGCAAGCTGCACCGGGCCGTCAGCTTCCCCGGCCGGCTCGACCAGCGCACCCTCGCCGCGGTCCTCGCCGCCGCCGACGCGTTCGTCATGCCCAGCCGGTATGAGCCGACCGGCACCGTCGCCCTCGAAGCCGCCGCCTCGGGTGCGGCGCTCGTCGTCGCGTCGACGGGTGGGCTCGCCTCGATCGTGGAGCACGGCGTGACCGGTGTCCGCTTCCCCGTGGGTGAGCCCGACGGCCTCGCCGACGCGGTCGACGCGTTGCTGCAGGACCCGTTGTTCGCGCAGGGTCTGGCGACGAAGGCGCGGCAGATGGTCCGGGACCGGCACTCGTGGGAGGCGATCGCGGCCCGTACCGCCGCCGTCTACGCCGACGCGGTGGTCTCCGCTCCCGACTTCGAGGCCCGCCGGCACGCGGCGCTGCTCGGCTCGGGGCTGCCCGTCGTCTTCGTCCCGCCGGGCAACCTGCTGGCCGACCCGCCGGAGGTCCCGGTCGGCGAACGCCCCGCCGCGCTGCTGCGCGCCGCCGCCGAGGAGGCCGCCTGGCAGGCGGGCGCGTCGGCCGCCCGCGAGGCGATGCGCACCGAGGGTGCCCTGTGGCTCGACGCCTCCGAGCGCGAAGCCGCGGACCGCGCCGAAGCCGCCCGGGCCGCCGCCGCCCCGTTCGACGTCGTCATGGCGGCCGTCGAACGGCGCTGACCCTGCCTGGCGTTTCATGATCCGGAAGACTTTGTGTCGCCAGGGCGACCAGAAGTCTTCCGGATCATGTGGGGGCGCGCCGGTCAGGTGTGGGTGGCGAGCCACTCCTGGAGCGGGGCGCACGAGCGGAAGAACGTCACCAGGTGCGTCTTCGCCTTCGGGGTGCCCAGCCACGGGCGCAGCTCGAACTGGTGCCAGGCGATCAGGCCCTTGTGCCGCAGCAGGTCCGCGCGCGGGTGGTCCTTCGGGAAGCCGCGCGGGACCGTCTTCAGCTGCTCGTGCGACGTGACCGAGGTGCCCTTCGCCTCCAGGGCGGCGACGATCTCGGTCAGCGGGGCGCCGCTGGAGTCGTCGGCGACCGCCTGGCGGAACTTCGCCAGGCGCGGGGAGTCCATCATGTACGCGCCGGCTCCCGCCGCCAGGCCGCCCGCCGTCAGCTGGACATAGCCGCCCTGCTCGAACGACGCCGCGCACGAGGTCTTGTACGGCGACTTGTCGGCGCTGAACCGGACGTCGCGGTACGGGCGGAAGATCTTCGCGGGGCCGAACTCCGGCGCGAGCTCCTCCAGGAGCGCGAGCATCGGGGCGCGGACCTGCTCCTCGTACACCGCCTTGTGGGCGGTCCAGTACGTCTTGGAGTTGTCTGCCTCGAGGCCGTCGTAGAAGTCGAGGGCCTCGGCGGGCCAGCCACGGAACGCCACGACCAGCAGTCTATGTCGCCAGCACGAGGTGAGCGTCCGCGCGCAGCCGCGACACGAGGGCCGGGGGAGCGGTCAGCGGGGAGCCGGCGGTGAAGGGCGGCTGGGGGTCGTACTCGCAGGCGAGCTGGATCGACTGGGCCACCGGCGGCCCGGCGATCGTGGCCGCCAGGGTGAGCGCCAGGTCGATGCCGGCCGAGACGCCGGCGCCGGTCACGTACTTGCCGTCCTGGACGACCCGTTCGGAGACCGGGGTGACGCCGTACGCCGGCAGCAGGTCCAGCGCGAGCCAGTGCGACGTCGCGGCCCGCCCGCGCAGGAGGCCCGCGGCGGCGAGGATGAGCGAGCCGGTGCAGACCGACGTCGTCCAGGTGGTGGCGGGGTCGACGGCACGCAGCCAGTCGTGCAGGGCGGTGTCGGTCACCTGCGCGCGCACGGAAGGGCCGCCGGGGACCAGGACGAGGTCGGGGTCGCGGCAGTCGGCGAGCGCCCGGTCGGCGACGAGGGACAGCGCTCCGGTGTCGGTGCGGACCGGGCCGGCGGTCACCCCGGCGAACGTGACCCGGGCGCCGGGCAGCCGCGACAGGATCTCGTAGGGGCCGATCGCGTCGAGGGCGGTCATCCCCTCGTACACCACGAAGATCAGCTGCATGAGAACCGCTCCTTGTAGTCGGTCGGGGTGACACCGAGCGTCCGGACGAACGCGCGGCGCATGGCCTCGGGGGTGCCGTAGCCGCAGGCGCGCGCCGTGTCCTCCACGAACGCGCCCTCCTCGAGGTGCCGGCGGGCGGTCTCCAGGCGGACCCGGTCGACGTACCGGCCGGGTGGGGTGCCGACCTCCGCCGTGAACGCCCGGCTGAACTGGCGCGGGGACAGGTTGGCCCGCTTCGCGAGGGCCTCGACGCTGAGGTCGCCGCCGGGGTGCTCGGCGATGTGGCGCTGCACCTCCCGCAGCGGGTCACGCCCGGCGACCTGCGCCTCCAGCTGCGCGCTAAACTGCCGCTGCCCGCCGGGCCGGCGGACGAACATCACGAGGTGCCGGGCGATCTCGAGCGCGAGGTCCCGGCCGTGGTCCTCCTCGACGACCGCGAGGGCCAGGTCGATGCCGGCCGTGACCCCGGCGGACGTCCAGACGCTCCGGTCGTGGAGGAAGATCGGCTCGGTGTCGACGGTGACGCTGGGGAAGCGGCGGGCCAGCGCCGCGGCGTACCGCCAGTGGGTGGTGGCGCGGCGCCCGTCGAGCAGGCCCGCCTCGGCGAGCAGGAACGCCCCCGTGCACACCGACGCCACCCGTCCTGCCCGGGGCGCGGCGTCGCGGAGCCAGTCCACGAGCCGCGGGTCGCTCGTCCGGGTGCCCACCCCGCCGGGCACGATCAGCACGTCGGCCGGGCCGGAGCGGGCCAGGTCCTCGTCCGGCAGCATCCGGAGCCCGCTGGACGCGCGGACCCCGAGGCCGCCGATGCTGCCGCTGCGGATGGTGTACGACCCGCTCCTGGCCTGTTCGGCCCCGGCGAACACCTCGACCGGTCCGGTCACGTCGAGGCTCTGCACCCCGTTGTAGAGGACCACCAGTACCCGCCGAGCCGCCATGCCGTTGATCCTCGCGGCGCCGCCCGGATGTCCGCAACGACGCGGACCCCACCTTTCCTGCCACGCTTTCCCGAGCCTGGCGGCATACGGAAACGCCGGCCGACCTGGGACGGTCGACCGGCGTAGAGGACTGGGGGAGTGCCGGGCTTCAGCCGGCGCGGCGGCGGGCCCGGCGCATGGCCAGCTCGTCGCCGCCCGCGTGGGCGAAGTCGTCGGCGGTGACGGGGACCTCCTCGGCGGGCGTGGCCGCCTCGGCGGGCAGGTACGAGAGCGTGCCCTCGATCTCCTTGAACGCGCCGGAGATCGCGATGCCGAACACGCCCTGGCCGCCCTGCAGCAGGTCGACGACCTCTTCGGGGGAGCGGCACTCGTAGACGGTGGTGCCGTCGGAGATCAGGGTGATGCCGGCCAGGTCGGCGACGCCGCGGGAGCGCAGGGTCTCGATCGCCTTGCGGATGTTCTGCAGCGAGACGCCCGCGTCCAGGAGGCGCTTGACCACCTTGAGCACGACGATGTCGCGGAACGAGTAGAGCCGCTGGCTGCCGGAGCCCGCCGCGTCGCGCACGCTCGGCACGACCAGACCGGTGCGGGCCCAGTAGTCGAGCTGCCGGTAGCTGATCCCGGCGGCGTGGCAGGCGGTCGGACCGCGGTAACCGACGTCGTCGGACTTGGCGAACGTACTCACCGAAACCGTGTCAGCAGCATGACCGGATATCCCGGGATCGGGCGGCTGTTGCATTGCGACCCACCTCCAGCGTCAACACCCGCAACCCTATAGCGCACCTTGAGGGTCAGCGGGGAGGTAACGCCGCGACACGCCGCGTGTCGGTGCGTCAAATTTTCCGCGCGTCGCCATCGTAACCATTTGCCCGATATGTCGCTGGTACGAGGAGACCCTTCGGAACCGAACCTACTACCCGGCGAAGTCCTCCGGGCGGACCTGCTCCAGGAACTCGCGGAACTTCTCCACCTCGTCCTCCTGCTCGTCCGGGATGACGATGGCGGCCTCGGTGAGCACCTGGTCCGCGCAGCGGATCGGCGCGCCGACGCGCAGCGCCAGAGCGATCGAGTCACTCGGCCGGGCGGAGACCCGCACGTTGTCGCCGATGACCAGCTCGGCATAGAAGATGTTGTCGCGCATCTCGACGATCTCGACCGCCTTCAGCGGTGCCTTGAGCGCCGCCAGCATGTCGCGCATCAGGTCGTGTGTGAGCGGCCGCGCAGGCTTGACCCCCTGCTGCTCATAGGCGATCGCGGTCGCCTCCACCGCACCGATCCAGATCGGCAGGTAGCGGTCGCCGTCGACCTCCTTGAGCAACACGATGGGCTGATTGGTAGGCAGCTCCACGCGAACACCGACCACATTCAGCTCTCGCACTGCCCGCCTCCGTGTCGACTTGCCACTCCCTGCACGGTACACGGACCAAGGGGCGGTCGTGCCACTCGTGCCACGGGCCAAGTGCGCTCAGTGGCGAAGATCGCTCCGGTCGAGGGTGCGGAGGAGGGTTTCACTTACCCAGGATCTCGCGCAGACCCGCTCGTACCAGAGCGGCATGCACCCGCTGGGTCAGCGCCGCCAGCTCGTGGACGGTGTCCGCGGCCCGCGCCCGGGCGGCCGGCCCGCTCTGCCGGGTCATGGGCGTCACCAGCTGGCTGAAGAGGCCGATCTCGCGGTCCGCGGCGGCCCGGTAGGCCCGCAGGTGGCGCGGCTCGATGCCGAACTCGGCCAGCCGCGCGGCCGCCGTGGCGACCTCGAGCGCGTCGGCGTCGAACCCGCCGCCCGGCCGGGGCTTCACCAGGCCGTGCCCCTCGAGGTCGCGCAGTGTGTCGTCGCTCAGGCCGGCCTTGTCGAGCAGCTCCTGGCGGCTCAGCCGCACCTCAGGGGCGGCCTCGACCGGCAGCGCCGACTGCGACACGTCGGTGAGCGGGTCACCCATCGTGGCGAGATGCTCGCGGATCACCCGGAGCGGGAGATATTGGTCACGCTGGGCGGTCAGGACGTAGCGCAGCCGGGAGATGTCGGTCCAGGTGTACTTGCGGTACCCGGCCGGCGTCCGCCGTGGCTCCACGAGACCTTCGGTCTCCAGGAACCGCAGCTTCGAGATCGTCACGTCCGGGAAGTCGGCGCGCAGCTGCGCGAGCACCTCGCCGATGCTCATCAGGCGCTCACCCCGGGCAGCACCTTGAGGACCGCCACGGTCGTGCCCGTCGCGGTCCTGCGGGGTGTCCCAGGCGGCTGCCGACGCCGTCATCGCCTCAGCTCTCGTCGGGGCGCGGTCCTGCCACGAACACGAGGCGGAACTTGCCGATCTGGACCTCGTCGCCGTTGCTGAGGGTCGCGGCCTCGACCCGCTCGCGGTTCACATACGTGCCGTTGAGGCTGCCGACGTCGCGGACCGTGAACGTGCCACCCTCGCGGTGGAACTCGGCGTGGCGACGCGACACGGTGACGTCGTCGAGGAAGATGTCACTGTCGGGGTGACGCCCGCTGGTCGTCACGTCGTGGTCGAGCAGGAAGCGGGCACCGGCGTTGGGCCCGCGGCGGACCGCCAGCAGGGCGGTGCCGGGCGGCAGTGAGCCCGACACGCGGGTGGGCACCACGTCGTCGTCCGGCCCGGCGATGGCATCCTCAATGGCGCCAAGGTTGAGCGTGGACGTGACGTCGAGCGGGGGGAACTCGTCGTCTGGGCGCGTCATGGAACCACCTCACGGTCGTCTTCGGGTGTCCTCCGATGCGACAGGCCGATGCATACGGTTGACTGAGCGAGCCTAGTCACGCCCGAAATCACGGGTCAACCAGACGCGCGGCAGCGTATTACCGTATTTCCTGTCAGTCTCTTCGGACGTTGTCTGCTGGATGCGCTGTTTCAGATCGCGGTGCTGCTCAGCTGTTGTCGGTCAGTTCCCGGTAACCCGCGGCGTCGAGCAGCGCGTCGACGGCCGCCGGGTCGTCGACCTTGAGCTCGACCAGCCAGCCGGCACCATACGGGTCGGAGTTGAGCACCTCGGGCGTGGCGTCCAGCGCGGCGTTGACCGCGACGATCTCGCCCGACACCGGGGCGTAGATCTCCGACACGCTCTTGGTCGACTCGACCTCACCGAACGACTCGCCGGCCTTCACCGTCGCCCCGACCTCGGGCAGCTGCACGAACACGATGTCGCCCAAGGCATCCTGGGCGAAGTCGGTGATGCCGACCTTGAAGGCGCCGGCGTCCGCCGGTGCGAGCCACTCGTGCTCCGCCGTGTAACGCAGATCCTCGGGAATCACGTCGGTCCTTCGCTCGTGCTGGCCGGCCCATGGTCGGTGCCGGGTCAAGCTGGCTTTGCGTATCGCAACTCACCGGCGGTGTGCAACGCTGTCACGCGCACCGGGTCCGCTTCGCGCACCAGAACCGTACCGCCGTGCTGCCGCACGCTGTCCACCACCCCTCCGGGGATGTTCAGCGCCGTACGCATGGTGTCAGGCCCTCCGATGACCATGATCGTATACGGCGCCGCGAGACTCGACCCGGCGACCACCAGCCGGTCATTGTCCCCGTCCACGAAATACGTCGCGGCGACGATCCGGACCGTGCCACCCTCCCGCCCGCTGATCTGCATCGCCTCGGCCCCGGCGCCCCGCAGCTCCTCGACCGCGTCGAGGATCACCTCCGCTTTCACCCGTTCCGTGCCGGGGGTGATCTCGATCGACAG
Source organism: Dactylosporangium sp. NPDC000521 (assembly GCF_042898305.1). Taxonomy (NCBI): domain Bacteria; kingdom Bacillati; phylum Actinomycetota; class Actinomycetes; order Micromonosporales; family Micromonosporaceae; genus Dactylosporangium; species Dactylosporangium sp. NPDC000521. The sequence continues at coordinate 191,350 of NZ_JBIAYW010000005.1, forward strand.
CCCGGGCCCCTCGGCCGGCAGCGTCCCCGCCAGGATCCCCAGCTCGTCGGCCCGCTTCCGAGCCTCGGCGAGCGCCGCGTCCCGCCCCTGCGCCCCCGAGTCCAGCTGCCGCCGCGTCTCCTCGAGGTCGCTGATCTCCCGCCGCAACCGGTCCTGCTGCGCGTCGAGGTCAGACAGGATCCGCACCAGGTCCTCGGGCCTGGCCGCGGCCAGCTCGGCGTCGGAGTTGCCCGCCTTGAACTGCACCGAGATCCCGAACCCGAGCAACCCCAGCAGCAGCGCGATGACCAACCCGGTCCCACCCCGCCGCCGCTTGCCGCCGTTGTCCGCCGCCTTGCCCAGCGGGGGAGCGCCCTCGGGGGCCTCTTCAGAGCGGTCCTTCTCGTCCCCTGTTGCCGGTCGCGCCGTTCCCGGGCCTTCCGCGAGGGTCGTCTCGCCTGCTGTTGCCGGTCGCGCTCTTCCGGGGCCTTCCGACCGGGTCTGGTGGCCCGCCGTTTCCGGTCCCTCACCTTCGGACGCTTCCACCGGGCGCCTCTTCTTGCCCTCTGCGCCCGCTTCCGCGGAGGGCTTCTTGTTGCGCTCCGTGCCCGATCCTCCCCTCGTGGATCCCTCCGCCGGGAACTTCCTCTTGCCGTCCGCGGCCGATCCTCCGCTTGTGGATCCTTCTGCCGGGGACTCCTTCTTGCCCCTCGCAGTCGATTCCACCTTTCCGGACATTTCGGAAATGTCGCCCGGACGAGTGAGGTGGCGCGGGGATGGAGGACGTCGGCGAGGAGGCACCGGCGAGGGGGGCGGAGCATCGCCGTGCGTTCCGGGGGAGCCCTGGGCGCCGTCCTCGCCCGCGGGGGTGAGGTGCTCGCCGTCGGTCTGCGAGGCGTGCGGGGCGCCGTCCTGGCCCGCGGGGGTGACGTGGTCGGCGTCGGTCTGTGAGGGCTGAGCGCCGTCCTGGCCCGCGGGGGTGAGGTGCTCGCCGTCGGTCTGCGAGGCGTGCGGGGCGCCGTCCTGGCCCGCGGGGGTGACGTGGTCGGCGTCGGTCTGTGAGGAGGGCTGAGCGCCGTCCTCGTTCGCGGGGGAGGTCATGCGCGGAAGAGGTGGCGGCGGATGGCGGCGGCGTTGCTGAAGATGCGCACGCCCAGGACGACGACGACGCCGGTGGAGAGCTGGCCGCCGACGCCGAGCTGGTCGCCGAGGTAGACGATGAGGGCGGCCACCAGCACGTTGGAGATGAACGAGATGGTGAACTGCTTGTCGTCGAAGATGCCGTCGAGCTTCGCCCGCACACCGCCGAACACGGCGTCCAGGGCCGCGACGACGGCGATCGGCAGGTACGGCTGCAGACCCAGCGGCACGGTCGGCTCGAGGAAGATTCCCGCCGCGACGCCGATGGCCAGTGCGAGCACCGCGATCACCGGTGACCTCCAGAGGGTGATGCCGACACCGACGGTGCCGGTGGGTGGGCGTAGCGCAGCGGGGGCTCGGGGGCGGCGGCGAGGACGAGACCTTTGCGGGCCTTGACGGTGAACTGCATGCGGTAGTTGTCGACGTACCGGCGGAACCGGCGCGCGGTCGCGGACGAGGAGAACCGGTCGGCGAGGTCGGGCGAGCCGATGGCGGCGACGTCGTACGGACTGGTGACGGGCTTGAAGTCGACGAGGATCACGCCGCCGGCGGCGCGGATGGTGCTGGTGGCGGTGAGGCGCTGGCCGTTGACGGCGACGGCCTCGGCACCGGCCTGCCAGAGGCCGTTGGCGACGTCCTGCAGGTCGCGGTCCAGCACGATGCCCAGGTTCTCCTCGGCCGTGTGGCCGGTGACCGGGTCGACCTGCGGGGGAGCGTCGACGACGCGGACGACGACCCCGTCGCCGGTCACCTTCGCGGTGCCGGCGCCGGCGGCGAGGCCGCGCAGCGTCGCGGCGCCGGACGCGTCGGCGAGGGCGTCGTCGCGGGCCTGGTCGACCTGGGTGCGGAGCACGTCGACCTGGCGCTGCAGGTCTTCCGCGGTGCGCTGCCGCGAACGGACGTCGGCGACCAGGTCGTCCCGGGCCCGGCTCGCCGACGGTGCCTCGGCCACGACCTGGTGGTACGCCACGGCCAGCAGGAACCCGACGGCCGCGAGCGTCACGGCCCGGGCGGCCGGGCCCCACCGGGGCGGCGGCGTGCCATCCGCACGGCGGGCGGCGGCCTGCGCGTAGCCCGGGTCGAGCGGCGTGCGGAACAGGTCACCGAGCAGGTCGTCGCGGCGAGCGAACGTCACGACGCGAGCCGGCCGGCCCGCACGTGGATCGCGGCCTGGATGAAGTAGAAGACGGCGGCCACCCAGTACAGGACGATCCCCCACCACAGGAGGGCCCAGCCGCTGGGCAGCGCCCACGGCCGGGCGGCCTCGCTGAACTTGGCGAGGAGCATCATCGGGAAGCCCATGAGCAGCACCGCGGTGGCGGTCTTGCCGACATAGTGCACGGGCGGCGGGCCGTGGCCGAGGACGCGCAGCACGACGAGGCAGAGGATCATGACCGCCTCGCGGGCCAGCAGCGCGATCGTGAACCACCACGGCACGACGTCCTTGAACGTCAGCGCGAACAGCGTCGCCAGGATGTACAGGCGGTCGGCGAGGGGGTCGAGCAGCTCGCCGAGGCGGCTGACCTGCTTGAGGCGGCGGGCGGCGAACCCGTCGACCCAGTCGCTGAGCCCGCCGACGACGAGCACGCCGATCGCCCAGCCGGTCGCGTCGGTGGCGAGGAAGAGGTACAGGAACAGCGGCACGCCGAGCAGGCGGGCGAAGCTGATCAGGTTCGGCACCGTGAGCACCGGGCCCAAGCTCTGACGCTGGTCCACCGTCCGCCCGCTCTCCCCGATCAGCTGTACGACGACCGGAATGCTAGCAGCACCTGATCGCGTACTCGCGCAGGCGCGGCGTGAGGTGGGACCATCGTGCGATGGCGCAGGCTTCCGGGGTACGCATCGGCTGGGACGACCTGCCGCCTCCAGTGCGCGCGGCGGTCGAGCGCATCGTCGGCGGGCCGGTCGTGGAGGCCGTGTCGCAGGTCGGCGGGTTCTCGCCCGGCACCGCCGACAGAGTGCGCCTGGCGGACGGGTCGCGGGCGTTCGTGAAGGCGGTCAGCGCCGCGCACAACGAGCACAGCGTCGTCCTGCACCGCGCCGAGGCCAGGGCCACCGCGGCGCTGCCGGCGGACGTGCCGGCGCCCCGCCTGCTCGGGTTCCACGACGACGGCACCTGGGTGGCCCTCGTGTTCGCCGACGTGGAAGGCCGGCAGCCGCTCGTACCATGGCAGCAGACGGAGATCGAGGCTGTCCTCGACGCGCTTCGGCGGCTCGCGGTGCCGGCGACGGGGCTGCCGGCGCTGCCCTCGCTGCTCGCCGGCAACTTCGCCGGGTGGCGGCGGCTGGCGGCCGATCCGCCGCAGTCGCTGGATCCGTGGGTGGCGTCCAACCTGGACCTGCTCGTCGAGCTCGCCGACCGGGGGACCGCGGCGCTGGCCGGGGACCGGCTGGTGCACGTCGACATCCGCGCCGACAACCTGCTGATCCGCCCGGACGGTTCGGTGATGGTCGTCGACTGGCCCGGCGCCGCCGTGGGCGTCCCCTGGTTCGACACGCTGTCTCTGCTGCTCAATGTCCGCCTGTACGGTGGGGAGATCTCCGACGATGTGCTGGAGTTCTTCTCGCCCGACCCCGGGGACGTGACGGCCGTGGTGGCGGGGCTGGCGGCGTTCTTCACCGACGGGGCCCGGCAGCCCGCGCCGCCGGGCCTGCCGACGCTGCGCCGTTTCCAGCAGGACCAGGCCGACGTGATGCTGCCCTGGCTGCGGGCCCGCCTCGACGCCGGCCTGATATAGCGCTGGTCTGGCCTTGCTGTCTGACGCCGGTCTGGGCTAGTTGTCCGGGCGCTCCTCGCGGCGGCGCAGCTCCTCCTCGCGGCGGCGGAGGTCGGCCTCCCACTTGCTGAACATCTCCTCGTCGTCGCGGCGCGTGCGGGCGATCTCACGCAGGAACGCGGGGTCGTCGTCGGGCGCGACGGGCCGGGGCCGTTCGTGCTCGGGGAAGCCGCTGCCCGGCCGCCACGTGCCGCCCGCCCGCACGGCCTGCGGGCGTCCGGCGGCGTACCAGGCGATCCAGCCGACCGGTGAGAACAGCAGGATGATGAACACCCAGATGATCTTCGGCAGGTTGCGCACCCGGTCCTCGTCGGAGGAGAGGCAGTCGATGAGCGCGACGACCAGCATCACCAGATCGATCAGGAACAGCAGTCCGTAGAGGCGAATCACGCCGGACATCATGGCAGCCCCCGGCGCCGTTGTCTGTCCCCGTCGATTGGATCCTGTGAACTTGCGGGATCGCGGTCGTCGTGGCGCTCGCCCGGCACGTGGGACTGCCGTGCGCGTTCGCCCGGCACGCGGAGCCTTACGGCACCGGCCGGCTCGCGGAGGGTGCCGACCTCGCCGGCCGCCGCGTCCTGCTGGTCGAGGACGTCGTCACCTCAGGCAGCCAGATCGCGCTCTCGGCCGCCGCGCTGCGATCGGCCGGGGTGCTGCGATCGGCCGGTGTGCTCATCTCTGACGCCGTGTGTGTCATCGACCGTCAGGAGGGCGGCGCTCGCGGTCGAGGGGATCACCCTGCACCCGCTCTTCCGTTTCTGATCTTCTTGGCGTTTTTTGATCAGATGCCGGACTCGGCGGCTATGGTGGTGTCCGTACCGTGGCCGGTGTGGACGACCGTGTCGCCCGGGAGGGTGAGCAGGCGGGTCCGGATCGACTCGAGGATCGTCGGCTTGTCCGAGAATGATCGTCCGGTGGCGCCGGGGCCGCCCTGGAAGAGCGTGTCGCCGGTGAAGACGACGCCGAGCTCCGGCGCCGACAGCGAGACGGCGCCGGGGCTGTGGCCGGGCGTGTGCAGGACGGTCAGGTCAGTACCGGCGACCGTGATGACCTGACCGTCGGCCAGGGTCGACGACGGTTCGACGTCGGGGTGACGCATGTGCCACAGCGGCAGGTCCTCGGGGTGCAGCAGGATCGGCGCGCCGGTGCGCAGCGCCACCTCCGGAGCGGCGTCGATGTGGTCGTCGTGGCCGTGCGTACAGATGATCGCCAGCAACCGCCGGGAGCCGACGGCATGCAGGATCGCGGCGGCGTCGTGGGCGGCGTCGATGACGACCGCCTCCTCGTCGTCGCCGACGATCCACACGTTGTTGTCGACGTCGAACGTCTCGCCGTCCAGCGAGAACGTGCCTTCGGTGACGATTCGTTCGATACGCGCGGCCATACCCGTATCTTTACAGGCCCGGGAACTTCCCGTTGCGGAAGAGGTCCACGAAGATCTGGTGGTCGGCGCGGGCGCGGGCCCCGTAGTCGTGCGCGAAGTCGACGAGCGACGCGACGAACCCGTCCTCGTCGCGGTCGATCGCGGCGACGATCGCCTCCTCCGTGGAGAAGTTCACCAGGTCGTGGCTGGACTCGTCGTCGGCGACCGAGTGCATCCTGGCCGTCGCCCGGCCGAGGTACTCGACCACGCTGGTGAGGTCCGGCAGCTCGTTGACGTCGCTCCAGTCGAGGTCCGCCGCGTACGGCGACACCTCAGCGACGACCTGCCCGACGCCGCGCAGCTCCGTGTAGCCCGCCCACGAGTCCGCGTGTGCCTGCAGGGCGTGCTGCGATTCGCTCGTACGGTGGCCCTGGTGCTTGAAGTACGCCTTGACCTTCGGGTCGGTGATCCACCGCGACACCGCCGGGGTCTGGCCCTGCTTCATGTAGATGATGACGTCGTTCTCCAGCGCCTGGGTGTGCCCCTCGAGCAGCACGTTGTACGACGGCAGGCCGGCCGAGCCGATCCCGACGCCCTTGCGCATCACGATGTCCTTGATCGTGTACTTGGGTGACCGCGACCCGTCCCACGACGGCAGCGTGTGCAGGTACGCCGCGAACGCGGCCTCGACCTCCGCGCGGGTGTCGGCGTCCACCGCGTACACGCCGTCGCTCATCGCGAACCGGCGGTCGTAGTCCTCGATCACCGTCTGCTCGTCGAGCAGCGCGACCCGCGTGTTGAGCCGGGCCCGCTGCAGCACGTCGCGCAGCACGCCCTCGGTCGTGTCGAGGGTCAGCGAACCGATCGCCTCCTCACCGCCGGCGGCGATCGCGCGCAGCTCCGACACGTACGTCCGGCCGTACGCCGTCACGAGATCGCTGATCGCCGCGTCGGACAGGGCCTTCGCGTAGCCGATGAGCGCGACGCTGGCCGCGAACCGTTTCAGGTCCCAGATGAACGGCCCGACGTACGCCTCGTCGAAGTCGTTGACGTTGAACACGAGGATGCCCTCGGAGTTCAGGTACGTGCCGAAGTTCTCGGCGTGCAGGTCGCCGTGGATCCACACCGACGAGGTCCGCTCGTCGAGGAACGGGTCGGCGACGCCGTTGAGGTCGGCGTAGTAGACGCAGGCGCTGCCCCGGTAGAACGCGAACGGCGTCGCCGCCATCTTGCGGAACTTCCGGCGGAACGCGGCTGGGTCCTGGGCCATCAGCTCGCCGAACTCGGTGACGAGCACGTCGACCAGCTGATCGGCGCGCTGCTGGGAGTCGTTCATTGATCAACCGTATGCACAGCCGGGCTGGGCCGGCCGCACATTGGCGCAATCACGACAGCCTGTCGCGCCACGCATCCAGTACGTTCGGCGGTCAGCACACCGCGCGTCCGTCGTCTACGCTGCCGATCTTGTGACCGCCGTGCCGACGCCCTGCGCGCGCTGCGACCTGCCCGGGTACCCCGCCGGCCCCGACCTGCTCTGCGCCACCCACGGCGGCGTCCCCTCCCCGGCCGCGGTCGAAGCGCTCGTCACCGCCGCCGGCACGCTGCCATTCCCCGGCGGCACCCTGCCTTCCCCCGGCGGCGCTTCGCTGTTCCTCTTCCCCGGTGGCGCTTCCCCTCCTTCCGGTGACGATCGGCCTCTGGCCGGTGGTGCTTCGCCTTCTCCCGGTGGTGCTCGGCCTGTTGCTGGTGGTGCTTCGCCTACTTCGGGCGGCGCTCGGCCTGTTGCCGGTGGTGCCTCGCCTTCTCCCGGTGGCGCTCGGCCTCCGGCTGGCGGTGCTCCGCTGTGGCCGTCGGCTGGCGTTCGGCCTCTGGCTGGCCGCGCTCCGCTGTGGCCTTCGGCTGGCGTTCGGCCTCTGGCTGGCCGCGCTCCGCTGTGGCCTTCGGCTGGCGTTCGGCCTCTGGCTGGCCGCGCTCCGCTGTGGCCTTCGGC
>NZ_JBIAYW010000005.1:198698-257438 GCF_042898305.1 Dactylosporangium sp. NPDC000521
TGGCATTCGGCCTCCGGCTGGCGGTGCTCCGCTGTGGCTTTCGGCTGGCGGGGCCTCGTCGGGGGCGTCTGCTGGTGGCTGGTCGCTCCGGTCGCTCTGGTCGGTGGCCACCGGTGCGTTCGTCGCGGCCGGTCTCGCGCACGCCGCCCTGCAGGCCTTCTCCATCTGGGCCCTCCGGCGCGCGGAGACGGCGCTCGACAGACCGGCCACCACCCTGCCCGGCCTCGAAGACGCTTTGAGGACCGCCGCCGACGCGGTATCGCTCGCGCGGACCGGCCTGTGGGCGTACCTGGCCTGCTTCCTGCTCTGGCTCCTCCTTACCGGCGCCACCGCCACCCGTCTTGGCCTGGACCGGCGCGCCGCCCTCCGCCACTGGACGATCCTCGTGTGGCGTGTCGCCCTCGTGCCGACGCTCGCGCTCGCGATCCTGTCCGGCCACCCCTCACGGCATACCTGGCAGGCCGCCCACGCGGCCCTCGCCTTCGCCGTCTTCCACCTCCTGACGACGGCCCTCCTGCTGACCTACACCGTCATCGTCCGCCGCCGCCTCCTTCCGGGCCTGTCATGACTTCCGTCGCTCGCTGGCTGCTGTACGTCGTCGCCGCCTACCTGGGGTTGCTCGGGCTCACCTACGGCATGGCCGTCGTCTCCACCTGGCGCACGCCGCCCGCGCTGACCCTGGACGGGTTCCCCGACCTGGTCGACGCGCCGTGGCCGTGGACACCGACGCTCGACTCGGCGCCGGTCACCGCGGTGCCGGTCGCGATCGGCGGCAGCACGCCCGGCCTGCACAACGTCCTGACCGACACCGAGGGCAGCGTGTCGTTCGTCGACGCCCGCGGCGGCCAGCACATCCTCGACGTGGCCGCCGAAGGCACCGCGACCCCCGGCGAGTCACTGCTGCTGTCACCCGACGGCACCATGGTCGCGTACCCGCAGGACTCCCTGGGCTCCACGATCGTGGTGCGAACCCTCGGCGACGGCCGCATCCGCCGGCTGCCCGTCCTCGCGCTGACCGGCGGCCACGTCACGCCGCTGGCCTGGTCGCGGCACCAGGACCGGCTCGCCGTGTACGTCGAAGGTTCCTCAATCGGCATCCTCATGCTCGACACCGGCACGTACCTCACAGTCCTCCCCTTCCCCGCCGGCCTCGTCGTCACGCCACGGACGCCGATCGCCGCCGCCTTCGCCTCCGACGGCGACCTCGCCGTCCAACTCGACACCACGGTGTGCGTCAGGCCGGGCTGCTTCACGCTCCCCGCCGGCCAGCGCCTCGCCGGCAAGGGCGCCTACACGCCTGACAACAAGTCCCTCGCCGTCGTCACCGACGCGGGCCGCGACTCCACCATCACCTTCATCTCCGAGAGCGACGCATCCCCCGTGCCAGGCACCATCCACCTGTACGGCGTGACCACCCTCCGCCTCATCGGCTGGTGGGCCGACCGCGCAGTGGTCGTCGCCTTCCGCCCCGAGCCCGTCACCGACCTCGGCCCGCTCGAGGACGAACGCAACTATTCCCCGACGGCCTACGCCCTGGTGCAACGCCTGTCGATCCTCGCCATCACCCCTTCCATGACCGCCCCGCCGCCGTCCTCGTCGCAATCTCAGCCGTCGCCGCAGCCCTCTTCACCCGCCCAGGTCACGTCCCCGCCGCGGCCCCTGGCCCAACCGTCGGCATCGGCCGCACCCCAGGCACAGGTCTCAGCGCCGACCGCGTCGCACCTTCCGGCCCAGGAGCAGGCCCAGGTCTCGGCTTCGGCGTCGCCGCACGTCTCAGCCCGGACCGCCGTCCCATCGCAGGCTCAAGAGCTGATGGTCCTGCCCGATCAGATCCTGTCCATCGACATCGCCGACTGCGCCCTCCTCTTCGGACACACGAGCCCCGGCCACTCGGCACCCGCCTGGCCTGCCCGCCCCGGTGTGCTCACCGCGCTGGTCGGTCTCCCCGCCGCGCCGGTCGCGTTCATCGTCTTCCTCGTCGGTGCGATCAGGCGGGGGTGGGCTGCTGCATCCACCACTCGGTGAACTCCCGGCACTGCCCAACGGTGTCGAGCCGGATCAGCCACAGGTTGCTGTACACCCGGCGCGGATACCTGGTCACGCCCTGCACAACGCTTAAATCGGGCCCGACCGTCACCGGATGCCATGTGAACGTGGTCTCGCCCGGCTGGTCCCGATGCGCCAGCCATCGCTTCACGATCGTCTCCCGCCCCCGCCACGGCTCCTCGAACGGCGCCGGGTAGTACGCGGCGTCCTCGGCGAACAGGCCGCCGATCTCGGCGGGATCGTTGCTGTTCCAGGCCCTGACGTAGCCCGAAACCCAGTCGGTCACAGCCTCCAGATCTGTCATGCCACCTTCGTACTCCTTCCCCGCGCGGTGTGCTTCGCTCGTCGCCGGTTTTCGACGATGCGTGGTGGCGTGATGCCTGTGCGTAGATGTCGGCGCTCGCGGCTGGACGTCGGCTGGTGCACCCACGACGATGAGTCCAAGCCGCTTTCGGGCGGGGCATGCCACCGGGACGGGGGTCGGGTGTGCGTCATCAACAGCTCTGCTTTTCCTTTCCACGGACCACTTCGAGGGCCGACCGGTCACCGTCGGGCGCGGCGGCCGTCGAGCCGATCGAGGGGCACGCCCGGCCTGCTTCGGCTGTCGCTCTTGCTGAGCCGCCGTGGACGCAGGATGGCCGCGCCCGAGTCCGGGCGGAGTTCGCGGAGGCCCGCCGCCACGGCCTGGCGGCCAGGCACGCGACCAAGCTCGCCCGGCTCCGCAACGCCAGGCTGATCGCCGAGCTGGACGAGGCCGCCGCCCAGGCACCCGAGGTCGGCACGGCTGCCGCCCGGGCGTCCGAGGCGGGCGGGCACACCGGCTACGGGGGCGAGGCGGACAAGGCGGCTGTTCAGGCACCCGAGGTCGGCACGGCCGCTGCCCGGGCGTCTGAGGCGGGCGGGCATGCCGGCTACGGGGGCGAGGCGGGCAAGGCGGCTGTTCAGGCACCCGAGGTCGGCACGGCTGCCGCTCGGGCGTCTGAGGCGGGCGGGCATGCCGGCCACGGGGGCGAGGCGGGCAAGGCCGCTGGCCAGGCACCCGAGGTGAGCGTTGTCTCGGGGCCGCAACCAGCTTCCGTCGGTGGTGGGCGGCGGGCCGAGGTGGTGCAGCGGCCCGCCTCCACCGTTGAGGAGGGGTGTCGGGGCGAACTGGAGGTGCGACCCGCGTCCGTTCATGAGGAAGGGTGGCGGGGTGAGGCCGAGCCGCAGGAGGGCGTGGTCGAGAAGGAGCGTTTCGAAGGGTCGGCTGCGTCGGACAAGGCGAGCGGTGGTGGCGGGATGGGCAATGGTCGATCACCGCGTCGGTACGGCAGCGGGAGCGGAGCGAGGGTCCGCGGCTCGGTTCGGTGTGGGGTGGGAGCGCCGTCTGTGCGTCGGGTCGCGTCGGTGGCGGGGCGGGGCGCCGGTCGAGGTCCGCCGGGGCACGGTGGCGGGGCGCTGTGGCGGGGCGCTGCGGCGGGGCATCGTGGCAGGGCATTGTGCTGGGTGGTGCGCTGACTTCGTGGCGAGTCATCGGCGGGGTGTCCGCGGTGTGGGCGCGCTGTGGGTGGCGGCGGGGTTCGGCCGCGTACGCTCTGGTCGTGGCCAGATTCCTCGACGTGCATCCCGACAATCCGCAGCCGCGGCTGCTGCAGCAGGTTGTCACGGTGTTGCGGGATGACGGGTTGATCGCGTACCCGACGGACTCCTGCTTCGCGCTGGGGTGCCAGCTGGGCAGCCGGCCGGGGTTGGAGCGGATCCGGGACATCCGAAAGCTGGATGACCGGCACCACTTCACGTTGATGTGCCGGGACTTCGCGCAGCTGGGGCAGTTCGTGCAGATCAGCAACTCGGTGTTCCGGCTGGTGAAGGGGGTGACGCCGGGCAGTTACACGTTCATCCTGCCGGCGAGCCCCGAGGTGCCGAGGCGGTTGCTGCACCCCAAGAAGCGGACCGTGGGGGTGCGCATCCCGGAGCACACGGTCACGCAGGCGCTGCTGGCGGAGCTCGGCGAGCCGCTGCTGTCCAGCACGCTGCTGCTGCCGGACCAGGACGAGCCGATGACGCAGGGATGGGAGATCAAGGAGCTGCTCGACCACCAGGTCGACGCGGTCATCGACGGCGAGTGCGGCGTCGAGCCGACGACCGTCGTGGACCTGTCCGGTGACGAGCCCGAGATTCTGCGGGTCGGCGCCGGCGATCCGAGCCGCTTCGAGTAGGTCGTGGTGGTGGGGGCGGTGTCGAGTCCGAGATCCGCGGATCGGTGCCGTTCGAGGCCGTTGCGGGTAGGCGGGGGTGAGTAGGTGGAGTCGGGCCGAAGTGTGCGGGTTGGTGCCGAAGAGCCTGCCGCTTGAGTGAGCCGTGGCGGCAGGGGTGGACGGCAGGGCGGGGTGATGGCCGTGCTGGCGCTCGTCGCGTTCGGGCCAGTCATCCCGGAGGATGCGACCGACGACGTCGACGCGGGCCGGGAGTTGTGCGTGCTGATGCAGGGGACCGATTTCGCCGCGACCCGCGGTGACGGGGCGATCGGGACGACGGGCACGCAGGTGTGAAACCGGGTGACACGTTCGGGACACTGGGGGCATGACACCGGGGAATGTGCTGCTGGCGGGGATCGTGGGCTCGACCGCGTACGGGCTGGCCGGGCCGGGGTCGGACGTCGACCGGCTCGGGGTGTTCGCGGCGCCGACGGTGGCGTTTCACGGGCTGCACCAGCCGGCCGAGTCGGTGGTGTCGTCGCACCCCGACGTGACGCTGCACGAGGCCCGCAAGTACTGCAGCCTGGCGCTCGGCGGCAACCCGACGGTGTCGGAGCTCATGTGGCTGCCGCAGGAGTTGTACGAGACGCGCACGCCGCTCGGGGACGAGCTCATCGCGATCCGGGCGTCGTTCCTGTCGTCGAAGCGGATCCGGGACGCGTACCTCGGCTACGCGACGCAGCAGTTCCGGAAGCTGGAGTCGCGCGGCGACGGGTCGTTCTCGTCGGAGACGCGGCACCGGACCGCCAAGCACGCCCGGCACCTGCTGCGGCTGTGCTGGCAGGGGTACACCGCGTACACCACCGGCGTGATCCACATCCGGCTGGAGGAGCCGCAGCGATTCCTCGACTTCGGGGAGCGGGTCGCGGCCGGTGACATCGACGCCGCGCGCAGGATGCTCGCCGACTACGAGGCGAAGTTCGACGCGACGCCCGGCGTGCTGCCCGCGTCGCCGGACGAGCGGGTCGCCGAGGACTGGCTGCTGCGCGTCCGGGCCGCGCACCTGCCTCAGAGGTCGTGAGCGCGGAGCAGGGCCCGCAGGCCGAGCGCCGTCCGTAGCGCGTCGCCCTCCGGGGTGTCTGCGACGTCGTCGACGACACAGGCGGTACCGATGAAATCCCCGCCGGCCTCCAGCACCATGTCGTCGCCTCGGCCTGCGTGCCGCTCTCCACCCAGTCGTCCACGCAGAGCACCCGGTCGCCGGGCCGGACCAGGCCGCGGCGGAAGCTCATGACGCCGCCGCCGCCATGGTACGAATCGGACAGCGCCCTGCGCACGAAGCCTGGATCCGGTCCGGCGGCCGCCCGGTCGTTCTTGCGCACCTCGACGAGCCCGACGCCGAGGTGCGCCGCGACCAGCGCACCGAGCAGGATGCCCCGCGAGACCGGCCCGGCGACCAGCGTCGGCGACCCGGGCACGAGCGCCGCGACGGCGGCGGGCAGGTCCCGCAGCACCACCGGGTCCCGCCACCACTCCGTCACGTCCGCCCAGGCGACATCCGAGTACGCCGCCCGCCGCCAGTGGAAGCCGACCTGCAGCCGGCCGACCAGATCAACCACGATCAACCACGCGGATCACCGTACGGCAGCGACCGCCGCGTCAGGACCGCCGCGCCACAGCGTGCCCGCCTCGGCGAAACCGGCGTCGCGCAGGGCTTCCAGGTGCCAGGTCACCGGCGGCAGGAATTCCGCGCTCGCGCCCTTGGGATGGACGACGGCCCGCTCCGCCGCCAGCGGGCCGAGCACCGGGTCGGCGGCGGCGAGGTCCCACCACGCGGACCAGGTCGGCGCGGCGCCGGCGGCGTACCTGGCGTCCCGCCGCGCGTCGGCGGCGGCGACCAGCTGCTTGGTGAGGCCGGGCAGCTGAGGGTCCGGCATCTGGTCGGCGTTGACGAGCAGGCCGCCCGGGCGCAGGACGGCCCGCAGCTCGGCGTACAGCACGCGCAGCCGCTCGGCCGGCAGCCAGTGCAGGGCCGTCGCGGCCAGCACGGCGTCGTACCCGGCGTGCGGCAGCGCGCCGGTCCAGGCCGGGTCGCGCAGGTCGGCGGTCACGATCTGCGCCCGGTCGCGCAGTGACGCCCGGGCGATGCACAGCAGCACGGGATCGACGTCGAGCAGGGTGACCTGGGCGCCGGGCAGGCGGCGCAGCACCCGGAGCGCGATCGATCCCGTGCCGCCGGCCAGGTCCAGCACCCGAGGCGGATCCTCGGTGACCGCTTCCACGGCGTCGATCATCGCGGCGATGCGGTGCTCCCGGTCCGGCATGAACGCGGACTGCTGCAGGTCCCAGCTTTCCTGCCACGCGCCGGGGTCGGCGATGTAAGGAGTCATGCCCGTGAGGCTAGTTACCATACGGATCGATGTCCAGCGTTACCCGGCGACCGTGCTCAGTGCCCGCTGCGGCTCCGCCGGCGTGTGCATCCACCGGTCCACGGTGAACACCAGTGCCGCGGCGGTCGTCGCCGCGGCCGCGAGCACCAGCCAGAACGGGACGGGCGTGCTGATCAGGTACACGGCGACCGGCGGCCCGACCGTGTTGCCGACCTGGAACGTCGCCCACGCGGCACCGGTGGCCCGGCCCAGGGTGCCGGGCGGTGCCAGCCGCTCCACGAGCGTGTAGAACGCCGGGCTGTAGGCGCACTCGCCGAGCGCGAACGTGACCATCATGACGACGAGCAGCGCGGTCCTGGCCCCGCCGCTCACGGCGCCCGCGGTGTAGCCGAGCAGCCACGCGCCGGCCCACGCGAGGCTCATCGCGATCAGCGCACGGGTCTTGTGCACCCGCTCCACCCAGCGGGACACCGGCAGCTGACCGGCCAGCACGACGAGCGTGCCGACGGCGTACAGGGCGCCGACCAGGGTCGTTGAGCCGCCCAGGTCGGTGCGCACGGCGAGCGGCACGCCGCTCTCCAGCTGCGCCATCCCGAACGTCACCAGCAGCAGCTGCGCGGCCAGCAGCAGCACGTAGCCGCGCCCGGGCCGGAACCGGGCCAGGGTCCTCCGCTGGGACCCGGGCGCGTCGGCGTCCTCCGGCAGCGGGACGAAGGCGGCGATCACCACGGCGTACAGCGCGCAGCTGACGCCGTCGGCGGCGAACAGCCACCGGTAGGTGGTGTCGGCCGCGGCACCCAGCAGCAGGCCGCCGAGCCCGCCGCCGACGCCCAGGCCGACGTTGAGCAGCAGGTACCGCATCGACATCGTGCGGACCTTGACCTCCTCGCTGCCGCTGAGCCTGGCGATGATCGGGACCACGGCCGGCAGGAACAGCCCGGTGCCGACGCCGATGACGAGCAGCGCCACCAGCTGGGCCGCGTAGCCGCGCCCGGCCGCCAGCAGCAGCCACCCCACCGTCTGCACGAGCAGCGCGCCGACGGCGACCGCCCTGGGCGAGCGCCGGTCGACGAGCGCGCCGCCGTACACGGACATCGGCACCGCGGCGCCGGCGAGCGCGAGCAGCAGCACCGCCGTCTCTCCCGCCGGCAGCCCTTGGAACTGGTGCAGGTAGATCGCCAGGAAGGGGTAGCACAGCCCGGTGCCGACGGCCGACAGCCCGTACCCGCCGACGAACCACCACGCGGGGCGGCTCAGCCGCCGGTCCGCGGGGCCGGGTCGAGCGCTGCTCATACCCGCTCCTTCACTGGGTCAGCTGGGTCAGCGGAAGGCGCGGCGGTACGCGGCCGGGGTGGTGTTCACAGCGTCGCGGAAGCGGCGGCGGAGGTTGACCGCCGAGGAGAGGCCGACGCGTTCGGCGATGGTCTCCACCGGCAGGTCGGTCTCCTCCAGCAGCGCGCGGGTGCTCGCGATGCGCCGGTCGAGCAGCCAGCGGCCCGGTGAGATGCCGAGCTGCTCATGGAAGTGACGGTTGAGCGTCCGCGCGGACATCCCCGACCTCGTGGCCATGTCGGCCAGGGTGAGCGGGCGGCCGAGGTTGGCGACGATCCAGTCCAGCAGCGGCGCCAGGGAGTCGGGGACGGGGCCGGCCGTCGGCAGGGCCGGGAACTGCCGCTGGTGGCCTTCGCGCTGCGGGGCGGCGGCGAACTGGCGGCCGATGCGCATCGCCAGGGCCGCGCCGTGCTCGCGGCGGACCTGGTTGAGGCACAGGTCGAGCGTGGTGGCGGTGGCGCCGGCGGTCGCGACGTCGCCGTGGTCGACGTAGAGCACGGTGTCGTCGGCGCGGACCTTCGGGTAGTTGCGGGCGAGCCAGCCGGTGATCTCCCAGTGCGCCGCGGCGGTGCGGCCGTCGAGCAGGCCGAGGTGGGCCGGCAGCTTGATGCCCGAGCTCACCGCCACGACGCGGGCGCCCCGCGTGTGGGCGGCCAGGACGGCGTCGCAGGTGGCGGGGGTGAGCGACGGGGAAGGGCAGCCGGCGATGAGGATCGTCCCGGCGTCGTCCAGTGCCTCGAGGCCCCGCTCGACGACGATGTCGACGCCCATCGTGGTGCGGATCGGGCCGGGGTGCTCGGTGCACAGCTCGAACTCGTAGTGCCGCGGGATGTCGGGTCCGTGGTCGCCGAACACGGCCGACGCGCAGGTCACCGGATACAGCTCCTGCCCTTGCCCGAGGAGGGCCACCACTCGCTGGCGCATGGCACGAATGTACCCAATGATGTCGCGCCGGACGCCTGTGCACCCGCGGTGCCGCGGCAAGAATGGGTGATCATGGAGTGCTACCGATGACCGCCGCAGTGGCGGATCCCGTCCTTACGAAACCCCTCTGGAACAGGGACTTCACGTACTACTTCGGCGCGCGGGTGGTGTCGCTGCTGGGCGACGCGATGATGCCGGTCGCCGCCGCGCTCGCCGTCGGGGCGGTCTACGGCGTCTCCGGTGTTGGGTACGTTCTTGCCGTCTGGACGGCGCCGTTCGTGCTCTTCGTGGTGTTCGGCGGCGTCTTCTCCGACCGCCTCGGCGCGCGGACGATGATGATCGGCGCCGACGTCGTGCGGGCCGTGACGCAGGGTGTGGTCGCCGTCGCGTTCTTCGCCGGTACGCCACCCCTCTGGCTCCTGCTGGCGACCTCCGCCCTGGCCGGTCTCGCGGCCGCGATGTTCCAGCCCGGCGTCAACGGCATGGTGCCGCTGGTCGCCTCGGATCCGCAGCGCGCCAACGGTACCCTCAAGATCGCCGACGCGGCGACGCAGCTCGGCGGCCCGGTCCTCGCGGGCGTGCTGATGACGCTGACCGGTGCCGGCGCGGTCTACGCGGTCGACGCCGCGACCTTCGTGGTCAGCGGCGCGTGCCTGGCCCTGATCGGCCGGGCACCCGCCACCGCCGGCCGGACCGCCGGCTCGACGGTCCTGCACGACCTGCGCCGCGGCTGGACCGAGTTCCGCTCCCGCAGCTGGATGTGGTCGGTCATCGTGGTCTGGCTGTTCTTCGGCGTGTTCGTGTTCGGCCCGTACATCCCGCTCAGCTCCCGCCTGATCGGCGACCGCCTCGGCGACGCCGCCTACGGCTGGACGATGGCGGGCCTCGGCTGCGGCACCGTCCTCGGCGGCCTCATCGCCATCCGCCTGCGCCCCGTCCGCCCGCTCGCCGCCGGCGCGGCCGGCCTGATCGGCTTCGCCTGCATCCCATTGTCGGTCGCCCTGCAGCCACCCTTGCCGCTCCTGGTCGCGGGCCACCTGCTCGGCGGCGTCTCGTGGGCCTTCTGGTCGGTGATGTGGTCCACCAGCGTGCAGACCCTCGTCGCACCCGAGGTGCTCAACCGCGTCACCGCCTACGAGGTCGCCGGCTCCGTCTCCGGCGTGGCGGTCGGTCAGGCCCTGGTCGGCCCCGTCTCCACCGTCGTCCCCCCGCTGGACCTGCTGTACGTCTCGGCCGCCGTGACCGCCTGCGTCTGCGCCGCCCTGCTCCTGATCCGCCCGGTCCGCCGCCTCCACCGTGCCTGACCGCCCGTGAGCCCGGTCCGCCGTCTCCATCGCGCCTGACCGCCCGTGAGCCCGGTCCGCCGTCTCCATCGCGCCTGACCGCCCGTGAGCCCGGTCCGCCGTCTCCACCGTGCCTGACCGCCCGTGAGCCCGGTCCGCCGCCTCCGCCGCGCCTGACCGCCCGTGAGTCCGGTCCACCCTGGTCGCCGCGGCGAGGTCACCCGGCACCCAGGCGTCTCCGCAGTGTGCGCTGACCCGGTTCGCCAGCGCCGTGACGAGGGCGTGTGGCGCGGGACCGGCAACGCTGGCGGCCGCCACCGGACCCATCCGCTGGGCGTCCGGGCCCCGGGGGCGGTCAGGCGCCGAGGGCGGGGGCGGGTTGCCAGCGCCAGCGGGGGGCGCAGTCGGGGTCGTTGGCGGCGAGGACGGCGCGGAGGACGCCGTCGGGGTCGCAGCTGTAGAGGCCCGAGCTCCAGACGTTGTTGACCTCGAGGACGGCGAAGTCGCCGGCGTCGGTGCGGCCGACGTCGATGACGGCGGTCGGGGGCACGTCCTCGGCGGGGAGGGCGGCCAGCATGAGGGCGACGAACGTGGCGGCCTCGTCGTGCCAGGAGGCGCGGTGGTGGCGCAGCGTGGGGCTCCACTCCTCGCCCTCCACGACGTACGGCGACCAGGCCACCGGCTCGCGGCCGATGGTGAAGACGCGGTACTCCGAGGCCAGGTCCAGCCAGTGGTCCATGATGATCAGCGTGCTGTCGGCGGGCAGGCGGGCGGTGCGCAGGCGGTTGCGCAGGTCGTCGGCGTCGCGGACCCAGGCGGCGGAGAAGGCGGGGTGCTTCTCGTCGGCGAGCTTCGCCACCGCGGGGCGGGGGCCGACCAGGTCGGGGGCCTCGCCGACGGAGACCAGGCTGACGTCGCGGCCGGTCACGTCGCGGGGGAGGCCGGCGAACCAGCTCGGGTTGGCGCCGTGCAGGCGGATGTCGACGCCGCCGGCGATGAGGGTGGTCAGGTAGCCGCCGGCCGCCCGCCAGGCCACGCCGTCGGCGGAGCGCAGGCCGGTCACCTCGGCCGGGTCGCCGGGGAGCTGGGCGACGGGCAGGCCGATCCGGCGCGCGGCATGGGTCATGGCGGCACTCGCCTCAGGCGAGCGCACACGCATGGCCAACGTCCGGAACTGCCGCACCCGTACATCCTGCCAGCGAGGCCCATCAGTGTCGCTGCCGGTCGGCGACCCGGGCCGAGATCGGCATATCCGCAGTACGCGCCGCCATCACAGTGACACGTTGGGGGACATCGGGGCGGATCGAGCCAGACAGACGGTACAAATCGGGCATTGTTCGTGTATGGCAACGGACCTGCTGTCCCGGCTGCGCCGGCTGTCTCCCACCATGCCGCAGGAGCGCCCCGTCGTGCCGCCGATCGTGCGGCGTGCGCGGGCCCGCCGCCGCCGGCGGCTCGCGGCCACCCTGACGCTCGTGGTCGTGGTGCCCGTGGTGACCGCGATCAGCACCTATGCGAAGGACGTCGACCGGGGCGTGCACGTCCTCGGCGTCGACGTCGGCGGGCACTCCCGCGACGAGGCGGTGCGGCTGCTGCGCGACACCCTCCGGAAGCGGGTTGTCGCTCCGGTCGCGGTTCGCGTCGGTACGACCGGCGCCACCGTCGACCCCGCGGCCGTGGGGCTCGTGCTGGACGTCGAGGCGACCGTCGAACGCGCCGTCGCCGCGACGCCCGGCCCGTTCGCGTGGCTGCACGGCGGGATCAGCGTCGCCCCGGTCGTCCACGCCGACGCGGCCCGGCTCTACGAGGCGCTGATGGCGCACCTCGGCACCCAGGGCGACGCCCCGGTCCTGCCCGCGGTCCGCTTCGACAAGCAGCAACCCGTCGCGGTGTACCCGGTCAACGGCCGCGGCATCGACCGGCACAAGGTCGCCGCGATCATGGAGGCCGGGTGGCTGCGCCGCGGCACCGTCGAGTTCCCGGTCGTGGACCTCGTGCCGCGCAGCACCAAGGCCGACGTCGACCGCCTGCTCGGCGAGCTCGCGACGCCCGCCGTCGCCGCGCCGCTGGTCGTGGCCACGCCGCGCGGCGACGTCACCGTCCCGGCGACGGCGATCGCGGCGGCGCTGAAGATGGAGTCCGACGCCGACGGGCTCATCCAGCCGTCGCTGGACGTGGCGGCCCTGCGCAAGGCGGTGCCGGCCTTCGGCAAGGTCGAGGTCGCCGCGACCGACGCCACGTTCACCGTCGAGCGGGGCCGGCCGGTCGTGCGGCCGCAGGTCGACGGCCAGCAGGTCGACCTGGTGGCGGCGAGCCCGGCCATCCTGGCGGTCCTCCGTACGTCGGCGACACCGCGACGGGTCGAGGTGGGGCTCACGGCGAAGCCGGCCGCCGTGACCGCGGCGCAGCTGGGCGCGCTCGGCGTCAAGGAGCAGCTGGCGACCTTCACCACGAAGTTCGTCGCCGGGCAGCCCCGGGTCGTCAACATCCGGACCATGGCCGAGGCCCTGCGCGGCGCGGTCGTCCTGCCGGACCAGACGTTCTCCCTCAACGGCCACGTCGGCCAGCGCACCCACGCCAAGGGCTACGTCGACGCGCCCGGCATCGAGGACGGGAAGATCAAGAACTCGCCGGGCGGCGGCGTGTCGCAGGTCGCGACCACCCTGTTCAACGCGGTCTTCTACGCCGGCCTGCAGGACGTGGAGCACCGCCCGCACACCTACTGGTTCGACCGCTACCCGTCGGTGATCGAGGCGACCGTGGTGTACCCGTCGCTGGACCTGCGCTTCCGCAACGACTCCCCGACCGGGGTGCTCATCGACACCGCCACCACCGACACGTCGGTCACGGTCACCCTGTACGGGACGAAGCGCTATGACATCGCCCTCGAGTACGGCCCGCGGACGAAGGTGGTCCAGCCGCCGACGACGTACCTCCGCGAGGCCGACTGCAATCCCACCGACGGCCTGCCGGGCTTCACCCAGGAGGCGTGGCGCGTCTTCAAGCAGGACGGCAAGGAGCTGCGCCGGGAGCGCTTCTCCTGGCGCTACGACCCGGAGCCGCACTTCATCTGCGGCACCGCCCCGGCCGCACCCGCGGGCTGACGGACCGGCCGGGGTCTGTCAGCCGGTCGGGCCGGCAGGTCGCCGTCAGCCCGTCGGAGCGCCAGGTCGCCACGTCGCCGTCAGCCGGTCAGGACGGCAGGTCGCCGTCAGCCCGTCAGCCCGTTAGCCCGTCGGGGCGCCAGGTCGCCACGTCGCCATCAGCCGGTCAGGACGGCCTTGACGGCGGCCAGGGCGGTGGCGGACTGGCGGCGGCCGGCCTGGGCGGCGGTGGCGCGCTTCGCGGGGTCCAGGACGTTGCGGCCGATGGCGGCCCTCGCGTCGGCGTCGAGGGTGACCACGGTGGAGCGGACGGCGGGGCCGAGCTCGGCGAGTTCGGTGGCGACCCGGCCCGAGCGGCGCAGCGACGCGGTCGTCGGGGCGAGGACGATCACGCGGTCATACCCGCGTGCCAGGTGGGCGTTGGCCGCGGAGCGCGAGCCGCCGTCCATGTACCGGCGGCCGGCGATGGTGACGGTCGGCCAGACGATCGGCACGGCGCAGCTGGCCGTCACGGCGGAGACGAGGTCGACGCCGCTGTCACGGTCGAAGGTGACCTCCTCGCCGGTCTCGGCGTCGACGGCCGTGATGAGGAGCCGGGGGGTGTCCGGCCAGTCGTGGCGGGGGAGGCGTCCGGCGATCACGTCCCTGCGGCTCTGCTCGGGCACGGTGTCGGCGGTACGCGCGGCGTGCCCCAGCCGTCGCAGGGCCTGCCGGTCGTCGCCGGGCCGCAGGCCGGCCGACGCGTAGCGGAGCATGGTGCCGACGCCGAAGTGGGCGGCGATCTCGCCCGTGGCGGGGGCGAGCTGCCGCTCGTAGAGCTCCTCGAGCGGCCTGCCGCTGGTGATCTGGGCGCCGGCGACGGAGCCGGCGGAGGTGCCCACGACCAGGTCCGCCGCGGTGAGATCGACACCGGCGGCGGCCAGCCCGGCGACCATCCCGATCTCCCAGGCGACGCCCGTGACGCCGCCCCCGCCCAGCACGAGCGCAAATCTGGAGTCATCGACCATCGGGTAACTGTAAGGTCCCCCAGATGCGTGAGCTCGTCGTGCTGGGGACCAGCAGCCAGGTGCCGACCAAGGCCCGGAACCACAACGGGTACTTCCTGCGCTGGGACGACGAGGGGATCCTGTTCGACCCGGGGGACGGGACCCAGCGGCAGATGACGAGCGCGGGGGTGGCGGCGAGCGACATCACCCGCATCTGCGTCACGCACTTCCACGGCGACCACTGTCTCGGCCTGCCGGGGGTGATCCAGCGGATCTCCCTGGACAACGCGGCCCGGCCGGTCGCGGCGCACTTCCCGGCGAGCGGTCAGGTGTTCTTCGACCGCCTACGGCACGCGTCCGTTTTCTACGACACCGCCACGATAAATCCGGCACCGGTGGATAAAGGCGGGCAAATCGCCGCAGGCGAGCACTGGGTGCTCGAAGCGCGGCAGCTGGACCACGGGATCGACACGTACGGCTACCGGCTCGTCGAGGCGGACGGCCGGCGGATGCTGCCCGACCTGCTCGCCCGGCACGGCATCGCGGGACCCGCGGTCGGCGCGCTGCGGCGCGAGGGCAGCGTGACGGCCGACGGCCGGGTGGTGGCCGTCGAGGACGTCAGCGTGCCACGTCCCGGCCAGCGCTTCGCGTTCGTCATGGACACCCGGCTGTGCGACGCCGTGTACGCGCTGGCCGACGGCGCCGACCTGCTCGTGATCGAGTCCACGTACCTGGACGCCGACGCCGGTCTGGCCGCGGCGCACGGGCACCTGACGGCTGGTCAGGCGGCCCGGGTCGCGGCCGAGTGCGGGGTGCGCACGCTCGTGCTCACCCATTTCTCGCAGCGTTACGACGACCCGACGCGCTTCGCCGAGGAGGCGGGGAACGCGTTCGGCGGTGAGGTCGTGGTGGCGGAGGACCTGACCCGGATCCGGGTGCCGGCGCGCCGCCCCTGAACGATCAGGGACCTCACCGAACTAGTCGCACTCGCGGCAGACCGGTGCGCCGTTCTTCTCGCGGGACAGCTGGCTGCGGTGGTGCACGAGGAAGCAGCTGGAGCAGCGGAACTCGTCCAGCCGCATCGGCACGACCGGCACGGTGAGCTCCTCGTCGGGAAGCTCCGCTCCGGGCAGCTCGAAGCCCGCCTCGCTGTCGTCGACGTCGACGGACGGCGACTGGGCGTTGGCCCGCCGGGCGGTGAGCTCCTCGAGGCTGTCCTCGGCGAGGTCCGTGCCGACGGGGTGGCGTGGCGCGTCGTAGTCAGTGCTGATGGCCATGGCGTTCACCCTCTCTTGGTGACTGTGGTTGTGTAACGAACGCCGCCGGCCTCGGATGTGTTCCCCGACCGACATGAATGAATAGTGCAGGGACCAAATCGGTCCACTGTGGACATATCAACAGCGTTGGCGCCCACGAGGCTACCTCGGCGGGCTGGCCGTTCGTGGAGTTTTCGGATTCTGGTTTCCGACTGTCGCGGCGGCGACGGCGCGGCCGGACAGCCAGGCCGCCTCGACCCTCGGCCGGCCGAACCCGTCGCCGGCCAGGAACACGCCCTCCACCTGCGCAAACGCGGATTCTGAGGGTCGGGCGGGGCGCGCCGCCGGCCAGCGCCGCGCGGCCACGGAGACCGCGGCGTCGGGCAGGTCCAGCAACTCCCTCACGGCCTCCTCAACGTCCGCGGTGGCCGAGTCGATGGCGAATGCGGGTGTGGTGTGCGCCACCAACACCGGAGCCCCGTCGCCGCGGCGCGACCCGTCGTCGCACACCGTGGTGAGGACGGGGTGATCGTTGACGAACGCGCCGGTCAGCGGTTTCCAGCAGCGGCGGCGGTAGCGCAGCGCGACGGCCATGGACGGCTGCCAGTCCTGGGCCTCGGCGAGTGGTGCGGCGGCCGGCAGGAGCAGGGCCGCCTGCGGCGCCGGCATCGCCAGGACGACCGTGCCATCGAGCTCTGTCAGGTCTTTGACAGCCACCTCGCAGGTGACGTCGAGGCCTGCTGCGAGGTCGGCGGCGAGCGAGCCCAGCCCGCCGGGGGCCGCCCATCGGACCGGTGGCTGCTTCCGGTCGGCGGGAGCGGGGCCGTACACCGTGAAATCCCCGGACCAGGGATGGACGAGCCCGGCACGCTGCCACCCCGAGACGACCGCGGCGAACCCCGGGTCGGACACCGTGAAGTAGGCGGCGCCGAGGTCGACCGGCCGGCCGTCGACGATGTCGCCGCCGAGCCGCCCGCCGGGGGCCGCGGCACGCTCCAGCACGCGGACCGCGACGCCGGCGTCGTGCAGCGCCCGGGCGCACGCCAGCCCGGCCACGCCCGCTCCGATCACGACGACCGCCATCCGCTTAGTCTCTCAGGATGCAGCTTCCACAGCGGGCCCGCGTCGTCGTGATCGGCGGTGGGGTGATCGGCGCGTCGGTCGCCTATCACCTGGCGAAGGAGGGCGTCACCGACGTGCTGCTGCTGGAGCGGGACCGGCTGACCGCCGGGACCACCTGGCACGCCGCCGGGCTGATGGTGACCTTCGGGTCGCTGTCGGAGACCTCGACGCGGATGCGGCAGTACACCCGCGACCTCTACGCGTCGCTCGAAGCGGAGACCGGCCTGTCCACCGGGCTGCGGCAGTGCGGCTTCATCGAGCTCGCCGCCGACCCCGGGCGCCTGGAGGAGTACCGGCGGGTCGCCGCGTTCAACCGGCACCTGGGCGTCGACGTGCACGAGATCTCGCCGAAGGAGGTCCTCGACCTGTTTCCCCTGGCGCGGGTCGACGACGTCCTCGCGGGCTTCTACGTCGCCGAGGACGGCCGCGCCAACCCCGTCGACGTCACCATGTCCCTGGCGAAGGGCGCCCGGCAGCGCGGCGTGCGGATCGCCGAGGGCGTGCCGGTGACCGGCGTGCTGCGCGAGCGGGGCACCGTGACCGGTGTGCGGACGCCGTACGGTGACGTCGAGGCCGAGGTCGTCGTCAACTGCGCCGGGATGTGGGCGCGGCAGCTCGGCGAGGAGGCCGGCGTCAGCGTCCCGCTGCAGGCCGCCGAGCACTACTACCTCATCACGGAGCCGATCGACGGCGTCCACGCCGGGCTGCCCGTGCTGGAGGACCCGGGCGCCTACGGCTACTTCCGTGAGGAGGGCGGCGGGCTCATGATCGGCCTGTTCGAGGGGCGGGCGGCGCCGTGGAGCGTCGAGCGGGTGCCGGACGACTTCTCCTTCGGCACGCTGCCACCGGACTGGGACCGGATGGCGCCCTACCTGGAGGCGGCGATGGGCCGCATCCCGGTGACCGCGACCGCCGGCGTGCGCACCTTCTTCTGCGGGCCGGAGAGCTTCACCCCGGACCTGGCGCCGATCTTCGGCGAGTCGCCGGAGCTGCGCGGGTACTTCGTCGCCGCCGGCCTCAACTCGATCGGCATCCTCACCGGCGGCGGGATCGGCCGTGCCCTGGCGCACTGGATCGCCGCCGGTGAGCCGGACGTCGACGTGACCGGCATGCACATCGACCGCCTGCAGCCCTACCAGCGCAACCTGCGGTACCGCTCGGAGCGCACCGTCGAGGCGCTGGGCATGGTGTACCAGACGCACTACCCCAACAAGGCGATGCGGTCGGCCCGGGGTGCCCGCCGCTCCCCGCTGCACGACCGGCTCGCCGTGCTGTCGCCCTATCTGCGTGACGTCTCGGGTTGGGAGATGCCCGACGTGTACGGCGTCACCGAGGAGCCCGAGCCGTCCTGGTCCCGTCCGTCGTGGTTCCCGCAGTGGGAGGCCGAGCACCGGGCGGTGCGCGAGGGGGTGGCGCTCATGGACATGTCGTTCATGGCGAAGTTCCTCGTCCAGGGCCCCGACGCCGGCGCCGTCCTGGAGCGGCTGTCGGCGAACCGGGTCACCGGCAGCGGCCTCGTCACCTACACGCAGTGGCTCAACGAGCGCGGCACGATCGAGGCCGACCTCACCGTCACCGAGCTGGCCGAGGACCGCTTCTGGGTGGTCGCCTCGGACACCGCCCACCGGCACGTCCTGACCCGCCTGCGGCGCCACGGCGCGGTCGTCACCGACGTCACCTCCGGGTGGGCGCAGCTCAACGTGCAGGGCCCGCAGTCGCGCGCACTGCTGGCGGCCGTCAGCGACACGGACGTGACGATGCCCTTCCGCGGCGTCCGCGAGCTGGAGATCGGCTACGCCCGCGTGCTGTGCCTGCGCATCACGTACGTCGGCGAGCTCGGCTACGAGCTCTACATCCCCACCGAGCAGGCCGTCCACGTCTACGACCGGCTCGTCGAGGCCGGTGCCGAGTTCGGCCTCCGGCACGCGGGCCTGAAGGCGCTGGCCAGTCTCCGGCTGGAGAAGGGCTACCGCGACTACGGCCACGACATCGACAACACCGACGACCCGCTGTCGGCGGGCCTGGGCTTCGCGGTCGCCTTCGACAAGCCGTCGTTCATCGGCCGCGACGCGCTGCTCGCCCTGTGCGAGGCGGGGCCGCTGTCGCGCCGCCTGGTGCAGATCCTCGTGACCGACCCGTCCGCGCTGCTCTTCCACGGTGAGGTGGTCCGCCGCGACGGCCGGGACGTCGGCTACGTGCGCGCCGCCTCCTACGGCCACACCCTCGGCGGCGCGGTCGGCCTCGCCTTCCTCGACGCGGGCGCCGAGCCCCTGGACCAGTCCTGGCTGGACGCCGCCCCGCTGACGGTGGTGGTCGCGGACCGCGAATACCCCCTCAAGGCGTCGCTGCGGCCACTGTACGACCCGGCGAGCGCCCGCGTCCGCGCCTGATCACGGCACGCCGGCGGCGGGCGGGTGTCGGAAGCAGGTCTCCGGATCCCTCCCCGACTCGACCCACTCTTGCTATTTCGTTAGGCACCTGACAATATTGTCAGGTGCCTAACGAAATAGCCGTCCACGAGCTGGATGCTCCGGGCGCCTGGGCGAAGAAGTACTTCCTCGCCAGCCGGGCTCTGATGGAATCCGTGCTCCGCCCATACGATCTCGGGAATACCCAGTGGTACGTGCTGTACCGGCTCAGTGCCCGCCGGCCGGTCGGCCAGCGGGCACTCGCGCGTGAACTCGAGGTCGAACGGGCGACCCTCAGCGCCGTGATCGCAGCGCTCGTGCGCAAAGGGCTGATCGAACAGACGCCCGACCCGGACGACCAGCGTCAGAAGCTGCTGCACATCACGCCGGCCGGCGTGAACCTGTGGAACTCGCTCCCCGATCCGATGGCGTTGATCGCGGAGGTCGCCTTCGGCGGGGTCGACCCCGCGGACATCGAGACCATGAATCGCGTCCTCAGCGGCGCGACCAGACGACTCATCGACTACAGGAAAGAGAGCGGATCGTGACGATTCTCGTGACCGGCGGAACGGGCCTGGTCGGCCCCCGCCTGCTCGGGCGACTCACCGCGGCGGGTGTCGAGTGCCGTGCCCTCGTCCGTCCTGGAAAAGAAGTCCCCGAAGGCGTGCAACGCGCCGAGGGTGACATCCTCAGCCCCGGCTCCCTGCCGGCAGCGGTCACAGGCGTCACCGCGGTCATCCACCTGGCCGCCGTCTTCCGCACCCGCGACAACGACCAGATCTGGACCGTCAACCGTGACGGCACCCGCAACCTGATCGCCGCCGTCGAACAGCACGCGCCGGAGGCCCGGTTCCTGCTGGCCAGCACCTCCAATGTCTACGATGCCGACAGCGCGCACCCCGGGCGTGAGGATGACCCCGTCGCGCCGACGCTCGCCTACCCCGCCAGCAAGATCGAAGCCGAGCGGCTGCTCCGCGCCAGCGGGCTCACCTGGGGCATCCTGCGGCTCCCCTTCATCTACGGCGACCAGGACGGGCACCTCGAATCGTTGCCCGAACTCGCGGCCGGCATGGGGTGGCACCCGGCACAGAGGCTGAGCGTCGTCCACCACGCCGACATCGCCACGGCGTTCGCCCTGGCCCTCACGGGCGCGTTCGACAACCGCACGGTCAACATCGCCGACGAGTCACCCCTGAGCATCTACGAGATGTCCCAGATTGTCGGCTACTCCTACAGCTCCTCCGCCGAACCGCTCAGCCAGCCGTGGAAGGGGCAGATGGATGTCAGCCTCGCCCGCAGCCTCGGCTTCACACCGACGATCAGCACCATCCACGAGGCCGTCCGCAACGGCGCGCTCTGACTCGCAGATCAGCTCAACCAGGCCACGACCGACACCCACGACCTGGAGATCCGGATCCGGGTCCAGGCGCTGCGCCGCGCCGACGCCACCGTCCACGCGCGACCACATCACCCGCCGCACCACCGAAGGCCGCACCCCCAACGAGATTTTCCGCAGCCTCAAGCGATACGCCGCCCGAGGCCTCTACCGATACCTCGAAACCAACACCACCACTCGACAAGAACCCTTCACAGATCGAGAGAAGGACCACCGCGGAGGGCGACCACCGGATGGGCGCGGATGTGCGATCCTGCCGCGCGGCGGCGCTGGCAGTGCGAGCGCAGCGAGCATTGGGGGGTCCGGGGTGAGAATCCCCCGGCGGGACCCGCCGCGCCAGCGGTGGGGCGGCGAGCTGCAGCCGAAGGCTGCTGGCGGGAAACAGTATGGGCTGACTGGTATATATTGATGATTGGCGATTTAACCTAGCCTGAGCGGCATGGTCAGACGCAGATTCGCCACCGTGCTGCTCGCCATTGCGGCGCTGGTCGGCGTCCAGTTGGTCGGCGCGGCTCCCGCGTACGCGGCCACCCGTACCCTCTACTACGACGCGAGCCAGGCGCAGGAGTTCGTGGCCGTGGTCAACCAGGCGGCCACCCTCTGGAACGGCAAGGTCAGCAACGTCCGGCTGGTCCCGGTCACCGCCGGCCGGACGCCCGACATCCGGGTCTACGCCGACAACGGGTGGCCCCGGACGTACACGACGAGTCTCGGCAACGGGCGCTGGTACATGGGGCGTGAGGCGGTCAACGACGGCTACTACCAGCTGCGGATCGCCACGCACGAGTTCGGGCACATCCTTGGCCTGCCGGACCGGCGGACCGGGCTGTGCTCGGACCTCATGTCGGGCAGCAGCGCGCCGGTGTCCTGCACCAACGCCAACCCGAGCACGGCCGAGGCGGCGCAGGTCCAGCGCAACTTCGCCTCGGCGGCGGCGGTACAGGTCGAGGAAGTGCTCTTCGTGGGCTGAACGATCGAAGATCGAGAGCCTAGGATGTGCCTGGGCTCTCGATCTTTTCCGCGGAGGTGTGCGTGCTGGCGAGGTTCCTGCAGGTCTGGCTCGGCGCGTGGCCTCCACCGGACCAGGGGATCACGGTCGTCGGGCACCCGGCGCGGGACAAGCCCCGCTGGGACGGCGCCGAGCAGCTCATGCTCGGGGTGACCGACGCCGAGGGGCACGGGGTGCTTTCCGTGCCGCCCGCGCACCGGGACGAGGTCGCGGCGCTGCTGACGCGGATGCCCCTCGAAGACCTCCTGACGCGGCTGCCGGGGCTGCTGGGGCGCCCGGAGCAGGTGTGCTTCACCGGGGTGTTCCGCTGGTCGCAGGCGCCGGCCGAGCTGCCCGGCGCGGGGGAGTGGGAGCCGGCCGACGGCCCGGGCATCCCCGACTGGCTGCGGCCGTTCCCGGGTGAGGTGCTGATCGCCCGCGACGCCGGCGGCGCCTACCTGGCCGGGGTCGGGCTGAAGCCGCACGACGTCTCCGGCGTCGAGATCTCCGTCGGCACCGACGAGCGGGCCCGCGGCCAGGGCCTGGCCCGGCGGCTCGTCGCCAAGGCCGCCCGGCGGATCGTGGCGGGCGGGGCGGTCGCCACCTACCTGCACGACCCGGCGAACACGGCCAGCGCCCACGTCGCCGACGCCGCCGGCTTCCCGGACCACGGCTGGAAGATCCACGCGATGGCCGGCGCGGCCTGAGGCGGGAACATTTCCGCGGCAAAGGGGTCAGTGTCGCGCCGCCGGAGTCGATGAGTGCGGTATGTTTCCCCCTTCCGGCGCAGTGCATGTCGGACGTCAGCCGATCTTCGACCGGCACGGTGACGTCCACGGCTACGAGTTGCTCTTCCGCGGCGACGCCGGGGCGGTGGAGGCCGACGAGCGTGGCGCGTACGCCACCAGCCGCGTCCTCATCACCGCCTTCACGGAGATCGGGATCGAGCCCCTGTGCGGGCGCGGCCTGTGCTTCGTCAACCTCACCCGCGAGTTCCTCGTCGGCGACCTGCCCCTGCCGTTCGACCACGAGCAGGTCGTCCTGGAGATCCTCGAGACCGTCACGATCGACGACGTCGTGGTGGAGGCCGTCGGGAAGCTCGTCGCGCAGGGGTTCCGCATCGCGCTGGACGACTACGTGTTCGGGCTGGGGCACGAGCCGCTGCTCGAACTGGCCGCGTACGTGAAGATCGACGTGCTCGAGACACCCCCGGACGATCTCGTCGCGACCGTGGAGCGCTGCCGCAAGTACCCGGGCCTCACCCTCGTCGCGGAGCGCCTGGAGACGCAGGAGCAGCTGGAGCGCACCAGGGCGCTCGGGTTCGACCTCTTCCAGGGGTACGTGCTGGGCCGCCCCCAGGTCGTCTCCACCACCGCGCTGTCGCCGTCGCGGCTGGCCCGGGTCGAGCTGCTCAGCCTCCTCGTCGGCCCCAGCATCCCGCTGAACCGGGTCGTCGGCCTCGTCACCAGCGACCCCGCGCTCAGCCTGCGGCTCATGGCGGCCGCCAACGCCGACGCGCTCGGCCTGCCGGTGAAGGTGTCCTCCGTCCACGAGGCGGTGCTGCTGCTCGGGGTCGACCGGCTCCGCGACTGGGCCACGCTGATGCTGGTCAGCGACCTCGACGACCCCGGCGCGTCACAGTTGAGCGGCGCGATCACCCGGGCCCGCATGTGCCAGAACATCGCCGAGCGGATGGAGGTGCCACCGGAGCCCGCGTTCACCGTCGGTCTCGTCTCCGCCGTCGCCGAGCTGCTCGGCCAGCGCGCCGCCGAGCTGGCGATGCGCCTGTCGCTCAGCCATGAGGTGACCGACGCCCTCGTGGAGGGGGCCGGGCCGCTCGGGGAGCTGCTGTCGCTCGTCGCCGCGTACGAGGCGTCCGACCTGCCGATGCTGCTGGCCGCGCCGCTGCCCGTGGAGGAGACCGCCCTGGCCTACCTGGACGCCGTCGCGTACACCGGCCACATCATCGCGCCCCGGACGCGCCCCGCAACGTCGTAAAACGCGCAAGCCGCGCCGGAAGCTGCCGATAGGCGGACGTGGACAGCACGCGACCCGTACACATCGGCCGGCAGGCGCTCTACGACAGGCACGGCCACGTCGCCGCCTACGAGCTGCTGTTCCGCGACGGCCCGGAAGCGATGCACGCCGCGGTCCGCGACAGCGCCGCGACGAGCCGGGTCATCGTGGAGGCGTTCACCGCGTTCGGGATCACCGAGCTCGTCGGCGACCGGCGCTGCTTCATCAACCTGACCCGCGAGTTCGTCGTGGGGGAGCTGCCGCTGCCGTTCCCGCCGGGATCGGTCGGGCTGGAGCTGATGGCGGACGTCGCCGTCGACGACGAGGTGCTCGACGGCGTCGGGCGGCTGGTCGAGCAGGGGCACCGCATCGCGGTCGACGACTTCGCCGGCGACGCGTCCCGGGCCAGGCTCCTGCCGTTCGCGCACTACGTGAAGGTCAACATGCTCGCCGGCGACCGGCGCGCGATCGGCGCGATCGTCGGCCAGTGCCGCCGGTTCCCGCGGATCCGGCTCGTCGCCCAGCGGGTCGAGACGCAGGAGCTGCTCGAGCTGGCGCGCAAGCTGCAGTTCCAGCTCTTCCAGGGCCACGTGCTGAGCCGGCCGCACCTCATCACCACGCACACGCTGAGCCCGTCGCGGCTGGCCCGGATGCGGCTGCTCGCCGAGCTCGCCGCCGACGAGGTCGACCTCGACCGGGCGGTGGCCACCATCGAGCGCGACCCGGCGCTCGCCGTCCGCGTCCTCCGCGGCGTCAACGCCGCCTCCAACGGCCTGCCGCAGCCGGTCTCCTCGATCTTCCAGGCCGTGGTCCTGCTGGGCATCCCGCAGGTGCGGCAGTGGGCGACGCTGATGATGGTCGCCGACCTCGCCGACGGCGACGAGGCGCAGCTCACCGACGCGGTCCTGCGGGCCCGCATGTGCCAGACGCTCGCCGAGCGGCGTGGTGCGCCCGGCCCGGCGGCGTTCACGGCCGGCCTCCTGTCGGCGATCGGCGACCTGCTCGGCCGCCCCGCCAGCGAGCTCACCGACCAGCTGCCGCTCACCGAGGACGTCACGGAGGCCGTCGTGCACGGCCGCGGGCAGCTGGGTGCGGTGCTGACGGAGGTCCGCACCTACCAGCGGGACGCCGCGACCGCCGTGGTCCCCGACCTCGCCGAGGACATGCTGTCGGCGCTGCGCTGGACGAACGCGTCGCTCGCCGAACCGGACAGGGAGGACACCGCGGCGCGCGGGGTCTGACCCGAGGTGCGCGCGGATCAGCGC
This sequence comes from Dactylosporangium sp. NPDC000521, assembly GCF_042898305.1. NCBI lineage: Bacteria > Bacillati > Actinomycetota > Actinomycetes > Micromonosporales > Micromonosporaceae > Dactylosporangium > Dactylosporangium sp. NPDC000521. The sequence continues at coordinate 223,392 of NZ_JBIAYW010000005.1, forward strand.
GGTGCGAAGATCATCCGCGATGAGGCGACTGCACGCGTTGGACTGGGTCGGGATCGGGCTGTTCGCCGCCGGTGCGGCCGCGGTCGCGTCAGGCCTGCTGCCGGTGGCCGAGGCGGAGGCGACGGTGCGGCGGATCACGCCGCTGCTGGCGTTCCTCGGGGCGGTGATCGTCCTGGCGGAGCTGACGGCGCGGGCCGAGGTGTTCGACGTGCTCGCCGACCGCCTCGCCACCCTCGCCCGCGGGCGGACCGTCGCGCTCTTCGGCGTCTGCGTCGGGTTCGCGGCGCTGACCACCGTCACCCTCAACCTCGACACGACCGCCGTGCTGCTCACGCCGGTCATGCTGGCCCTCGCGCGGCGCCTCGACCTGCCGCCGCTGCCCCTCGCCGTGACCACCGTATGGCTGGCCAACACGGCGAGCCTCCTGCTGCCCGTGTCCAACCTGACGAACCTCCTCGCCGCCGGACGGGTCGGGCTCGGGCCCGTCGCGTTCGCGGGACGGATGTGGCTGCCGCAGCTGGCGGCGATCGGCGTCACCGCGTTGGCGTTGTGGCTCTCGTACTGGCGGCGCACGGCCCCGCGGTTCGCGCCGCCTCCGGCGCACCGGCCCCGGGACCCACTGCTGTTCCGGGTCGCACTCGGCGCGTGCCTGGTGTTCGTGGCGGGCGTGCTGCTCGAGGTGCCCCTGTGGCTGGCGTCGGGGGCGGCCGCGGTCGTGGTCGCCGGCGCGTTCGCGCTGCGGGACCGCGCGGCGCTGCGTCCGGGCCTGCTGCCGTGGCGGCTGCTGGTCTTCGTGACGGGCATGTTCCTGGTCGTCGAGACGCTCGGCGCGCACGGCCTGGACCGGTTCGCCGCCACGCTGATCGGGCCGCACGGCGGGGCGGTGGGCGCCTTCCGCTCCGCCGCCACCGGGATGGGCCTCGCCAACGCCGTCAACAACCTTCCCGCGTACATCGCCGGAGAACGCGGCATCGAGGCGGGACACCGCACGCAGCTGCTCGCCCTGCTCGTCGGCGTCAACGTCGGTCCGCTCGCCATGCCGTGGGCGTCCCTCGCGACGCTGCTGTGGTGGGAGCGCTGCCGCGCGGGTGGCGTGCGGGTGCCGCCGCTGCGGTTCCTGCTGACCGGGGCGGCCGTCGCGGTCGTGGGCACCGGCCTCGCCACCGCGGCCCTATTGGTGTGATTGTGCGGTTACGCTAAGTGACATGATGCTGCGGGGGTACCTGGTGGCCGCTGGGACCTGCGTCGCACTGTCGTTCCTGGTGCCTGACGGCACCTGGTGGCAGGTCGCGGTGCAGGTGCTCACCGGATACCTGGCGGTCACGGCGATCGTCGCGGGCGCCCTGCGGCACCGCGGCACCGCCCGGGCCGCCTGGCTGGCGTTCGCCGCCGGGGTCTGGGGCAACGCGACCGGCATCCTCGTCGAGGCCTACAGCTTCCACGTCAACGCCGAGTACGAGTCGCCGGGCCTGCCCGACGCCGGCTACCTGTCGCTGTACCCGGGGCTCGCGATCGGCCTGGTCCTGCTCATCCGCCGCCGGTCCGAAGGGCACGACTGGGGCGCGCTCGTCGACGCCACCACCGTCACCACCGGCCTCGGCCTGCTCGCGTGGGTGTTCATGATCCGCCCGGCGATCGACCAGACCGACCTGTCACCCCTGGCGCACCTCACCGGCGTCGCGTACCCGGTCGGCGACGTGCTCGTCCTGGCGATGCTGACCCGCCTGCTGCTCGGCGGCGGCGCCCGGAGCGCCGCGTTCCGCCTGATGAGCGGCTCGGCCTTCCTCTTCCTGGCGGGCGACGTCACCTGGGCGGTGCTCAACACGATCGGCGTGGAGCCCGGCCCCGCCGCGCACCGCCTCATCGGGGCGGTGTTCCTCCTCGCGTACGTCCTCGTCGGCTACGCCGCGCTGCACCGCTCCGCCGCCCAGATCGGCGAGACCGCCGGCCCGCCGCCGAAGCTCGGCCCCGGCCTGCTCGTGCTGCTCACCCTCGCGTCGCTGATGGCCCCGCTGCTGCTGCTCGGCCAGATCGCCGCCGGCGAGGTCACCGACGCGCTGCCGATCGCGATCTGCTCCATCGTGCTGTTCCTGCTGGTCGTCATTCGCATGGCGCAGCTGCTGCGGCAACTGGAGGCGCAGACCGCCCGGGTCCGTGAGCTGTCGCGCACCGACGAGCTCACCGGCCTGCCCAACCGGCGGGCCTGGGGCGCCGAACTGCCCGCCGCCCTCGAGCGGGCCCGCCGCGACGGCGCCGGGCTGGCCGTCGTCATGATCGACCTCGACCACTTCAAGCGCTTCAACGACGAGTACGGTCACCCCGCCGGCGACCGGCTGCTGAAGTCCGCCGCCGCGGCCTGGTCCGGGCAGCTGCGCGGCACCGACCACCTGGCCCGCTACGGCGGCGAGGAGTTCATCGCGCTGCTTCCCGGCGCGGACACCGCCGAGTCGGTGGAGGTGCTGCGGCGGCTCATGGCCGCGACGCCGCTGGGCCAGACGTTCTCCGCCGGCCTCGCCCAGTGGAACGGCGTGGAGACCTCCGACGAGCTCGTCGCGCGTGCCGACGCCGCCCTGTACGACGCCAAGCGCGCCGGCCGGAACCGGGTCGAGGTCGCCGCCGCGCAGCCCGGCACCTCCGCTCAGCCCGGTGCCGCCGCGCAGCCCAGCACCTCCACTCAGCCCGGTGCCGCCGCGCAGCCCGGTGCCTCCGCTCAGCCTTCTACCGACGCCCGGCTCACGCCGAGGTAGACCGTCTGCCGGCGGTGGTCGATGCGCTGCACGGCGTCGACCGGCAGCGTCACCGGCGCGCCGCTGCGGGCCTTCACGACGAGGCGGCCGGTGTCGTACGTGCCGCGGTCGATCGTGCCCACGGGACCGTCGACGGCCTCGACCGCGTAGCCGACCAGTACGCCTGCCGGCCGCACCCTGGTGATCATCCCCGCCTCCTTCTCGTGGACAGCAACGACCTTCTACCCTGATCGGTGCGCGGCCACGCATTCCGGTCACCTTCCACGTTTGCGTCGCCGCCGGATCGGCTATGTTGCACGCCATGCGTGGATGGCCGCTCGGGCTGCTGGTGTGGCTGCTTCTCCTCGGCGCCGCGGAAGCCTTCGCCGCCACCCGGGTCTGGCAGTTCTTCGTGCAGACCGAGCACGGCCAGTTGCTGGACTACGTCGCCATCACCGGCAACAGCATCGGCCGTGCCCGCGTCGAGACGATCGTCGACCGCGTCCTCAACGGCATCTCCGTGCTCTCCCTCACCGTCGCCACCGTGACGGTCGGCTTCATCGCCCTCATCCGCCGCCGGGTCGCCCTCGCCGTCGGCGCCGTCCTGCTCATCGGCGGCGCCAACGTCACCACCCAGGTCATCAAGGCCCTGCTCACCCGTCCCGACCTCGGCGTCGACCTGGAGCGCGCCGGCGTGGGCAACAGCCTGCCGAGCGGCCACACCACGATCGCCGCCTCCGTCGCCGTCGCCTTCGTCCTGGTCCTGCCGGCGAAGGCCCGCGCCACCGGCGCCCTGATCGCGGCCGGCTTCGCCGCCTTCGCCGGCGTCGCGACCCTCTCCGCCGGCTGGCACCGCCCCAGCGACGCCGTCGCCGCCCTGCTCGTCGTCGGCGCCTGGGCCGCGTTCGCCAGCGTCTTCATCGTCCTCGTCCAGCGCCGCCACGGCGGCGTCACGTACGGCGCTCCCAGCACGTACGCCACCGTCTTCCTCACCCTCATCTCCCTGGGCCTGCTGCTCGGCGCCGCGACCGCCCTCTACCTGACCGACCAGGCCCTGGACGTCGCCGTCGACGACCTGAGCCGCCGGCGCCTCTTCGCCGCCTACGCGGGCGGCGCCCTGGGCATCGCTGGCACCGCCGGCCTCATCGTCGCCGCGGTCCTGTTCACCGTGCACCGCGTGGTCCCGCAGCTCGTCCCGCCCCTCGACGACGACGCCCTCCCCGCGCCGCCGGGCGACCCGATCGCCGAGCAGGTCACCGTCCGCCTCCCCACCGAGGAGCCGACCACCCAGCGCCTCGGCGGCCATCCGGACGATCCGACCGTCAAGCTCCCGGGCTAGGATCGCTCCATCGAGCAGGGCCTGGGCCGGCCCGTGCCGGCGGACCTGCGGGACCTGCTGGCGGAGACCGACGGCCTGCGCGGCGAGTGGGGCCTCGACGTGATCTGGCCGGCCGCCCGGATCCTGGCCGGCAACCAGCAGTTCCGGACCTTCGAGGACTTCGCCGAGCTCTACGCCCCGTTCGACGGCCTGCTGTTCTTCGGGGACAACGGCGGCGGCGACCAGTTCGCCTACCTCGCCGACGCCCCCACCGAGGGCATCTTCGTCTGGGAACACGAGACCGACACCCGCCGCAGAGTGGCCGGCGGCGGGGGCGTGTCGGGTGATCGGCCGGTCCGCAACCGTTCGGAACCCGTTTGGGGTGTGGCACTGCTCCCGTACAAGCGTTGAGTTGTGGTCAGCGGCACACACGGGGGAACAGCACTGGGAGGCAGACATGATCGGCACCGTCACGGAGTTCATCGCGGAAGCTGTCTTCGCCTCAGACCTGCAGCCGTCACGGCCCGTCACCGTCGCTGAGGCGTGGGCCGCGGTGACCGCCGCGGTCACCCGCTTCGGCGCGCAGGGGTGTGTCGACGTCCTGGCCCGGGAGTACGGGGAGCGCCCGGAGACGGCCGCGCCGCGGATGCGGTTCGCCCGGGAGCTGGCCGCCACCCTGACGCCCGCGACCGCCCTGGCCGGCTGAGCGGAGCCGGGTCGCGGCGGGTCAGGCGGGTCAGGCGGGTGGAAGCGTGACGGCGATCTCGTCGCCGAGGGTGGCGCCGTGCTGGAGGTCGAGGTCGTCGCCGCTCCAGAACTTGCCGGGGTCGTACCAGTTGGCGCGGCGGCCTTTGGGCAGCAGGCCCATCTCCTCGTAGGTGACGGCGACCACCTCGGCGCAGTAGGCGGTCTCGAGCGAGGAGTCGTTGCGCTTGCGGATGTTCGGGACACGGCCGGAGAACCAGCGGCCGGCGAGGCGGGCGGTGGACGGGAACGGGGTGCCGTCGAGGCGGGCGATGGTGCGCAGCACCGCTTCCTCCATCGCGGGCGACACGTCGTAGTGCAGCTGGCGGAGCCAGGGGCGCTGGCCGTACCGGCGGCCCCAGACCAGCACTGCGTCGCGCAGGTCGTGGAGCTGGACGCCGCGCTGGTGGCCGCCGGTCCACATGTCGGGCAGGGACTTGCCCAGCTCGGCGTGCCACATGAGGGGCGGGAGGTCGTCCAGGACGACGGCCATGCCGACGTGGTTGACCGGGCTGTTGGTGAGCGTCTGGATCGCCCGGTCGGCCTTGGAGCGGCCGCGGAACACCCAGAGGTCGCCGGTCCGGGTCATCCGGACGGCGTCGTCGAGATCGATGGCTCCCTGCACGACCAGTACCCTAGATGCCCATGAAGGCGAAGTGGTGGAAGGTCCTCGGTCTGGCCGGCGTGGTGGGTGTCGCGGCGACCGGGGTGGTGGTCGCGCGGGCTGAGCGCAAGCGACGGGCCTACACGCCTGAGCAGATCCGGGCGAAGCTGCAGGAGCGGCACGCGGTCGCGCAGGGCGGAACGAGTCGCGGGTCACGTACCAGTGACACGTGAGGTCACTTAGGGTAGGTGGGGTGCAGTCAATGACTTCCCAGAGCGACCCGGTGCGGGTCCTGTTCCTCGAAAACATCCACCCCGTCGCCGTCGAGCGGATGCGGTCCGAGGGATATGTGGTCGAGACCCTCGGGCGCGCGCTCGACGAGGACGAGCTGATCGCCAAGCTCTCCGAAGGGGTTCACCTGCTGGGCATCCGATCCAAGACGCAGGTGTCGGCCGCGGCCCTGGCCGCCGCGCCGCACCTGCGGGCGATCGGCGCGTTCTGCATCGGCACCGACCAGATCGACCTGCGGGCCGCGGCCGAGTCCGGGATCGCCGTCTTCAACGCGCCGTTCTCCAACACCCGTAGCGTCGTCGAGCTCGCCGTCGCCGAGATCATCGCGCTGACCCGGCGGCTCACCGAGAAGAACGCCGGGATGCACAACGGCATCTGGGACAAGGACGCGGAGGGCTCCCACGAGGTCCGCGGCCGGTCGATCGGCATCGTCGGCTACGGCAACATCGGCACCCAGCTGTCCGTGCTCGCCGAGAACCTCGGCCTCAAGGTGTACTTCTTCGACACCGCCGACAAGCTGGCCCTGGGCAACGCGCAGCGCTGCGCCACGCTCGACGAGCTGCTGGAGCTCTCCGACATCGTCACCCTGCACGTCGACGGCCGGCCGGGCAACAGCGGGTTCTTCGGCGAGGATCAGTTCGCCAGGATGCGCCCGCGCAGCATCTTCCTCAACCTGAGCCGCGGCTTCGTCATCGACCACGAGGCGCTGCGCAAGCACCTGGAGAACGGGCACCTCGCCGGCGCGGCCGTCGACGTCTTCCCGAAGGAGCCGAAGGCGAAGGGCGACGAGTTCCAGTCCGCGCTGCGCGGGCTGCCCAACGTCATCCTCACCCCGCACATCGGCGGCTCCACCGAGGAGGCGCAGTCGGACATCGGCTCGTTCGTGGCGGAGAAGCTGCACAAGTACGTGCAGGAGGGCTCCACCACGCTCAGCGTCAACCTGCCGTCGCTCAACCTGCAGCAGGCGCCCGGCACCCACCGCATCGCGCTGCTGCACCACAACGTCCCGGGCGTGCTCGCCGACGTCAACAGCATCCTCGCGAGCCACAAGGTCAACGTGGAGGGCCAGATCCTGGCCACCCGTGGCGAGTTCGGCTACCTGCTGTCCGACATCGCGATCGACTACCCGGCGGAGATCCTCGCCCAGCTGTCCAACATGGCCACCACGGTCCAGCTGCGCGTGCTCTCCTGACCGAGCCGGACACGCGACTGACTCAGCCGCACAAGCGACTGACCGAGACGCACGCCGTCGCCCGCCTCACGTCCGCGTGAGGCGGGCGACGGCGCCGGTCTCTAGAGCGGTCCAGACGGTGCCGTCGGGGGCGACCGTGATGCCGTGCGGTTCGGCGTCCGGGACCGGCAGGTCGTAGGCGGTGACGGCGCCGTCCGCGGTGATGTGGCCGATGCGGTTGCCCGCCCATTCGGTGAACCAGCAGCCGCCGGCGGGGTCGGCGGTGATCGCGTGCGGCCGGCCGGTCCGGTCCGGGAGCGGGAACTCGGTGATCGTGCCGTCCGTGGTGATGCGGCCGATCTGGCCGGCGGCGATCTCCGTGAACCAGACGGTGCCGTCGGCGGCGGTGGTGATGCCGACCGCGGCGGCGTCCGGCGTCGGCAGCGGGTGGATCGTCAGCGCACCGGCCGGCCCGACCTGAGCCACCGCACCGGCCTGGTTCAGCGTGCACCAGGCCGAGCCGCCGGCGACCGTCACCATCGACGGCATCGACCCCTCCGGCAGCGGCGTCGTCGCGACAGATCCGTCGTCCTTGATGAACCCGATGTGTGGCGGCTGCATCGAGGTGTACGAGTAGCCCTGGCCCGGGCCGGCGGCGATGCCGTACGTCCCCGGCACTCCCGGCAGCGGCGTCAGCGACGCGTCGCCCGAGGTGGAGATCCGCCCCACCGCGCCGGTGCGCAGCAGCGAGAACCGGAGCTCGGGCGTGATCAGCGCGGGCCCGTCACCCGGCAGCTCGAACCGGGTCGCGGTGCCGTCCCACGCGATACGCACGACCGCACCGGCGTGGATCAATGTGCACCACAGCGCGCCGTCGGGGCCGGTGGTGATGCCGTACGGGCCGTCACCCGGTCCGGCGATCGTGAACACGTCCATGAAGATCCAGTTTACCCGTATGGGAACGAAAGAATTCTTCGCGATCGAAGCTCGTCATAGCGCTGCTGACCTCGTAATTCGGATCGGGCGCGGCAGGACCGATCCGTTTCAAGGCTGTTAAAAAGTCGTACGGGATTGAAGTGTGTCGTGACCAACCGCTACGGTGCTGTGCGGACTCGGTCACGGAGCATTCATTCACGGGGGACGACTGTGCGGCACCAGCGGGAATGGCACGCGGTTGTTGGCTGACCGTATGCGCCGGGAGCCGCTCGCCGACGACTTCTTCCGGCTCTGCCATGACGACCGCAGCGGGACTCTGCGGCTTTCCGACGACGCCACCCGGATCGGTCTCGCCTCCGCGCTGATCGGCGAGCTGGGCTGGGCCGGCATCCTCACCGTCGAGGACGGATTGCTGTTCGTGCGCAGCGGGTCGACGCCCGGCGACTCCGTCGCGCACGCGGTCCTGGACGACATCCGCGGCGAGCGCACGCCCCGCGACGTGCGCACATGGCTGTCCTACCTGTCGATGGAGGCCTATGAACGGGTCGCCCGCAGGATGGTTGCCGGGAATCATGTCATCCCCCAGGAAGGCCGGCGGTTGCTGCGCCGCTTCACGTTCTATCAGCCGACCGACACGAACGAGTTCGTGTGGCCGAGAGTGCGGCTGGGGACAGCATTGGCGCAGCGCAGGCCGGTCGACCAGATCGACGTCCACCTGCTGGGTATCGCCGATGCGACGGGCCTTCTGCCGAGCATTCTCGACGGTGGTGGTCAGGCCGCGTACGCATACTTCGACCACCTCATCCAGCAGTCGCATGCGGATGTGCAGACCCTCATCCAGGAAACGAGGGTCGTCATCGGCAACAAGGTGATGAACGGACGCTGAAACACCCCCCACCCGCTTCCCCGGAGGATGTCATGCCTGTCAGCACCGCGCCCCCAACAAGCGGCTACACCAGCAAGGTCGACTCGGCCCTCGATCAGAACAAGCTGACGGTCCTGACCGTCATCCTGATGGTCATCGCGGCGGCGGCGCCGTTCACCGTCATCGCCGGCGGCGCGACCGCGGGCTGGGCCGTCACCGGTGTGCTCGGCATTCCCGTCGCGTACGTCGCCATGGCGGCCGTGCTGGGCATCTTCAGCGTCGGGTACACCGAGATGTCCCGGCACATCGTGAACTCCGGCGCGTTCTACGCCTACGTCGCGCAGGGGCTGGGCCGCGTGACCGGCCTGGGCGCCGCCGGTGTCGCCGTGCTCGCGTACAACTTCATGCAGATCGGCCTGTACGGCGGGTTCGGCCCGGTGCTCAGCGGCTTCCTCGCCGACCAGTGGGGCATCGAACTGAAGTGGTGGGCGTGCGCCTTCATCGCCTGGGCCGTCATCGCCGTCCTCGGCGTGCTGAGCATCGAGTTCAGCGGCATCGTGCTCGGCGTCCTGCTCGGCGCCGAGGTCATCATCGCCCTGATCTTCTCGGTCGTGGAGCTCGCGCACCCCGCCGGCGGCACGGTCACCTTCGACACGGTCAACCCGTCGCAGCTGTTCAGCGCGGGCACGGGCGCGGCGCTCGCCACGGCCGTGGCCGGCTTCGTCGGCTTCGAGTCGACCGCCGTCTACAGCGAGGAGACCCGCAACGCGAAACGGAACATCCCCCGCGCCACGTACCTGTCGCTGATCATCATCGGCCTGCTGTACGCCTTCTGCTCGTGGGCCATGTCGGTCGCCGCCGGACCGGACAAGATCATCGGCCTGTCCACGGAGAACTCCAGCGAGACGATGTTCGTGCTGGTGAGCCCGCACCTCGCGGAGATCTGGCTGACGCTGGGCCACGCGCTGTTCATCACCAGCCTGTTCGCGGCGCTGCTCGCGTTCCACAACACCGCCGCCCGCTACACGTTCGCGCTCGGCCGCGAGCGGGTGCTCTTCAGCTTCTTCGGCACGACCGGCCGGCGCTTCCGCGCGCCGCTGTGGGGCTCGCTCACGCAGACGATCCTGGCCGCCGTCGTCCTCGCCGTGTTCGCCATGAGCGACGGCCTGGACCCGTTCGTCCACCTGTTCTTCTGGTGGACCGTGACCGGTGGCTTCGGCGTGCTCATCCTGATGACCGTGACGTCGGTGGCGGTGCTGGCGTTCTTCATGCGCAACCGCGACGGCGAGGTCGGCCAGGCGCCGCCGTGGCGGCGGTTCATCGCCCCGGCGATCGGCGCGGCGCTGCTCGCGTCGGTCCTGATCGTGACGGTCATGGAGTTCGACACGCTGCTGGGCGTCAAGCCGACCGACCTGGCCCGGTACCTGTTCCCCGGCCTGTTCCTGGCCGCCGCACTGGTCGGCGCCGCGTGGGCGGCGTTCCTGCGGGCCGGCAACCCCGACACGTACCGCGGCATCGGCCAGGGCGTGAGCGCGGCGCTGCTCACCGTCCAGCCCGAGGACACCGCCGCGCACCGGGCCGGTCCGTCCCGATGACGTCGACCTCAACGGCCCCGGCGGTGCGTGTCGCCGGGGCCGGCGACGTCGCCACAGTGGCGGGCGTGCTCGCCGCCGCGCTCGACGACACCGACATCGCGCACTGGCTGGTCCCCGACCGGGACGAGCGGGTCGAGGTGTACCGGCGCTACTTCGACCTCGTCACGCCGTGGTTCGTGGAGCACGGCACGGTCCACATGACCGCCGACGGGGCGGCCGTGGCGGCGTGGGTGCGCCTCGACGGGAAGTTCGAGCCGGAGATCGCGGACTACGACCGGCGCCTCGCCGAGGCGTGCGGCGAGGCGACCGGGCGGTTCGTGCGGCTCGACGAGGACATGCTGGCCGCGCACCCGGACGGCCTGGCGCACGACTACCTGGCGTTCCTCGGCGTCGCCCCGGGCCGGCAGAGCCAGGGGCTCGGCAGCCTGCTGCTGCGCGAGCACCACCGGATCACCGACGCCGACGGGCTGCCGGCCTACCTGGAGGCGACCGGTCGGCGCAACGCGGCGCTGTACGCCCGGCACGGCTACGCCGACACGCGACCGGTCCACATCGGCGACGGCCCGCCGCTCTACGCCATGCTGCGCCCGGCCGCCGCTCAGGCCACGCCGAGCGCGGTGGCATCCCACATGCCGTAGTACTGGTTCACGAACACGTTCGTCAGTCGCGGGTTGCGGTAGTTGAGCACCTTGTCGTACGTCAGCGGCAACATCGTCGCGGAGTCCATGACCGCGGCGTCGACCTGCGACCACAGCTTCGCCGCGTCGGCCGGGTCCGTGGTGGTACGGGCCCGGTCGATGAGCGCGTTGATCGCCGCGTCGGACAGCTCCGCGTAGTTGTTGTTGCCGCTGGGCAGGATGAGCCGGCCGTCGATCAGCGTCGGGAAGAAGCCGTAGCCCGTCGGGAAGTCCGCCGACCAGGCGCCCATGATCAGCCCGTACCCCTTGGTGTGCACGTTCGAGGGGGAGCCCACGACCGACCGGGCGTAGATCGACGGGTCCGACGCGTCGATGCGGGCCTTGATACCGACCGCCGCCAGGGCCGCCTGGATCGCCTCCGCGGTCTTGGACGCCTTCGGGCTGTCGGTGGTGGCGATGACGGTCTCGAAGCCGCCCGGCTTGCCGCACGCGGCCAGCTCCTCCTTGGCCTTCTCCGGCTGCGGCTTGCCGCTCTTCGTCTGGAACGGGTCCAGCGTCGGGTCGTGCCCGGGGATGCCCGGCGGCAGCATGGAGCCGGCGATGTCGCCGCCCGCGTCCGGCCCGCCGCGGGCGGTCTGCACCGTGGTCTTGTCGACCGCGTACTGCACGGCCCGCCGGCAGTGCACGTTGTCGAACGGCTTCACCGCCGTGCTCATCGCCGCGTACTGCACGAACCCGGTCGTCGGCTCGTCGGTGCGGGCCTTCAGCACGGGGTCGAGCAGGATCTTCGGCTGTGACGCCGACTGCACCCCGCCCTGTCCGGCGTCCGCGTCGAGGTCCCCGTCCAGCAGCTGCCGGTCGATCTCGTCGGGCGCGGTGCCGATGGTCAGCTCGACGCGGTCCGGCAGCGCCTTGCGCACCGTGTCCGTGGCCCGGTCCCACTGCTCGTTGCGGACCAGCACGGCCTTCTTGGCCGGCTCGATCGACTCGAACCGGTACGGCCCGCTCGACACCGGCTTGTCGCCGTACTTCGCACCCGTGTCCTTCGCCGCCGGCACCGGCGCGGCGACGCCCATCGCGAGCAGGTAGGGGAAGTCGGCGAACGGCTCCGCCAGCCGGAACGTGATCGTCTTGTCGTCCGGCGTCGAGATGCTCTTCAGGCCGTTCTTGTCGGTGTACGGGCCGGGGTAGTGCTGGCCCTGATCGAGCTGGTCGATCAGGTACGTCGGCCCGCCGCTGAGCTCCTCCTGGGCGAACAGCCGCTCGATCCCGTGCCGCACGTCCTTGGCCGTGATCGCCGACCCGTCCTCGAACCTGATCCCGTCGCGCAGCTTGAACGTGTACGTCAGCTTGTCCGCCGAGATCGCCGGCATCGCCGTGGCCAGGTCCGGGACCAGCTTCAACCCGTCCGCGCCGGGCTTGGCGTCCGGCGTCAGCAGCGTCCGGACGTAGAGCCGCTGCAGGTTGTACACCGCCGTCACGTACGACCTGGTGGGGTCCCACGAGTCCACATCGTGCGCACTGGCCAGCTTCAGCGTGCCGCCGGTCGCGGTGGACGGGTTCACGACCTCGGTCAGCCCCGCGTTGAAGGCCGCCGTGGCCGCCCCTTCGCCCCCAGGCTTGTCCTTGTCGGCACATGCCCCGGCAGCGAGGCTCAGACACAGCACCAGTGCACAGCGAGTGATCTTCACTTAACTCAGCGTAGACCCGTGAGTGGCGTGCGCGCGGTGGTTCGGCGCAGCCCGACGGCGCGGCCGCCGTGGAGTTCAGGTCGCCGGCGCGGCCGGGGTTCAGGCTGTCCCGGCGTGGCCGTGGGTTCAGGCCGACGGCGCGGCCGTGGGGGTCAGGCTGCCAGCGCGGCCGTGGGGCTCAGGGTGGCGGCCAGCTCGCGGGCGAACCGCATCCGCGGCGCGGCCGTCTCGGGGCGCTCACCGTACTCGCGGGCCAGGATGTCGGCGCAGCCCTGCGTGCCGTGCCGGGTGACGGCCGCGGTCACCGCGGCCCACGCCTCGGCGGGCGTGACCGGCCGCGACGGCTGCAGGTCAGAGGCGAAGACCGCTTCCGCGACGAACTCCGTGACGGTGCCGATCATGTCTGCCTCCCAGTGCTGTCCCCGTGTGCCGCTGACCACAACTCAACGCTCCAACGGGTGCAGCGCTACGCCCCGGACGGTTTCCGGACGGTTGCGGACCGGCCGATCACCCGACAGGCCCACCTAATGGGCGAGCACGACGGCGATCAGGGCCACGGCGCCGGGCAGGGCCTGGACGAGGAGGATGCGGCGGCTGGCGGTGGCGGCGCCGTACAGGCCGGCGACGATCACGCACGCGAGGAAGAAGACGCGCATGGCGAAGCCGACCGGGTCGCCGGCGACGATGCCGTAGACCAGGCCGGCGGCGAGGAAGCCGTTGTACAGGCCCTGGTTGGCGGCCAGGGCCTTGCTGGACTCGGCGAACTCGGCGGTGGTGCCGAAGGCCGCCCTGGTGCGTGGGGCCGTCCACAGAAACATCTCCAGCACCAGGAAGTAGGCGTGGAGCGCGGCGACGAGGCCGACGAGGACCAGAGCGGCGATGTTCACGCCGGACACCCTACCGGCCGGTATCCGGCGGCTCGCCGTGTGGCGGGACCGGTCAGTTCTTTGTGACCCGGACGACGACGTTGGAGTCGGTGACGCTCTGCACAGCGATGGTGAAGCCCTGGGCCTGTGCGCTGCCGTCGACGGGGACGCTGACCCTGGTGCCGGCGACGTCGACCTTCACGTTGCCGTTGTCGACGCCGATCAGCTTGACCTTGACACCGAGGACCTTGGACTCGGCGTCGACGCCGCGGTCGAAGGTGACGGTGCACGCGCTGGTCGAGCACGTCACGTTGTCGGAGCTGCACGCCGTCAGCGCGCCCAGCCCGATGGCCAGCGCGGCGGCGACCGTGGCGAGGCGGCGGGTCAAGGTCATCATGACTCGGCAGTGTAACCAACCCATGCTCGTGACCGAGGAGTCTCGCGGGCGCCAGGACGTTGCCGGCGTGCTCGTGACCGATGAGTCTGGCCGGCCCCGTTCGTACACCCTCCGGAAACGCCGAACGAGGAGGATGTCGCATGTCGCACGAGAGGGCCGCGGTCATGGCGGAGCGGTCGGAGCTGGCCGAGGTGCTCGGGGCGCTGACCCCGGCGCAGTGGGACGCGCCGTCGCTGTGTGCCGGCTGGCGGGTCCGGGAGGTGGTGGCGCACACCACGATGCCGTTCCGGATGGGGCTGGGCGGGTTCGTGTGGGAGATGGTGCGCTCCGGCGGCCGGTTCAACGCGATGTCGGACCGGGTCGCCCGGCGGGACGCCGCCCGGATGCCGGCCGAGGCGCTGCTGCGGTCGCTGCGGGACAACATCGGGCACCCGTGGACGCCGCCGGGCGGGGGAGCGGCCGGGGCGCTGTCGCACGAGATCATCCACGGCCTCGACAGCACGGTCGCGCTCGGGCTCGACCGGCGGGTGCCGCACGACCGGCTCCGGCTGGTCCTGGCCGCGATGCGGCCGCGCAACGTCGAGTACTTCGGCGCCGACCTGCGCGACGTCGCGCTGGAGGCCACCGATCTCGACTGGCGCTTCGGCAGCGGTACGCCGCTGCGGGGCCTCGCACAGGACCTGCTGCTCGTCGTCTGCGGGCGGCGGCTGCCTTCCGGTCATCTGTCGGGCGAGCCGGCGGCCCGGTTCACGGCGGCCGGCTGATCGAGCAGTGCCGGCTCCTCGGCCGTCGGTGCCTCGAACAGCGGCACGCAGAGGCCGAGGAGCTCGCGGCTGATCCCGCCGCGGCCCGCGCCGCGTTCCTGGGTCCTTCGCCGGCCGGATCGTCACGCCGCCCGGCGCCGTGGTCGTGGCGTCATGGTGTGGCGTCATGGTGTGGCGCCGTGGTTGTGGCGTCATGGTGTGGCGTCATGGTGTGGCGGGGACCGGTGCGGCGCGGTCCGGTTGCGGCCGGGACTTCGCGCGGCGGCGGCGGATCGCCCACTCCGCCACGGCGAGGTTGATGACCCAGCCGGCGCCCATCAGGAACGCCCGCGCGGACGGACCGGGTTCGCCGACGAACAGGAACCATGGCGCGTGGGTGAACGCCTGCGTGCCGGCGCCGAGGCCGATCGCGTAGCCGCGCGTGACCCAGGCGCTGTGCGTGGGGATGTCGCGGCGCCGGGCGGCGGCGAACCCGAGCACGAGCGCGACCGCCATCACCGTGCCGAACAGCAGGCGCTCCAGCATCACCAGCGTGCCGTCGGCGGGCGGCAGGTCGTACATCACCGACATCCA
This sequence comes from Dactylosporangium sp. NPDC000521, assembly GCF_042898305.1. Lineage (NCBI taxonomy): Bacteria > Bacillati > Actinomycetota > Actinomycetes > Micromonosporales > Micromonosporaceae > Dactylosporangium > Dactylosporangium sp. NPDC000521. Next base: position 238,571 of record NZ_JBIAYW010000005.1, read on the forward strand.
CAGACCGGTGAGCGCCGCGACGACGCCCAGCGGGATCAGCAGCCGGCCCGCCGTCCGGTGCCAGCCGGCCCGGCGGCGGCGGAACCCGGGGGAGAACTGGAACGCGCCGAGCAGCAGGAACACGCTGGCACTGATGATGTGCAGCACGACTGGCAGCGGCTGGTCGAAGAACCGGGCGTTGTCCGCCGTACGGGTCCCGCCGCCGCCCAGTTCGGCGAGGCGGATGGTGCCGGCGGCCATCGGCACGAAGCTGATCGCGATCAGGCCGGCCGGGACGAGCCAGGTGGCTTTGGTCATGCGTCGATGGTGGACGCCGGGGCGCCGCCGCTCATCGCCAGTTGGACCTACGGCGGGCCGTGCTTAAGTACTACGCGCCTCGTCTCATAGGCCCAGATGGCGATCTCCACCCGGTTCCGGACGCCGAGCTTCGCCATCAGGCTGGCGACGTGCGTCTTCACCGTGCTGAGCGTGATCCCCAGCTCCGCGGCGATCTCGGCGTTGCTCCGGCCGCCGGCGACCTTCGCGAGCACCTGCTCCTCCCGCTCGGTGAGCGGCTCGACCGGCTGCGGCGGACTGGGCGCCGGCCCCGCCCCGGCGAACGCCCCCAGCAGTCTGGCGGTGACCACCGGCGCGATGAGCGCCTCCCCGTTCGCCGCGGCGTGCACGGCCTGGGCCAGCAGCGCCGGCCCGGCGTCCTTGAGCAGGAACCCGCGCGCGCCCGCACGCAGCGCCGCGTACACGTACTCGTCGAGGTCGAACGTGGTGATGACGACGACCGCGAGCGGATCCTCGACCCCCGGCCCGGCCAGCGCCCGCGTCGCCTCGATGCCGTCGACGCCCGGCATGCGGATGTCGAACAGGCACACGTCGGGCCGCACCTGCCGGGCCAGCTCGACCGCCCGGTGCCCGTTCGCGGCCACCCCGACGACCTCGATCCCCGGCTGCGCGTTGAGAATCATGCTCAACCCGGTCCGGACGATCTCCTGATCGTCGGCCACCACCACCCGGACGCTCATCGCACCGCCCCGGAGCCCGGCGCCTCGAAGCCCTCGCCGGGGGCGGGCCGGTGCGGGTTCTCGTCGCGGGCGGGCCCGTGCGGGTCCTCGCCGCGGCCGGGCCGGTGCGGGACGGAGCGTGGCAGGACGGCGGCCACGGTCCAGCCGCGGCCGGTGCCGTCGTGGTGGGTCGGGCCGGCCTCGCAGGTGCCGCCGAGGAGGGTGGCGCGCTCGGTCATGCCGATGAGGCCGTACCCAGGTGCGGTGGCGGGCCGGGCCGGGCCCGAGTCGCCGTCGTCGGTGACCCGCAGCCGCACCGACGTGTCGTCGGCGTGGACCCGCACCGCGATCCTGGTCGCGTGCCGGGCGTGCCGCCTGGCGTTGGTGACCGACTCCTGGGCGAGCCGGTAGACGGCCGCGCCCACCGGTGCCGGGACGGTGTCCAGGTCGCCGGAGAGCTCGACGTCCACGCGAGGCCCGGTCCGCGCCTCGGCGGTCCGGGGGTGATCGGTCCGTGTGGTGTCGGGCCGCGCGTCGCCGGGCACGCCCGCGGGGCCGGCGAGGTGGGTCAGGTCGGCGATGGACGGGGTCGGGGTCAGCTCCGGCCGGTCGACCGGCCCGGCGTGGCGCAGGAGGCGGACCATGGCGCGCATCTCCGCCAGGGCCCGCGACGCCTCGGCCTCGATGAGGTGCAGGGCGGAGAGCGCGGCGTCAGGGTCCGACGCCGCGGTGGCGATGCCGGCCTGGGCACGGATCGCCATCGCCGAGACGTGGTGGGCGACGGTGTCGTGCAGGTCGCGGGCCAGGCGCTCGCGTTCCAGGAGGCGGATGCGGTCGATCTCGCGGCGGCGGGCGCCCGCCCGGTACCGCAGCGCCAGGCCCAGCGCGAGACAGCTGGACAGCACGGCCAGCCCCGCGATGGCGTCGCTCGCCTTGACCTGCACGAGGCGGTCCATCACGCCGGCCTTCACGGCGATGACCGACACACCGAGCACGATCTCGCGGCCGGAGCCCCAGCGCGTCAGCGCGTACACCGGCAGCAGCACCGCGATGGCAGCGGCGTTGTCCATGGCCCGGCCCGCCAGCAGCGGCAGCAGGCCGGTCGCGCCGAACGCCACCACGACCGCCGCCAGCGGCTGCCGCCGGCGCCAGGGCAGCAGCGCGACGATGCCGGCCAGGACGACGAGGACGGAGAGCGCGCGCATCGGCAGGTCGGGCCGGAGCAGCCCCTCCAGCACGGCGAGCGGGCCGGCGACGCCGACGAGCGCCCAGTCGCGCCACACGCGCCGGGGCGCGTCGGGGGCGCGCGGCTCGTCCCAGACCGCCCGCAAGGCATCGATAAGCCGTCTCACCCCTGTGATCGTATGAGACCCGGCGCCCTCGCAGAACGGTCCAACGGCTTCAGCTGGATGTCCCCTTCAGCCGGATGTCCCCTTCAGTCGGAGGTTCGCTTCAGCCGGATGTCCCCTTCGGCCGGAGGGCCACTTCAGTCGGAGGGCCACTTCAGTCGGAGGGCCACTTCAGTCCGAGGGCCACCTCAGTCGGAGGTCCACGAAGTCGCGCCCCAGCGGGCCGTCGCGGCGCCCACCGGAGGGTTGCCAGCCGCGCCGCAGGTAGAACGCCTTGGCGCGTTCGTTGCCGTCCCAGACCTCCAGGTGACCCTCGGTGACCCCGGCGGCGCGCCAGGCGGCGATGCCCGCGTCGTGCAGGGCGCTGCCGGCGCCGCGGAGCCAGTGCGCGGGGTCGACGTACAGGCCGACGAGCCGCGCCGGCGGGCCCAGCGACAGGAACCCGGCGGGCCGGCCGTCGGCGTCGTCCACGCACAGCACCAGGCGGTCCGCCGCTTGGATGCTGATGGTGTACGCCTCCCGCAGCTCCATCGTGTCGTCGGGGATCTCCAGGTCGCCGTAGTACGTGCGGCGGGCCACCTGATGGATCGACACGAGGGCGTCGACGTCCTCGGTGCGCGCTGTGCGGACCTCCATCGTGGCGACGATGCCACAGTCCGGGTTTGGCGGCCGCCCCGGACGGAAACTGGTCTGGTATGACCAACAAGCAATTCGTCCCACGCGTCGACGAGACCGTGGACATCGACGTCATCCGTGACGAGGCGGAGCGGATCGCGGTGCCCGACTTCGACTACATCGGGCAGCCTGTCGACGCGATCATCGACGGGCTCACGGGCCACGGCCGCGACAAGGACCAGGACTCCGAGGACACCACGGTCGACTAGGTCTGCCCGCGGGGAGACCTGATCAGGAGCGTGGCGACCACCTCGTCCGGGCCGACCGTGCCGTACACATGCGGCACGTCCGCCGGCCACGCGATGTGCTCGCCCGGCCCCGCGATCAGTGGCGCGGTGGCGGGCCCCGCCCGCAGTACCCCCTCCGACACCGTGACGTGCTCGGTCACGCCCGGCGCGTGGGGTGGTGACTGCTGCACGACGCCGGGGCGCACCCGCATGCGCAGCAGCTCGAACGTCACCCCCGGCTCGTCGAACACCTCCAGCAGCGTCGCGGTGACCGCGGACCCCCGGACGGGTTCGCCGTGCTGCTCCCGCACCAGGGCCGTCAGCGGTACGCCCAGCGCACCCGCCACCGCGTACAGCGTCTCCAGCGTGGGGTTCCTGGTCCCGTGCTCCAGCCCGGACAGCGTGGCCTTGCCGATGCCGGCAGCCCGCGCCAGCTCCGACAGCGACATCCCCCGCGCGGCCCGCAGCTCCCGCAGCCGGTCACCGAGACTTGTCTCCACGCCGTCATGGTGCCATGCTCTTCGGGTCGTTCCGTATACGGAACGCGAAACGAGGGGTGGTCATGCGGCGGTTCGATTCGGCACAGCCGATCCTGGCGGGCCTGGTGAGTGCCGTGGTCGGCTACGCGAGCTCGTTCACCGTCGTGCTCGCCGGCCTGCGCGCCGTCGGCGCCACCCCCGCGCAGGCCGCGTCCGGGCTGCTCGCGCTGTGCACCGGCATCGCCGCGACCGCTGTCTTCCTCGCCCTGCGGCACCGCATGCCGATCAGCATCGCCTGGTCCACCCCCGGCGCCGCGCTGCTCGTCGCCACCGGCCACGTGCAGGGCGGCTGGCCCGCGGCCGTCGGCGCGTTCCTCGTCTGCGCCGCGCTCATCGTCGTCGCCGGCCTGTCGCCGTGGCTCGCCCGCGCGATCAACGCGATCCCGCGCCCGATCGCCGGCGCCATGCTCGCCGGCGTCATCCTCAGCCTCTGCACGGCCCCGGTCCGCGCCGTCGTCGACGTGCCCGCGCTCGCCATCCCGGTGGTGCTCACCTGGGCGGTGCTGACCCGCTTCGCCCGCCAGTGGGCCGTCCCGGGCGCGCTGCTCGCCGCCGTCGTCGCGATCACCGTCCGCGGCGTCCACCTCACCGGCGTCTCGATCGCCCCCGCCGCGGTGTTCACGGTGCCGACGTTCAACCTGCCGGCCCTGATCAGCATCGCCGTGCCGTTGTTCCTGGTGACCATGGCCGCCCAGAACGTCCCGGGCATGGCCGTCATGGCCACCTACGGCTACACCCCACCCCTGCGCGGCGTCCTGGTCACCACCGGCGTGGCGAGCGCCTTCGCCGCCCCGTTCGGCGGCCACGCCCTCAACCTGGCGGCGATCACGGCCGCCCTCACCGCCGGCCCCGACACCCACCCCGACCCCCGCCGGCGCTGGGTCGCCACGGCCGCCCTCGGCGCCGGCCAGCTCACCCTCGGCCTCGGCGCGGGCCTGGCGATGGCGCTCGTGCTGCTCTCGCCGCCCGTCCTGGTCATCGCCGTCGCCGGCCTGGCCCTGCTGTCCGCCCTCGGCTCCTCCCTGGCCAGCGCCGTCACCGACCCTTCGGGCCGCGAGGCAGCGGTGGTGACCTTCGTGGTGACAGCGTCAGGCACGACGATCCTGAACATCGGCCCCGCCTTCTGGGGCCTCGTGGCCGGCGCTTTGACGGCGCTGCTCCTGTACCGCCGGAGCAGGCCCTCTTCCCCTTCGGCCACCACGCCGCCCTCCAGCGCTTCACCGCCCGCTGTTTCACCGCCCGCCGTTTCCTCGCCCGCCGTTTCCTCGCCCGCCGTTTCCTCGCCCGCTGTCTCGTCGCCCGCACCGGCAGGCCCGGCTCCCTCCCGGTGACGTCGGCGTGCCGCGCAGCCGTTGGACGGCCCGCAGCTCGGCGCGGTGCTTCGCCGACGTCATCCAGCTCTATATTGCGCCAGCAGCGTCATCCCGCCCGGCCCGTTCCCCGTTCCCGCAGCTTCGCACCGAGGTGCGCCTTCCTGGGCATCCGTATGCCGCCGGTGGAACGTCCACGGCGTGCGTCCGCCGCAGCACTGCCCCCGCAGCCGCAGCGCAGGTGGAAGAACGGACGGGCCGGTGCACCCCTACGGAGCTTTTGCCGGACGAATCTCACGCCGCGGTATGCCCACAGCGAAGCCGTACGTGTAGCGGTGCGCGAACGGTAGCGATCGTTCGGGAGCCTGTCCGGGTAGTTGGAACACGAACGAGACGACCGCGGTTGGCTCGCGGATCTCATCCTGGAGTTTGGCGTTGAGTCGGGTCATCGAGCGCTCGACCAGGAAGACGTACACCGCATCGGCGTCCCGGAGGTCGACCGTCCAGAAGTTGGCGAGGCGAACGGTCGCCAGGTCGCGGTGCCGCCACAACACCAACTGGGAGACCACCCACAGGAACGGGTTGATCTCATATCCAATACCTCGGATACCGCGCTTGGCGGCGGCCCGGAGGAGCCGTCCGTCGCCCGAGCCCAGCTCGATCAAGGTCTGACCAGTGCGGAGGCCGGTCAGGTCCAGCAGCGGCTCGTGATAGCGCGGCAAGGTGGGCAGCCAGGGAGCGCCCATGATGATCGCCAGCCCGAACGGCGCGACGAGGACCAGCAGTAGCCCCACCACCACATCTAACCGCCGATGATCTTGTTGAGCACGAGTTGGACGATTGCATGCGCCATGAGCGCGATCAGCAGGCCGACGATCGCATAAATGATGATGCTTTTCGCCGACGCGACGCTGCTGGCATCCCCTCCGGAGGTGACGTATCTGATTCCACCGACGATGATCATCACCACGGCCAGGGCGCCGACAATGAAGGACAGGACATCGACGATCGCCGCGATTGTAGCGTTGGGACCGGTCAGGTCGGACGAGCCATCGATGCTGTCTGCCGTGCCGTCCATGCCCGCCGCAACAACCTGTACCACCAGCCCTAGCACGAAGACGGCGGTCGGTGTCGCGGCCAGAACGGCAACGGCACGGACGGCAGCGCGGGCCGCTGGGAACCGTTCCAGCTGCACGTTGGCGGCCAACACCTTCTGCAGTGATGCATGCCTGAACCAGTACAGCGGTCCCGTCCGGCGCAGGACACCGCGCTGGCAGGCATCGTCGAGGAAGTTGAGGAGGCGCCAAGGCAGCCAGCTTCCGAGCGGCAGCCAGAGCCGCACGAGCAGAGCCCACCTGCCCCAGCCGCGAATCGACCACCCGAACGTCAAGGCACCAGCCCACGCAGCAGACAGAAAAGCTGCATTCCAGTCGTCGGCGGAGCCGCCCGCTTGCCTGGTCAGGTACGTGAGTGCAGACATCGCCAGCACCACGGCAACCACGACGACGAACGCGTCGAGCCGCAGCGCGGCAACAGCGAGACGCGGCGTCGCCGGGCGGACCGACCGTTGGATCGGCGACCGTGGCGCAAACGGCACCACGGTTGCGACGCCGGCGGCGATCGCGCACCTCCAGTCGTACACGAAAAAGACCGCAGCGGCAGCGACGCCGGTGGACACGAGGGCCGTTCCGACGACCGCTGTGCTGGCAAGCCGGTGCCGACCGGCACGACCACCATGGCGTTTGGCCGCATAGTGCAGCGCCGACCCCGACACGGCCGCCACGCCGAACAGTGCACCGGCGAACATCGCGGAGCCCGCGAGGCCCAGGCCGGCACCGGCGAACAACCGGGCGCAGGCAAGCCCGGTCAGCGCCGCTGCCGCCGTTGCCAGCGCGGTAAGCAGCCCGCACACCAGCGGATGCACATCCTCGCCGAGCCGCCATACCGCGATCTCGCGCTTCCCGCGATCCTCGATGCTTCGAGCGATGTGACCCAACCAGCGGGCGCTCGCGACGCGGCCGAAACGATAGCTGCCACCGGATTGGTACGACCCGGATGAGTAGGAGGCCGGCACGAACGCGTCCAGGAGTTTGTCCTCGACGTCCTCCGGCGTCAGCCGTTTGTCCAGCAGACTCGCCGGATCGTCAGATGACCCGCCGCGTTCGTTGTAGGTACGTTGCGCCAGCCGCACCATGAGGGGTGTGGACAGCACCCGGGCCAGCGGGCTGTCAGGGTGCTGCCGCAGGTGATGCAATACCAGTTCCCACTTGGTGATGCCGTCCCGTCCGGGCGGCGCCGTCCGGCGGAGGTAGTCCATCGCGTCCGTGACCGTCAGCGGCTGCAGCGCGATGACCGCCGCCGCCCGTACGACTATGCCGCCGCTCATGACAGCCTCGGTGAACTCAGCAGTCCTGCACGCAACGACGACAGGGCGAGCGGTTTCGTTCAGCTGCCGGATCGCTTCCTGGTGGATCGGCGCGGGCATCTCGTCGAGCCCGTCGAGGACGGGCAGGATGCCGTCACCGTCCAGCATCTGCTGAGCGCGGGGACGTGCCGCCCTGCCCTGTCCCGGCAGGAGCGTCGCGAGCTCGTCACATATCCACACCGACAATGGTGTGACCTGGGGATTCCACCGACCAAGGTCGAGCAGGACGGGCACGGTCCCGCCGGGTCGGCGCGCCGCCAGAAGTTCGAGCGCCAGCCGCAGCAGAAGACTGCTTTTGCCCGACCCGGGCTCGCCAAGGACGACGAGCCGTTGGGACGGGATTTGCCGGTAGACGTCGGCCAGCTCGGTGAAGGTCCCGTGGAGATCAAGAGGTCCGAGGTCGGCGCCGACGCGTGCGTGCCGGATCGCCGACCAGTGATCGGCGAGCGGGGCCCCGGTGGTCATCCATGTGACTGGCATCGTGATCGCCGCGTCCAGGCCCAGCGTTCTGGCCTCGGAGCGGTACTGCTGCCTCAGGGCTGCCGCAAGGGCGTCGAGAAACGGGTCTTCCTGCTCCGACGACGAGCTGCCGCTTCGGTCTGATGTCGCCGTAACCGGATCGGCCACCTGTGCCTGCAGCGTACGCAGCTGCTCCTGCCGCAGCCCCTGCCAGCGCTCCTGCCACCGGCCCAGCTCGGGCTCTGCCACGTTGACGGCGCCGAGCATGCTCGCGATCCGATCCCAGCGCGGAAGGGCACCGCCCGACAGGGTGGTGCTCACCGTGCTTACCGCGCAGCCGGCCGCGGTGGCAACCGCGCGCAGACTCATGCCGTGCTGGTCGATCAGGGAACGAAGATCCGCCAGGAACGCGGCCACAGTGTCCGGCGCCCCGCCGCGGGGGCGCACGCGGCGCGGCTCGCGCCGGTTGTCGACGGCGGGCTCGGTGGACCGCGCAGCATCCGCCACGCTGGCCGCCTTTCGCGTCGCCGCAGCCGCGTCGGTTCTCTTCTTCAGCTTCTCCCACCTGCGCTGCCACGCGGCGACGTCTGCATCAGGAGAACACTGCACCACATAGGCCTTGACCAGTGGCCAGGACGGCAGCCGGCGGCCTGACTCCGCGGTCGAGATCTTGCTCTTGGAGAAGTGCAGGGCAGTCGCAAGCTGATGCTGGTTGAGCCCGGCACGCCGACGCAGCTCGCGGAGTTCACTGATGAACTCCGCGAGCTGCGGGTCGGTCGGATCGACCGGGTTCTGGGGGCGCCCCACGGGGTCCTCTAATGGCCGGCTTGGATCTCAGGCGATGGGAAGCGTGCCGCGGCCGGGCTCCGCGAGAGGCAGCTGGTTGGCGATTTCTGAGGCGACGTAGCCGGCGGTGAGCATCATCAGCGCCGCGGTGTGGATGTCGACTCCGGCGGCGATCATTCCGAGGGTGGCGACGAAGACGATCACAAAGACCGCCGCGCGCCATTGAGAGGAGCCGGTCGGCGGACCACCGGGGAAGCAGATCCCCGTCAGTCCCGGAGATTTGATCTGCATGGCGAACCTTTCTTGCAGCATGGTCCGGACAACGAATAGGCGTCGGCAACGTTGGTGATCCACATTCAGTTGGCGCTAAACGTGACGGTCCGACGCATGTCATGATGGCTTACCTGCAACCGGAGCGCGAGAGCGTCGCGAGTGGCTCACGGCGGTGCCGAAGAGTTGTTCGAAGGCCGCCAAGTGTTCGGCTGCAGGTCGAAACAACGTGTTCGAAACAACTGTCTTCGCTGCTGGGAGCCGAGAAACGTTCAGCCGTGTTCGATTCAGGTTCTCGAACATTTTTGCGGGCGAACGTCAACTGTCATGCTGGACCAGACCCGTAGATCGGAAACAACGCGGGTCGCATGGCGAGCGTCCAAATGGTCCGGACACCCGCAGTCGGGGTCTCCTGTTGGCGCGGGAGGCCCCGATAACATCGCGAACCCACGGCTCCGGCTGATGAGGCGAACTAGTGGCCGATTGACCTCGAGCTGTTCAAGGGCTCAGGACGCCGCGGCGCCGCCATCCCAGTGACGCTTGCGGCGGGCCCGACCGCCTCGGCGTGTCTGCCCAAATTCCCCGGATTCAGGATCGCCGCCCCGGCCGCTCTGGGCCATGGGGAATCCGGCGGGCGTGCAGCGCCGGTCGTCGTTGGGCGCATCGAATCATCGTTGTGGAGAGCGCCGGCGGTCGTCGCCGCGGTGTGGGGCTGGGCGTGGGTGTGGCCCGCGGCAGCGGTGGCGGCGATTGGTCGGTGAGGAGGCGGTCAGTCCAGGTACCAGGCGTGCATGGCGGCGCCGAGGGTGGTGTGGTGGGCGGCCAGCACCGCCGCCGCGGCGAGGCCGATCGTGAGCAGCCGGCGTCGCTGCCATCGGGTCAAGGTGCGGGACCACAGGCCGAGGGCGACGGCGGTCGTGCCGAGGAGGGCGGCGCCATAGCCGGGGTCGGCGTTGAAGAGGGGCAGGTCGGCGACCGTCACGGCGAGCAGGGCCGTCGCGGCGAGGGCCAGGCCGGCGCCGGCGAGCCAGAGGCGCCGCAGGCCGACGCCCACGGCGGCGCCCGCCAGGCCGATCGAGGCGGCGAGGAGCCAGCCGCCGGCAAGGGCGACATAGGCGCCGAGGGTCAGCACCAGGATCAGCGGGAGCAGGACGACGAACAGCGCGCCGGAAGGCCAGAGGTCCTTCGGGTCGGCGGGGCCGCCGCCGGCGGCGATGCGGCCGGGGATGTCGAACAGGAAGTAGGGCAGCGGCACCATCAGCAGCCAGGACAGCACGGGCCAGCCGAGGCCGGCGAGCAGGGTCCGGGCCAGCGCGTCCGACGGGAACGAGGCGACCGCGGCCGGGCCGCGGGCGAGGCCGGCACGGTGAGCGGCGGCGCGCAGCGCCGGGAGTGTGCGGGCGGCGCCGAACAGGTAGCGCCAGCGACCGGCCGGCAGGGTCAGGAGGTCCGCGGTCCACTCGGCGCGCTGGCGGTCGCGGAACGCGGCGGGCAGCAGCAGCGCGAGCGTCGCGACCGCGAGCCGCACGCCGGTGGTGAGCGCGGCCGGGGCCGCACCGGTCACCATGCCAGGCGCCCGACGCGCGGGGCGGACCGCTTGGCGAGGGCCGCCCGGGCGGCGGTCACACCTGACGCGGTCAGCAGGTAGTAGCGCCGGCGGGGGCGGCCGGCGGCGTGCACGTCGATCTCCTCCTCGCGGCTGGAAAGCCAGCCCGCGCCCTCGAAGGCGACCAGGATCGGATAGATCGTGCCCGGATCGAGCCCCGCCTCCGTGGCCAGGTCGAGCCCGTAGCGCTCGCGCGGCGGGTCGTCGAGCAACGCCCTCAGCACGAGCAGCCGCGGCGTCGTCATGCGCAGCCCACCCATGCCCATACTCTACATAGCTACTCCTAGTTCTGCATAGGGTTGTTAAACTGCAAACACCGTTCGCATAATTGAACATGCGAGAAGAGAAGGTCACCTCAGGGGACGGTGCGAAGGTCACCGTCCATTCGACCGGCACCGGGCCGGGGATCGTGGTCCTGCACGGCGGCGGCGTCTCGGTGCGGGACTACCACCGGCTGGCCGCCGCGCTCGCGGACCGGTTCACCGTGCACCTGTACAACCGGCGCGGCCGGGCCGGCTCGGCGCCGCTGACCGGCACGGAGACGGTGGAGACGGACCTCGCCGACCTCGGCGCCGTCCTTGAGCACACCGGTGCGCGCAGCGTCTTCGGGCACAGCGGTGGCGGGTTCGTCGCGCTCCGGGCGGGACTCACCCTCCCGTTGGAGCGGATCGCCGTGTACGACCCCGCCCTCTACCTCGGCGGCCGGCCGTCGGCGGGGTTCGTCGACGAGTTCGCGCGGCTCGTCGGGGCGGGCGACCACGCCCGCGCGATGACGGTGATGGCCAGGGCCACCTACCCGGACGACTTCGGCGCCAAGGTCCCGTTCGCCGTCGCCAAGGCGATGACCAGCGCGTTCCTGCGCACGAGCATCGGCAAGCGGTTCGTCGCCGCGATGCCGACGATCCCGCCGGAGCTGCGGCGCATCCGTGACCACAGCGGTGTCGCGGAAGACTACGCGAGCGTCGGCGCGGAGCTCCTGCTCGCCGCGGGTGCCCGCAGCCCCCGGTACTTCATGGAGAACTGCCGGGCGATTGCCGACGCCGCCCCGAGGGCGAGGGCGATGCTCATCCCCGGCGCGTCACACAACACGGCCAACGTCGCCCGGCCGGCGTTCGTGCGGCCGTTCGCCGAGTTCTTCGCGGCCGGCTCCCTGAAGTCGACATGAAAAAGGCCGCCCCGGCAACGGGGCGGCCTTTCCCACTACGAGATCAGTGCACGATCACCGGCGTCGCGGCACCGGTCGTCGCGTCGTCGCCGGCCGTCTTCGGGTCCTTCTTGCGCGGCAGGAAGGCGATCGGGATGAACGTCAGCAGGACCAGCGCGAAGCCGACCCAGAACGTCGTGGCGAACGACTCCGCGACGAAGTCCAGGCCCTTCTCGAACAGCGGCGGCGGCACCTGCGCCTTGATCTGGTCGGAGTGCTGCGCCGCGATGGCCAGCTGGGCCTCGGTGACCGGCGGGTTGGAGCCCGGCACCAGGTCCGACTCGTTGAGCTGCCTGGTCAGGATCACCGACATGACGGCGCCGCCGATGGAGCCGCCGATCTGCTGGAGGATGTTGACCAGCGTGGAGCCGCGGGCGACCTCGGCGTGGCCGAGCGTCTTGAGCGCCGAGGTCATGATCGGCATCATCGTGCCGCCCATGCCGAGGCCCATGACGAACAGCGAGCCGCACAGCAGCCAGTACGACGAGTCGGCCGTGACCTGCGTGAAGGTGAAGAACCCGGCGGCGATCAGCGCCATCGCGAACGGCACCGTCCGCCCGACCGGCACCTTGTCCGCCAGCATGCCGGCGATCGGCATGGTGAGCATCGCGCCGATGCCCTGCGGTGCCATCAACAGGCCGGCGTGCAGCGTGGACTCGCCGCCGACCTGCAGGAAGTAGCTCGGGAACAGCAGGCCGGCGCCCATGAACGCGATGATGAACACGAACAGGGTGATCGTCGCGATGGTCAGCTTGCGGTTGCGGAAGAGCCGCAGGTCCAGCAGCGGGTGCGCCGGTTTGAAGGAGTAGAAGACGAAGCCGATGACGAGCAGCCCGCCGATGAGCATCGGCAGCCACACCTTCGTCGCGGAGAACGTGCCGGCCTCCGGCCACGACGACACGCCGAACAGGAACAGCGCGAGGCCCGGCGACAGCATCAACATGCCGAGGAAGTCGAAGGACTCCGACGGGTGCGCTTCGTCCTTCGGCAGCGCGAGCGCCGCGTAGACCAGCGCGATGGCACCGATCGGCAGGTTGATCAGGAAGATCCAGTGCCAGCTGTAGTCGTCGATGAGCCAGCCGCCGAGGATCGGGCCGGTGATCGGGCCGAGCAGCATCGGGATGCCGAGGATCGCCATGAGCCGGCCGATCCGCTCCGGGCCGGCGGCCCGGGTCATCATGGTCATGCCCAGCGGCATGAGCATGCCGCCACCGAGACCCTGCACGACCCGCCAGCCGATGAGCTGGCCGATGGAGTCGGCGGTGGCGCACAGGCCGGAGCCGATCGTGAAGAGGGCGAGGGCGACCATGTACAGCCGCTTCGTGCCGAACCGGTCCGCCGCCCATCCGGTGAGGGGGATGACGGTGGCCAGCGCGAGCGTGTAACCGGTCATCGTCCAGGCGACGGTCGCGTACGACGCGTTGAATTCGGTCTGGAAGGTCGGCAGCGCCACGCTGACGACAGTGATGTCGAGAATCGACATGATCGCACCGAGGACCACGACCCCCGCGATCTTCAGCACCGCGGCGTCGATCTTGGTCGATGCCGTGGCCGTTGGATTCGTCACAAAACCCCTCCTGGTCGAGGTCACCGTCCGTGAAAATGGCCGGTGACCAGCCTACGCGGCTTGATTACTAGTCGAGCACACGTTCGATTCCGGCCTATTACAGGGGTTGTGGCTACGCCAGCCGCCGCAGGTCCAGCACGTGCCAGCCGGTCGGATCGGGGTTCCCGGTGGACCACCAGACCAGGCCGGCCTTCGTGGTCACCACGCCGACGTCCTTCGCGAGCGCGACCGTCCGGCCCGTCGTCAGGTCGTACGCCAGCAACCGCAGCGACTCGTCGGCCACCCCGGTCAGCAGCTCGAAGCGGTCCAGCAGCCCGACGTCGACACCGATGGCGTTCAGGTCACCCGCGACGCGGCGCCGGCCGGTGCCGTCGGCGCGCATGACGTCGACGAGGTTGCGCCCGCTCGCCGTCTCCTGGATGGCGCGGCACCACTCCGGCGTGCACAGCATCGTCTCCGCCGCGGAAGCCGGCACGGGCCGCCGCTGCCCGTCGGCGTGGTTCAGCAGCGTCGCGGCGCCCGGGTCGACGCTGACGAGCCAGGGCCAGGAGCTCCACCTGTACCGGCCGTCGATGACCTCCGTGCTGACGGCGCCGCCGGTGAGGGCGACGGACCGCACCTCGGTCTTCGGCGCGTCGTCGGGCGTGGCCGCCACCCAGTGCAGCCGCTCGTCGGCGACGACGAGGTCGTACTGCGAGTCGAAGAACACAATTCCGCCCGTGTCGGCGGTCAGCGCGACCGGAGCGCCCCCGGCCACGGCCGCCCGCCACAGCCGCGTCTCGTACGGCCCCGCCGCGGTCGCCGACGACTCCGCCCAGTACAGGACCCCGTCGGCCGCGGTCAGGCCCAGCCACTGCGGGAACCGGTCCTTCGGCACGCTGCGCAGCTCCCGTACGGCGGCCGCCTCCCGCAGCAGGAGCCGCTCGGCCTTGCCGTCGGCGGACAGGGCGGTGCCGACGGAGGTGCCCGTGTCCAGGTAGAGCAGCGGCGTGTAGATCGCCCCGTCGGCGAGCTTCGCGGGCATCACTCCTGGCTCCAGCGTCGCCGTGACCGTCCCGGCCCCCGACGGCGCGACCGAGGGCTGCGCGTCCTGCGACGTGTCCCGCGACGTGGGCGAGAACAGCAGCCAGCCGCCGACGACGAGCGCGGCGGCGAGAGCGATCAGCGGTTGGGCCCGTCTCACGGAGCCCAACCATACGCAACATCACCTCGGGTGCCGGCCAAAGCGCTCTGTGACCACCGAGGCGGTGAGACTTTCACACCTTGATGGGCCGTGACCTGGGGTGGGACACCGGCTTCGTTGACCCGGGACAGTGAGCGCTCACACCATGCGGCCCATGCGAACCAAGCTGAGAGGGCTCATCGCCGGGCTGGCGGGGGCGGTGACGGTCGTCGCCGTCGGCGTCGCCGTGCAGACCGCCACCAGCCCCGCGCAGGCCGCGGCCGCGGACCCGTACGCGCTCAAGAACGTCCAGATCGAGGGCGGCGGCTTCGTGCCGGGCATCATCTTCAACCAGAAGCAGCAGAACCTGGTGTACGCCCGGACGGACATCGGCGGGGCGTACCGCCTCGACCCCGCCACGAACCGCTGGATCCCCCTGCTGGACTGGGTCGGCCAGGACAACTGGGGCTACAACGGCGTCGTCAGCCTCGCCACCGACGAGGTCGACCCCAACAAGGTGTACGTGGCCGCCGGCATGTACACCAACAGCTGGGACCCCAACAACGGCGCGGTCCTGCGCTCCTCGGACAAGGGCACCACGTGGCAGACCTCACCGTTGCCGTTCAAGCTCGGCGGCAACATGCCGGGCCGTGGCATGGGGGAGCGGCTCGCGATCGACCCGAACAAGAACTCGATCCTCTACCTCGGCGCCCCCAGCGGCAACGGGCTGTGGCGCAGCACCGACTCCGGCGTCACCTGGGCGAAGGTGACCGCGTTCCCCAACCCGGGCAACTACGCACAGGACCCGAACGACGCCAACGGGTACCTGACGGACAACCAGGGCATCACCTGGGTGACGTTCGACAAGCGCTCCGGTACCGCCGGCAACGCCAGTGCTGTGATCTACGTCGGCGTCGCCGACAAGCAGAACACCGTGTACCGCACCACGAACGGCGGCACCACGTGGGAGCGCGTCGCGGGGCAGCCGACCGGGTACCTGGCGCACAAGGGCGTCCTGGACACCGCCGGCGGTTACCTGTACATCGCGACCAGCGACACCGGCGGCCCGTACGACGGCGGCAAGGGTGACGTCTGGAAGTACAACACCGCTACCGGCGCCTGGACGCAGATCAGCCCCGTCCCGAGCAGCAGCTCCGACGACTACTTCGGCTACAGCGGCCTCACCATCGACCGCCAGCACCCCGGCACCATCATGGTCGCCACGCAGATCTCGTGGTGGCCGGACGTCATCTTCTTCCGCAGCACCGACGGCGGCGCGACCTGGACCCGGATCTGGGACTTCACCAGCTACCCCAACCGGAGCTTCCGGTACAAGATGGACGTCAGCCGCTCGCCCTGGCTCTCCCTCGGGGCCAACCCGCAGCCCCCTGAGGTGACACCGAAGCTCGGCTGGATGACCGAGTCGATGGAGATCGACCCCTTCAACTCCAACCGGTTCATGTACGGCACCGGCGCCACCGTGTACGGCAGCACCGACCTCACCACCTGGGACACCGGCGGCCAGATCACGATCAAGCCCATGGCCGCGGGCCTGGAGGAGACCGCGGTGCTGGACCTCATCAGCCCGCCGACCGGCGCGCCGCTCATCTCCGGCCTCGGCGACATCGGCGGCTTCCGGCACACGAACCTCGACGCCGTGCCCGCGATGATGTTCCAGTCGCCGTACTTCACCAGCACCACCAGCCTCGACTACGCCGAGCTCAACCCGAGCGTCATGGTCCGTGCCGGCAACTTCGCCGACGGTGACCGACCCAACGACAGCCACGCCGCGTTCTCCACCGACGGCGGCGCGAACTGGTTCCAGGGCAGCGAGCCGGGCGGCATCAACGAGGGCGGCACCATCGCGGCCGCCGCCGACGGGTCCAGGTTCGTCTGGGCGCCGAAGAACTCCGCCCCCGTCTACTCCGTCGGCTTCGGCAACACGTGGACCCAGTCGTCGGGCCTGCCGCAGAACGCGGTCGTCGAGTCCGACCGGGCTGTCGCGAACACGTTCTACGGTTTCAGCGGCGGTACGTTCTACCGCAGCACCAACGGTGGCGCCACGTTCACCGCCGGTGCTTCCGGCCTGCCGGCGACGGCGACGTTCAAGGCGGTCCCCGGTGTGGCCGGCGAGATCTGGCTGGCCGGCGGCACCTCCGGGCTCTTCCGGTCGACCGACGGTGGTCTCTCGTTCGCCAAGGTCGCGTCGGTACAGGCGGCGAACGCCGTCGGGTTCGGCAAGGGCGCACCGGGCCGGTCGAACGTCGCCGTGTTCGCCGTGGCGCAGGTCGACGGCAAGAAGGGCGTGTACCGCTCCGACGACACCGCGGCCTCCTGGCTGCGGATCAACGACGACCAGCACCAGTACGGCAACATCGGCGACACCATCACCGGTGACCCGCGCATCTACGGCCGGGTCTACCTCGGCACGAACGGCCGCGGCATCATCTACGGCGACCGCACCGGCGCCCCGCCGACGTCGTACTCCGCGTCGCCGTCGGCCTCTTCCGTGTCGCCCTCGCGGTCGGTGTCGCCGTCGGTCTCGGTGTCGCCGTCCCGCTCCACCTCGTCCTCGCCCTCGTCCTCGCCCTCCTCATCGGCCGCCTGCACCGTGGCGTACTCCATCGCCGGCCAGTGGGGCGGCGCCTTCCAGGGCGCCGTGAAGATCACCAACCGCTCCGCCACCCCGGTGGACGGCTGGACTCTCAAGTGGACCTACGCCAACGGCCAGGTCATCAGCCAGATCTGGGGCGGCGTCAACGCCCAGAGCGGCGCGAACGTGACCATCACCAACGCCGACTACACGAAGACCATCGGCGCCAACGGCGGCAGCGTCGACTTCGGCTTCATCGCCTCCTGGAACAACACCACCAACGCCAAACCGACCGCGTTCACCCTCAACGGCACAAGCTGCGCCGTCGGGTAGCGGGGTGACGCTGTAGGCGGCGGCGGGGCTTGCCGCCGCCTACAGCAGATCCCGCAGGCTCTGCAGCTCCCGTTCGACCCAGCCCTCGGCCGCCGACTCCGTGCCCCGCACCGCCACCTTGTCCCGCAGATGCCACGCGATGTTGCGCACCAGCTCCACCACCCGTAGCGCCCGCACGTCGCCGGTCGTCCGCCGTCGCGAGGTGTACCCGGCCTCGAACGCCGGCCAGTGCCCGCTCGCATACGCCCCGGTCAGGTCCGCCCCGCGCGGCCCCACGGCGGCGAGGTCGAAGTCGTGCCACAGCACCCTGCCGTCATCGGTCAGGTGCACGTTGTCCAGGCTCGCGTCCCCGTGCCGCACCCCGACGTCCCCGCTGCTGTCCAGCAGCGGCCTGACCCGCTCCGCGATCCCGTGCACCATGGGATCGTCGATGTACGACAACGCGTCGTCCAGCGTGCGGACCGGATCGTACGTCCTGGCCGGATGCACGCTCTCGAACCCGTCCGCCGCCTCGTGGAACCGGGCGAGCGCCTCGCCGTACCGGAAGAACAACTCCCCGGACCACGGCGGCCGCGGCTTGCCACCCCGCATCCACACCGTGACGGTGAACTGCCGCACCCCCTCAGGCGCCTCGATCTCCCCGACGAGCGCCCCGTCCTCCATCGGAACAGGCACCGCCTCGGTGACTCCTGCCGCCGCAAGGTGCACCGCGAGATCCTGCTCCCACGCGACATGCGCCTTCCCGGCGGCGTACACCTTGCACGCATAGGCCAGGCCGCCCTCGACCTCCACCCGGTACACGTCGTTGACCAGCGACCTGACGAGCTCACACCCCGTCACCCGCAACCCACAGCACTCCCTGACCACCACCGCCACACTCTCCGCCGCCAACGACCGCACCCACCGCACCGTCCCCTCCATGCCCTTCATTCTCCGCCCCCCACCCGCCCAGCGGCGCGCGGACCAGCCCTGCCTCCCCGTCTCTCCCGCCGCCATGATCGAAGGACGAATCCGGCCGTCCAAGCGACCAGCCCCGTCCATGGATCAATGCACTGGGGCGACGTAGCCGGCGTAGGGGGCTGCCGGCCGGTTCGTCGTCGCCGATCAAGGGGCGGATGTGGTCGCGGGGGCGGCGAGTCGGGTTTTTCCGGGTCGTGGCCGTGCCGCCTCACCCGTCGCCGTGATCGAAGGACGAATCCGGCTGTGCGGGCGACCAGCCCCGTCCATGGATCAAGGTGCTGGGGTGGCGTCGCTGGTGTGGAGGGGCTGCCGTTTCGTCGTCGCCGATCAAGGGGCGGATGTGGTCGCGGGGGCGGCGAGTCGGGTTTTTCCGGGTCGTGGCCGTGCCGCCTCACCCGTCGCCGTGAT